>NZ_JCAUAZ010000014.1:0-165634 GCF_059692215.1 Paenibacillus sp. J22P51 | reverse complement strand
CGGACAAGGTCGAATAGCACAATTGGTTACATGTCTCCCGCCGAATTTGAGCAGCTATACTACCAGCGGGTGGCATAACTTAGGGACGTCCACTTTCTTGACAGAAGAGCATTTTTCCATCTAGATCAGGAAAATAGCGATTAACAAGGAAAATAGCTGTATGAAATCCAGCTAAAGTCTGTGAATCCGCCATTAGGGACCCTTGAAGGTACTGCGATGCTACTTGAACACACGTCTCCAGCAATAATTGACCTCTCCATCAGTCATGTGTGCCCCTCAGTCCACCAACATTCCTGCATTAGCAACGATGATCGTCTGCACTCGCAACTCAATAGCAACGACTCAACCCCAACCCCAACCCCAACCCCAACCCCAACCCCAATCACATAGTTTCATTAGTTGCGGAACGTGGTTCCCTTATTCGGGCTAAAACTAGCTAAATCAGCCAGAAACGGAACGAGAGGGCGCTATTTTCTTGGAAAAAGCAATTCTAGAGCTGATTTAGGTGAAATAGCGGAACCATGTTCCGTAACTTTCGGGAATTCGTTGTTTTCGCAAAAATAGAGGAACGTCGTTCCGTATCTCAAGGGCCTAGCTACTTTAAAACACGCTACCTACACACGCGGTGCCTCAGCAGCTGCATTTTGGTTCCCCACCGCCCCACTAACCCTCTCCCACCCCCAAATCACCCTGCCTACGATATCGACATCCAACCTACTCGCAGCCTCCTCCCCTCCTTACATTGGATAAATCCAATGTGATGCTCCGACAAGTAGCCAATATATGATTTTGATTGGACAAATCCAGTCAATTCAAGATTTTAGGGCATTTTTTAGCTTATTTGGAGTCATTCCACTGGATAAATCCAATGGAGTTGGTGATTTTGGTCCATTTTTAAGAAAGACACTGTATTTGTCCAATAGAGCATGATCAGCAGCCGGCCTGAACAAACAAAAAGCTGCAAAAAAGACGAACCTACGCTTATTACAGCGCCTGTTCGTCTTGAGGTGTGTCCAGTCCCTTGTACACACGGAACTGATCTTGATCATCAATGGTTGCGAGTACGACGTGCTCGAGCTCAACCTTTGCGGCATGAAGCTGCGTCTCCAGCCATGCGAAATCTTTTCCTTGCTGCGCGAGCAGCTTTTTATCGTAGGCACCCTGTATGATGACCGGCTTAACGAGGGAGAAGGGATCGTTTGGGATGGCCATATCTTTGGCAGTCACTGTCTGATGCTGCGGCTCCAAGAATACGGAGACCATCCCACCAGGCTCCCACAAAGCAAGTGCAACCTTCTCGATATCCTCAATTTGTTGCTTACGCAGCTCGGAGAAGAGGTGGTCGACGGAGATTTTGGCTTTACGCAGGCCGGCCATACGGAGCTGCCCGTGCTTGATAAGCGTCAATGGTGACGGTTCAAAGAGATGCTTGAGGAAGTTCCATTTTAGACTCAGCCAAGACGTAAAGAGATACAGCACAACGAGTGCAAGGGTGGTGATCATAGAGCCCTTGAGGGCTAAGTGCTCGTCAGAGAGCGGGTGAGCCATGATGTTGCCTAGGATAAGTGCGATGACGAAATCAAGAAAGCGCAGCTGTGAGATGGAGCGTTGGCCCAATGCTTTGGCGGTGATAAGCAGGAAAAAGTAGCCTACGAAGGCGCGAAGAATCCACTGCATGGTAGTTAGCGATTCTTGACTGTGGAAGAAATCCAAGGGTCGTCACACTCCAGAAATAAGGTAAATGCTCCCTATAACGTACCCTTATATTTGATGAGCTATCCGTCGTTCCCACGAGATCGTGCGTGTGTGATGTCGTTTACTTAGCCGCGAGTCCGACCTGCTCCTCGCTCCAAGTCCAGAGCTGACGAGCTAGCGCGTCGTCCTTCGCTCGGGCAGAAACAGGCGCAATCTGCCGCCTGTAGTAGTACTCGCCGCTGACCGTCCGCACGTCCGGGCTCGTAGCCAAAAATACCGCCGTATCCGCGCCCTGCGCCGGCGTCAAGAAAAACGGCCGCATCATCGCATGTACGGCCTTCCCAAACCCGGTGTCGCGATCGACACCGATGTTCGTAGCCACGGCTCCCGGATGGAGCGAGTTGGCCGTGGCCGAAGTGCCGGCGAGCCGCTTCGCGAGCTCGCGGGTGAACAGGATATTCGCCAGCTTCGACTGGGCGTATCCGTTCCAGACCCGGAACCCTCGCTGCAGGTGAGGGTTGGACCAATCGATGCGCCCGATTTTGTGGGCGCCGGAGGAGACATTGACGATCCGCCCCTGCGGAGCGCGGAGGATGGCTTCCAGCAGAAGCTGGGTCAGCAGGAAGTGGCCGAGATGGTTGACACCCATCATGGCCTCGAAGCCATCTGCTGTGGTTTGCCGCTTCACAGTGACGATGCCAGCGTTGTTCACGAGCACATCCAGCACGTCGTGCTTGGCGAGAAACGCCGCAGCAAAAGCCCGAATGCTCGCCAGCGAAGCGAGATCGCACAGCATCAGCTCGATGTGCGCGGAGCCGCTCTGACGGCGCGCTTCCACAAGCGCCTGATCACCGCGCTCCTGGCTGCGGCAGAGCATGATGACCTTGGCGCCTTGTTTAGCCAATGCCACTGTTGTGGCAAGGCCCATACCGGAATTGGCGCCGGTGACGAGAGCTGTTTGATTTTGCATCGAGGATCGCCTCCTTTTCATTCCAGTATAACGGATGAGACGAATCCCCGCATACAATACTGCATGAACGATGCCCCGTTGAATTTTCTTTTTTGTGTTAATATAGTTGGATAGAATTCCTATCAGCGAAAGTGAGGAGCGTGCACAAGTGGAAGCCAAGAAAGCAGCAGCAGAGCTAGCTGTCGAAGAGATCCAAGAGGGGATGATCGTTGGTTTGGGGACGGGCTCGACAGCTTATTGGGCGATTCAAGGACTCGGTGTTCGGGTGCAAAACGGCCTGAACATTCAAGCAGTTGCCACCTCGGTAACGTCCGAGAACCTGGCCAAAGAGCTGGGTATCCCGCTGATTCCTTTTGCAGATATCTCAGAAATTGATGTAACCATAGATGGAGCAGACGAAGTTAGCCCTGCTTGGCACTTAATCAAAGGCGGTGGAGGCGCGCTGCTGCGGGAGAAAATTGTTGCGTTTTCGAGCAAGAAGCTGATCATCGTGGCGGATGAAAGCAAAGTCGTTGCACAGTTGGGCACCTTTCCACTCCCTGTTGAAGTCGTGAAGTTTGGTTATGAATTGACGATGCGGAAGCTTCGTGCCTTGGGCTGCGAGCCCAAAGTTAGAGTTGCCGATCATCAACTCTATGTGACGGACAACGGGAACTATATCCTGGACTGCCACTTCGGGAATATCCCTAATCCTGCTGAACTTCACCAAGCGATTAATGGAATTCCGGGTGTTGTGGAGAATGGGCTTTTTGTCGGGATGGCGAGTCAGGTGATCGTCGGATATCGGGATGGTACGGTTGAAAGGCTCGTAGGGAGTAACACGTCTAACAAATAAAAAAGAGTTGTCCCACAAGTCCTCGAGTGTCGAGTGTAGAGGAACTGTGGAGACGACTCTTCTGTTTAGATGCCCAAATTTAACGTAACGGAACGAGAGGACGCTATTTCGTTTGAAATCCTGCTTTTTACAGAGATGCGGAACGTAGGGACGCTATTTATGTGAAAAGGGAAGTTTTGCTCCTATATTGGGGCAAATAGCGGAACCTATTTCCCTTTCGCAAGGGAAATGGCTGCTTTAAACAAAATAAGGGATCTACGTTCCGTTTCAAGGGTGTTTCCTTGAACTTTCCAGAGGTTAACCCATCTTTCCGCCATTCTTCGCTCATCTATCCCTACACTAACGGTTGCATGCCCATTTCGACCCAAGATTCCTTCGTCGGACCATAAATGTCCGGAACACGCAGCCCAGCTTGGCGCATCAGCACGATCATTTCACCACGATGATGAATTTCATGAGAGATGAGGATGCGCAGCGTAAGTCCATTTGGCCACTGATCGCCATACATATCGCTGGACTCGGTTAGCTTCGCGTCTGTCCATTGCGACTTAATCGCTTCGATGGCTGCGGCAGCGGAAGAGCGGTAGGTGTCAGCGATGGTTTGGGCAGAAGCGGGAGCAAGCTCTTCCCCTCCTGGGGCGGCAAATGTCAGCCCTGTGCGAGAGAGCATTTCGTGAATCGTTGTGGCGATATGCCAAGCAATTTGTCCAAGCGAACGGAGTTCAGGCGTGATTTTCTGTGCAAGTGAAGCATCAGTCAGGGCATCCAGCACGCGCTGGGTGCCTTTTGCTTCTTGGGTGTATTCGGTTGCGAAATCTTCAATCATTTTGAACATGGGGGTCTTCCTCCTCAAATTTTTTCGCCAGAAATTGACTTCGTAAGTATGCTTTCTGTGTACTCACAAGAACATACTGGCAGCGTAAGCAAGGTTTTCTATTTTCTTAGAAGTTAATATTCCACATCTGTACACACACTTCATATCCTCAGTATAGACAAACATCCCTGACAACAGAATGTCAGTGAGTCGAATAGAGGGCAACAATTTTTTCGGCCTTCTCTTTGACTGCGGCTGCGATATGCGCAGGCTCTAGAATGCGAAGGCTTGGACCATAGCTGAGCAGCATGCCGTGCAGCCAAGGTTCATCGGGCTGTGTTGCTCTAACCATTAAAGTTCCGTCGGGCTGCATGGTGACATGCTCAGGACGGAAATAGTCCTCGATCTGCGCCCGAACATTCGGCTGTGCGTGCAGCACGAGCGTAATGAGGGTGGAGGGGTCTCTTTTGCCCCAGCCATAATCCAACTTCTCTAGTGTTTCTTGCTTGCGTTCGAACGTATGGGGGAGCAAGTCAACTTTATGCATACGGGATAATCGGAAAACTCGAAAATCCTCGCGCAGCAAACAGTACCCGTACAAATACCAGCCGAAGCCTTTGACCACGATGCCCATGGGCTCGACGGTTCGCACGGACGATTCACTTTGCGACGAGATGTAGGAAAAAGTAACGAGTCTAGTTTCCTTAATTGCGGTGCGGAGGGCTGTTAGCTGCTCTAGATTTTGATGCCCATTCCGCCATGGATTGATGTCGAGGATCAGCTGGTTGCCTAGCCTGGCCGCATCGGGCTGCTCGGATTTGGCCACTAAAGCGCCGACTTTATCTAGCAAATTGCTGATTTCTTGGTCGCCGACGGAAGCTCGGATCCCTTTGAGTCCGACGATGATCGATTGCAGCTCTTCCAAAGACAGAAACTGGCGGTCGAGCCGATATTGGTCCATGATTTCGTAACCACCACTAAGCCCTGCATAGGAAACGACGGGAATACCAGCTTGGTTAATAGCTTCCACATCCCGATAGATGGTGCGCAAGGACACCTCAAAACGTTCGGAAAGCTCTTTGGCACTAATGCGACGACGATTAAGCAGCAGCATTGTGATGGCGAGTAGTCGATCTATTTTCAAAGAAAAAACACCTCATTGCTTCTGGTCGTATTCTTCTTAATTATTCGATTTATGTGGATGAAAATCCTTGTGACTCACCGGTTTAGCAGATTGCACGAAACCTTGCAAGCCTAGAAGGTATAACAGAGAGCCTAGGGAATTAGTGTAGCATGAATAGTGGAAGGGTGGCGGTGAAAGGTGATGCATGGATCAGATAGCTGGATCGCAAACGCAGATTTTCAAACACTTCAACTTGCGATGGAACGGCAGGAAGTCAGCTCGGTAGAGTTGGTTGCGTACTATACGGGGCGTATCGAAGCCTATAATACCAAAATTAATGCTGTACTGGAGCTAAATCCAGATGCGCTAGAGATTGCGGAAGATTTGGATCGGGAGCGTCGGGAAGGTAGAAGCCGAGGCCCTCTGCATGGGATTCCTATTTTGCTCAAGGATAATATTCAGACCGCTGACCGCATGCATACCAGTGCAGGGTCGATGAGTTTGGCGGAGCATGTGGCGACGGAAGATGCCTATATAACAACCAAGCTGCGTGAGGCTGGAGCTGTGCTGCTCGGCAAAGCGAATATGACGGAATGGGCGAATTTCATGGCTGTTGCGATGCCCTCAGGCTATAGTTCAAGAGGCGGGCAGGTAGTGAACCCTTACGGACCGGGCATATTTGAGGTGGGCGGCTCTAGCTCGGGGTCAGGTGCGGCAGTTGCGGCGGGCTTTGCAGCAGGTGCTATTGGCACAGAGACGTCAGGATCGATCGTCAATCCGGCAGGTCATAACAGTCTAGTCGGCCTGAAGCCAACCGTAGGCTTGTTAAGCCGTTCAGGTATTATTCCGCTATCAAGCAGTCAAGACACTCCAGGGCCAATGACACAAACTGTGAGCGATGCAGCGGCGCTGCTTGGCGTGATGACAGGTGTAGATGCTTCGGATGCACATAGCTTAGCGAGTGACGGGCAGGGCCATCGGGATTACATGGTATTTCTGGAAAGGGAAGGGCTTCATCAAGCTAGAATAGGGATTCCACGTTGGTATTATCAGCAGTTGGACGAGGAAGAACGGCAGATCGCCGAGCAGGCCATTCAAGTTTTACGCGACGAGGGCGCGATTGTCATTGATGATGTGGTGCTTCCTTGCCAAGATGCCGAGTGGAACTATGATGTACTGCTATATGAGTTTAAAAGAGACCTCAACGCCTACCTAGGAAAGCTGGATCGGTCCATGCCCATCCACTCCTTACAGGAGGTCATTGCGTTCAATGAAACACATGCGGAGAAGGCGTTGGTCTACGGTCAGGACACGTTGATTAGCTCAGAAGATACGAACGGAACGCTTACGGAAGAGGCTTATCTGACGAGTCTTCATAGATACAGGGAGCTTACACGGAGCCAAGGGGTCGATCATGCCCTCCAAACGTACCAATTAGATGCGTTGTTTTTTCCAAAAGATGAGGGCGAGGATATAGCCGCCAGAGCAGGCTATCCGCTGCTCATTGTACCCGCCGGTTACACAAGCAAAGGGCCCATGGGTGTCATGTTTGCAGCTGGAGCATTCAGTGAGCCGATGCTGATTAAGCTTGCCTATGCATTTGAGCAGGCAACGCTGTATCGCCGACCGCCAATTTTGTAGACCTTTCCCCGCATACCCCGTGGAAAAATTTGAAATAATAAACCGAATTCAATTCCATGATGGGAAGTGCGACAAATGTCTCGGTTTAGAAAAAGGTTTACAATCGCGCTGCACACCGCAGCAATTGGTGTAATTATGAGCGGCGGCTTAGCCTTCAGTGGATCGGCAGAGGCCTTCACTCAGACGGTACCACCCCCCTCTTCACAACAAGCACCTCCCCAGAGCGGTCAGGGCCAGCTCATTCAAACCCGTGAAATTGATGTCACGGGAGACGGCAAATTAGATTTGGTTTCCCTGGTTGGCTTAAAATCAGACATGAACAGTCCCTATTATGACAAGCTGTTCATCTCAGTCGTAGGACAAGGTCAGGCACAGGTTGTGATTCCGCTGGAAGGCGGATATAACCCAAAGATGGATTTTTGTGATTTTATTCACGACATGCTGCCTCAGATTTATGTGACTTCCGATACTGGCGGCAGTGGCGGGTTTACCTCGAATTACATCTATTCGCTCAAAAATAACGTGCCAACCAACATTCCGATGCCCGAACCGCTGCATGTGAAAGCGACCTTTAAGAACAACTATAAGGTAAAGATGAAAATCGAGGAAACGGGTAAATCCTTCACCCTGGATATTGCGGATCGGAAGGAAGCTTACGAGCAGTTTGGGGTGTACAATCAAGGGAAGATTGTGAAGCCGATCATCGTTAATGTGGATGCATACAGCTTACTGAAGCCTGTCGATGTGAAAAAGGACGGCTTCTGTGAGCTGAAGGGTGTTCAACGTATCACCGGCATCGCCAATGCGGACACGCTCGGCTACGTCACCTCATTATGGAAATGGCACAAGGGCAAGTGGCAGCTGAAAAAGGCGGCCGTCGTCCAAACTTTGCAGACCAACATGATACGTCCGCCGGGTCCGGAAGACGAGGATTAATGCGAAAAGACCGCTCGTACATGGAGAGATCTCCAAGTATGAGCGGTCTTTATTTGTTGTGCAGGGGCTTCCGTCTGAGCCTTAAGCCCAGTTCCCATTGCGGAATAATGGTTCGCGTGTACCGTCTGCTAGAATTCCATCAATCGCCATATCCGCAGAGCCGATCATGAAATCGACGTGAATTAAGCTTTTGTTATAGCCGTTCGCGACTAGTTCCTCGGCATTCATGGTTGTTCCACCCTCAATCGTGAACGGGTAGGAATTGCCGAGTGCGACGTGACAGGACGCATTTTCGTCGAACAGCGTGTTGTAGTAGATGAGGCCTGACTGTGAAATCGGCGAGTCATAAGGCACGAGGGCAACCTCGCCTAAATAACGAGCGCCTTCATCCATATTCAGCATGTTGTTCAGCACTTCTTGACCTACTTCAGCAGTCGCTTCGACTACGCGGCCATCCTTGAAGGTTAGGCTGAAGCCATCGATCAATGCACCTTGGTAGCTCAGCGGCAGGGTGCTGCGTACCGTACCATTCGTTCCGTTGCGCGCTGGCATCGTGAACACTTCCTCGGTCGGGATGTTCGGCACGAAGAAAATACCCTTCTCGGATTCGCTGCCTGCGGCAACCCATTGATGCTTCGGTGCTAGCTCTATGTACAGGTCCGTACCTGGTGCCTGGAAATGCAGCTGCTTGAACTTCTTGTTGTTAAGCAGGTTTTGCTTCGCCGTCAAGGTGCCGATATGTTCTTTCCATGCCGTCACAGGATCAGCTAGATCAGCACGTGTCAGCTTGAAAATTTGCTCCCATAGCTTCTGAATCCGCTCGGCCTCGCTTAAATTCGGGAACACCTTTGCTGACCATTCAGGTGTTGGGTAGGACACCATAAGCCAGTTGACTTTGTTGCTGCGTGTATAGTTCAAGTAGCCTGCTCGAGCCGTAGCTGCTGCTTTGCTGGACATCGCGACGCGAGCTGGATCAATATCTTTGAGTAAATCCGAGTTAGGCGCATAAATAGACAAGAACGCTGCACCTTCTTTGGCCATCTCTTCCATCCCGTTTGCGCGCCATGCAGGGTAGGTCCGAAGTGTATCCTCAGGAGCGTGTTTAAGGCGCAGCGCCTTCACCTCATCGTCGTCCCAGTCCACGACAACGTCTTTGGCACCGGCCTCATAAGCCTTCTTCGCAAGCTTGCGGACGAATTCTGCACAGGCAATTGGCGTTGTGATGACGACGGTTTGATCCTTTTGTACATTTAATCCGACGCGTATGGCAAGCTCTGCATATTGATCTAAGTAATGCTCGAATGATTCCATCTCATTGGCTCCTTTATATTTGAGTACCATTTAGTGTATGATAGAAAATAAAACTTTAACCCGTGGGAGAAAGGCTGGGCACATATGGAAACGAAAAACGCGGAAGCTAACGTAAGCGCAATATCAAATTTCATTAAGAACATTGTAAACGAAGATTTGAAATCAGGCAAAGTCAGTCAGGTCGTGACCCGATTTCCCCCGGAACCGAACGGTTACCTTCATATAGGACATGCAAAGGCGATATGCACGAACTTTGAAATTGCTGATGATTTCAATGGGTTGACGAACCTTCGATTTGATGACACGAATCCAGTCAAAGAAGATGTTGAATATGTGGAGTCCATTAAACAAGACGTAGAATGGTTAGGTTTTAAATGGGACGGACTTTTCTTTGCTTCGGACTATTTTGAAGAGATGTATAGCCGAGCTTTAGTCTTGATTCGCAAAGGACTGGCTTATGTAGATGACCAATCTGCGGATGAAATCCGTGAAACGCGTGGAACACTGACGCAAGGAGGAACAAACAGTCCTTACCGTGAACGCACGATTGAGGTGAATTTGTCCCTATTTGAACGCATGCGTGCTGGTGAATTCAAAGACGGCGAGCGTGTGCTGCGCGCAAAAATTGACATGTCTTCTCCGAATATTAATCTTAGAGACCCTGTCATTTACCGTATTCTTCACGCACATCACCATAACACAGGAGATGCGTGGTGCATCTATCCGATGTACACGTACGCTCACCCACTGGAAGATGCGATTGAAGGTGTAACGCACTCGCTCTGTTCAAGTGAGTTCGAGGATCAACGTCCGTTCTACGACTGGGTGATTCGTGAGTGCGAGATGCCGAATGTGCCAAGACAATATGAATTCGCCCGTATTAGTCTAAAAAACACCGTTACGAGCAAAAGAAAGCTGAAACAACTCGTTGACGAGAAAGCCGTTGACGGTTGGGATGATCCACGTATGCCGACCATTTCAGGTCTGCGCCGTAGAGGCCTGACGCCAGAGTCGATTCGCAATTTTGTTCGTGAGCTCGGAGTATCCAAAGGTGGCGGTGGCAGTGTCGTTGACACTCGCATGCTCGATCACTTCATCCGCGAGGATTTGAAGCTGAAGGCGCTGCGCACGATGGGCGTGCTCAATCCGCTCAAAGTCGTCATCACCAACTATCCAGAGGATGGCGTGGAGATGCTGGAAGCGGAGAACAACTCCGAGAATCCGGAAATGGGCAATCGCATGATTCCGTTCTCCCGCGAGATCTACATCGAGCAAGACGATTTCATGGAAAATCCGCCGGCTAAATATTTCCGTCTTTTCCCTGGCAACGAAGTACGTTTGAAAAACGCCTACTTCATCAAGTGCAACGACTTCATCAAGGATGCAGATGGCAACGTTGTTGAGTTGCACTGCACCTATGATGTCGAGACGAAAAGCGGCAGCGGCTTCACCGGCCGTAAAGTCAAAGGCACCATCCATTGGGTGGATGCGAAAAGCGCTGTACCAGCGGAATTCCGCTTGTACGAGCCGCTGATCTTGGACGATGAGGAAGGCGAAGAAGAGACATCGTTCATGGACAAAGTGAACCCGAACTCCTTGCAAATTGTACAAGGCTTCGTCGAAGACAACATGAAGTCTGCAAACCCGCATGACAAGTTCCAGTTCTTCCGCCACGGCTACTTCAATGTGGATCCGAAGTACACAACAGCTGATCATCTGGTGTTCAACTTGATCGTTTCGTTGAAAAGCTCGTTCGTCGTGTAATGAACGGATATAAATAGTTGGAACAGAACCCCCTAGCGGATGCTTGGGGGTTTTGGCTTATCTCAAGCCCCGCAATAAGGGGCGCCATACTTCCAGCCCACAAAAACCTGCAAAAGTGCAGGATTTATGGGGCTTTTTGAGTGAAAAAGGCACTAAAGATGCAAATGTGCAGGTGTTTTTGGGGGGATTTCCCAGAACCGGGGTATTCGTGGGGAAAAGATGTATTTTCGCAGCAATTTACTTCCATGTGGGGAACTGATGGGGAATTGCTGCACTTTTGCATGATTATCACTCACTAGGGTAGCTGATCTAATCGAAATAGTGTCTGTGGAGATCAATTTTAGACAAGCGACTATCTATACTGGCAGGAAAGCTTAAGCGCTTCACGAATACTTTACTAGCATTCAACCAGGAGCTATTACTTAACACAGAAACGTAAGAGAATGACATGTGAAAATACTTTAAAGAATTAAAAAGGGTAATCCCTCAGCATTGTCATGCTTCTGGGACGGCCCTATTTCTTTTGTGGTAGTTTCCTAGTTGTCATTGAAATCACTCTACTCTAGTAAAAAATGTGTGAAGTGTACGGCAAAAGAAATACTTTCTTCACAATTACCCAGTAAAATAAAGGGAATGAGCATCTGTACATAAGGAGCGTGTGCATGCGTGACAACGGTATTGGTCGTAGATGATGATCTGAATATATGTAAAATCACGAAGCTGTATCTGGAAAAAAACGGC
Organism: Paenibacillus sp. J22P51; assembly: GCF_059692215.1. Taxonomy (NCBI): domain Bacteria; kingdom Bacillati; phylum Bacillota; class Bacilli; order Caryophanales; family Paenibacillaceae; genus Paenibacillus; species Paenibacillus sp. J22P51. The sequence goes on along the minus strand of NZ_JCAUAZ010000014.1, from coordinate 153,804 downwards.
TTCGAGGTAGCGACGGCGAACGACGGCGAGCAAGCGCTCACAAGTTTCAAGGAGCTGCAGCCCGATTTCATCGTGCTGGATATTATGCTGCCAAAGCGCGACGGTTGGTCGGTCTGTCAGACGATTCGCGCCCAGAGCGATGTGCCTATTCTGATGCTAACAGCGAGGGGCCACGTGGATGAGCGTGTTGAAGGTCTGAGGATGGGAGCAGACGACTATCTGGTGAAGCCGTTTGATCCGAACGAGTTGGTCGCACGGGTAACGTCGATTCTTCGACGAACGGTGCTGCGCACGCAAGTTATGCCAGCGGCACATATCTATGAGATCGGCAGTCTGTGCGTGGATAGCGTGGGACATGAGGTGAAGGTCGAAGGCCAGGTAGTGTCTCTACCGAAGAAGGAGTACGAGCTGCTGCTGTTTTTTGTGCGGAATCCGAATCAAGTGTTCACCCGTGAGGATCTGATCGCCAAGATCTGGGGGTGGGATTTCGAGGGTGAGGACCGTGTGGTCGATTTATACATCAAACGATTAAGGCAGAAGCTTTCGGCACTCACGGAGCGGAAAGAGGACTGGAGTATCCGCACGGTATGGGGAGTCGGCTATAAGTTCGAGGGACCTGGCGCATGCTGAATTCCTTTTATAGCAAGCTATTATTTATATACATTTCCATTACGCTAGTGTCGATTCTAGCAATTTCGAGCACGATCGGCTACACGATGAAACAGAAGACGTATGAACGGAGTGAGAAGCTGCTTCTGGAAAAGGTGGAGCAAGTGGAGGAGCTAGCGAAGGATTTGTTCGATAATTCTACGGCTCAGAAGGATTTCCGCAAGCAAATTGCTGCCTTAGAGCGAACGTCGAATGTGCGTGTTTCTGTGATTAGGCATCCTCGAGCTACCTTGGATAAAATCCAGACCGTGGGCGAAGTCCCAGCAAGGTTCGGTTGGGTGGAGAAGGTGCTCAACGGCAATCCGGTTACAGTGAAGAGTAATTTTACCTCGAACAGCACGGTCAAAATGCTCATTGTTGGACGTCCTGTCCTACAGGACAGCCGAGTGGTTGGGGCGATTTTCCTATATACCCCTATCGTGAACATTCAAGGTACGATCAATGAGATTAATCGAGCTATTTATGCATCTGCCCTAGTTGTTGCCCTATTGGCGATTGCGGTTTTGTATTTTGTTTCACGGCATTTTGTGAAGCCGATTCAGCAGATGAGCAAGACCGCGGAGGCGCTGGCGCTAGGGGATTTCAATGGCAGGGTGCCGGTGCGTGGCAAAGATGAAATCGCCTCGCTGTCCGGTTCCTTGAACCGAATGGCGGGCAAACTGCAGAAGGTCGAAGAAGGCCGCAAGCGGTTCCTCTCTGAGATTTCACACGAGTTGCGGACTCCGCTGACAACGATTCGGGCCTCCCTGCAGGGAATTACTGATGGCGTAGTAGAGCCTGAGGATGCGAAGGAATTCATCGATATCTCCCTCCAGGAGACACTTCGATTGAGCCATTTGGTGGATGATCTGCTGGAGCTGTCATCTTTTGAGGAGAAGCAGGTAAAGTTGAATATGCAAGCTGTTGATCTCCCAGAGTTGATTGGGCTCGTCGTGACACAGCTGAAGATGAAGGCGAAAGGCAAAGGTATCGAGCTTAGCGCCGATGTGGAAGGGCCCTATTCCGTGCAGGCTGACGCCGACCGGCTAAGGCAGGTTTTCATCAATTTGTTGGATAATGCGATTAATCACATTCCGGAGGGCTCGCAAGCGGGGATTCGGGTGAAGGCGATTCGACATGAGCGGTGGGTCGAGGTGTGGGATCATGGGCAGGGCATCGCACCGGAGAAGCTCCCGTATCTGTTTGATCGGTTCTACAAAGCGGACGAAAGTCGCAATCGCTCTGGTGCTGGTCTGGGTTTGACGATTTGTAAACACATCGTTGAGGCGCACGGTGGTTCGATTCGCGTGGAGTCACAGCTGGGGGCTGGGACGGTTTTCAAAATCTTTTTGCCAATCGGAACAATGTCCTCGCATGACAAACTTATGACATAACTATGGGGTAAGATAGGTTTCGTAAGCTACACAACCATTAAACGAATCGAGGAGTGATTCCACATGTTGAAGAAGTTAGCAGGAATAGTGTTGGTAGGTGCGATTGTATGTTCCGTTCCGTTAGCGGCATTCGCCGAAGGTGCACAAGGAGATGCAACAGCGTCTTCGACAACGAAATTTCATCCCATGAAGCAACTTTTACTAGAAAAAGCGCAAGCTTTTGGTATATCGACGACTGGGAAAACGAACAAGGAGATCAAGGCGGAGCTGAAAACGGCAGCCACAGCTAAACACACCGAGCATTTAAATGCTGCGGCAGCTAAGTTGGGGATCGCCACGGCCGGCAAGACAGCGGAGCAGCTCAAAACGGAGATCAAAGCCGCTGTTAGCGTGAAGCTGCAGGAGAAAGCAACCAAGCTCGGCGTGAACGCGGACGGGCTGACGAACAAGGAGCTGAAAGCAGCGCTGAAAGCGGCCGCTTTGACTAAGCTGCAAGCGAAAGCGACCAAGGCGGGTATCGCGACAGAAGGGAAAACCGGCAAGGAAATCCACGCGGCGTTGAAAGCTGCCAAAGAAGCTAAGAAAGCAGCAAAACAAGCGAAGGTATCCGACGCTGTGAACAAGCGAGCAACCAAATTAGGCATCTCCACAGTTGGTAAAACAACTGAGCAGGTTTACGCGGAGATTGAAAGTGCCATGCAAGCCAAATGGGCGAAAAAAGCTGCTGCGAAATAAGCTGGAGACAGCCAATACATGAAGAGAACCCTGGTGCCAATCAACTTGGTGCTGGGGTTTTTCGCATCCAATGCGTTTTCTCATTCCCGCATATATAAGCGTTTTGGATGATGTGCTACAATGATTGTATTGGCAAATGTTAGGCGAATGCCTGTGAGGAGGTCGGCATGCTTTTCTTCTCGAAATTCCTTTTGCGTCTGATAAAGTGGAATAATCTCTTTGTTTTTGGCGTAGCAGTTGTGTTCATTGGGGGCAGCTCCCTATTAGCGTATGAGCTTGAACCGAGCACCTTTGAGAGCCGATTTAACGGCTTATGGTGGGTGATGACGACGGTCACAACAGTAGGCTATGGGGACTTTTATCCACATACGGTTGCAGGCAAATGCTTAGGTATGGTTGTCTACATCTTCGGTATCGGACTTATCTCCATTACGATTAGTAAAGTCGTGGATGCCTTATTTGTATACCAGCGCAAGAAGGAGGAAGGGAAATTGAAGTTTGCGGGATCGAACCATTTTGTCATTATTGATTGGAGTCAGCATGCAGAGAATGCGATCAACGAAATTCTGACCTCAGATCCTCTTGTAGAGGTTGTACTCATAGATACACGGGAAAAATCGCCAATCCAGCATGAGCGTGTGCATTATGTGCTGGGCAACCCGCAGCTCGTGGCGACACTCGAAATGGCCAATACATCGAAGGCAAGAGCAGTCTTCATCTTTGCGGATGAGGTGACACAGTTCCAGAACACGATTCGAGATCCCGCCTTCGTCGATGGCAAAACACTGCTAGTCGCCACGACCGTCGAACGCAACTATAATCACGTCTACACGATCGTGGAAATTCGTGATAAGAACAATCTGCCTAACTTCCAGCACATTCGCATTGATGAGTTCATATTCGGCAGTGAGACTATTTCGCAGCTCGCGGTGCGCTCAGCATTCAACCCGGGCAGCTCGAAGATTCTGACGCAGTTGCTGACGCGCACGCCGAATGGCGAGGATTTGTATGAGATTCCTGCACAGGCGAAGTGGGTGACATTCCATGATGCTTTTCAGGATTTGCTGCAAAAGGGTGCTACATTGATCTCAGATGGCGAGCATCTGAATATTAACAAAAGGCTCCATGAGAAGATTCCGCAGGGAGCCAGGCTGTTCGTGATTTGTGATAATGAAACGTATGGACGATTGAAGGGATAAATGATGAGTAGAGCCAGGAGGGAGACCTCATGGCTCTTATTTGTGTTGTCTGTGGATAGGCGGGCAAGTGGTCGAATTGGAGCGGTGAACGGCGGAACGGGCTACGAATTTGTTGAAGTGTTCCCATTATGCAAACAACTGAGCCAACTCAGCTATACCCAAGCTACACTAGTTAAAAGACGATGCTTCATAAGAGATAGGATAAAGGCCTCGTAGTAATCCTTGCGAACAATGAATCGGTACTCATGATTGTGAAAAGCGTAGAACAGCACATCTGTCACAACGTGGTTATGCTCGAAATCGTGCTGAACGTCGAGTACCCTCTGTACCAGCGCGGTATCCCCGAGAACGTGAATGCGGAATTCTACATCCTGCCCGTTGGCCGTTTCGCTGAGCTTGATAGCTTTCTCATCAAATGTATACCGTAACATAGTGCCTATCCCCTCTTCTTTACATCAAATACCGGAAGTAAATATACAAGCTGGACAACACGATCGAAATGAGCATCAGCGGGAAGCCATATTTCAGATATTTCACGAAGGTGATCGGATAGCCCTCTTTCCCCGCTAGGCCGGCAACAATCAAGTTCGCACTCGCCCCAATCAATGTGCCGTTACCACCTAAACAAGCGCCCAATGCCAAACTCCACCACAGTGGCTCTAAATTATCCACGCCCATAGTACCCATTTCCTGAATTAATGGAATCATCGTAGCGACGAAAGGAATGTTATCCAGGAAGGCAGATGCAATCGCGCTTAACCACAGAATCAGCATGGAAGTTGCGAATTCATTGCCGCCGGTTAACTCAATCGCATGTACAGCTAATTGGGTTATCACACCCGTTTCTACAAGACCAGATACGAGCACGAAAAGACCAACAAAGAAGAAGATCGTAGGCCACTCGATACTAGCAAAAGCAGGTTCCAGCATGTGCTCTCCAGTCAGTAGGAGAAGCAGAAATGCGCCAGTCAGCGCTACCGTAGCCGATTCCAAATGCAAGCTCTGATGCAGGAAAAAGCCGAGAATGGTGAGGGCTAGCACGATGAGGCATTTCCATAAGAGCTTACGGTCTGTCAACATGGCCTTCTCATCCATCGCCATAATGCTCTGTTGCAGTTCGGGGGTAGATTTGATTTGCTTTCCGAAAAGTGCTAGGAACAGTGGGATATAAGCCAGCATGATGATGATTACGATGGGGGTCAAGTTTGAGATGAACGCCATGAACGTGAGCTCTTTCACTGCGCTTCCAATCATAATATTAGGTGGATCGCCGATCAGCGTGGCAGTTCCACCAACATTGGAAGCTAGGATTTGTGTAAAAAGAAACGGAAATGGATTCACGCGAAGCTGCCTTGTAATACTCAAGGTGACAGGCACCATAAGAAGTACTGTCGTCACATTATCCAAAAAAGCAGAGCAGGCCGCTGTGATGATCACGAGCGCGATCAAAATTCTTCGCGGTTGTCCCTTGGCGAGCTTTGCCGCCTTCACAGCGACATATTTGAAGAGTCCTGTCTCCGCTGTAATGCCCACGATAATCATCATCCCGATGAGCAGGCCCAGTGTGTTGAAATCGATGTGGTGCAGAGCTGTCTCTTGACTGACGATACCAAAACCAACCATGAGCACGGCGCCGATCATGGCAATAATGGTGCGGTGAATTTTCTCGGAGATAATAATGGCATAAATAAGTAAGAAGATGCCGATAGCCCAATACGCTTGTAATTCCACTACATCTGCCCCCATTGATTTTATATCAGGATTTCCAGAATTGTCCTGAGTTATGTATAATCAGTGACCCGGCTGTCCCCTGAAAAAGACAAAAGAGCCCGCTGTTGGCAGGCTCCTCCGGGTCAATCCATATATACCGTAACTATACCTGCTCCCTTGGGAGTTGTAAAGTGTATGTGGAACAAATTGGGATACAATCCACATGACAGGTGTCTAGGTCTTGCCTGACGTCAACCTCGGACAAGAGGCTCGATGACGTAAGTCGAACTCAGTTCAGGTGTAGCTGCATGTGCGCCGCGAACGACCCAGCCATAGGAGAGCACGGCCGTCAGGCGGCTATGTTCTTCCGGCGTAAGCTTTGCGACGACTGCTTCGTTACCGGGCTCCAGGATCAACTCAGGCTCCTGTCCGAACACGATGCTTATCCAGCCGGCGATGCCGCGAATCGTATTGTATTTGATCTGGTAGCCGCGGCGAACGGCTTGCTCAAACTCAGCGAGATCGCTGCTGGCGAGCTCAGATAAGCGCGCATAGTCGAATTGGAACTTGCTGTCATCTACCGGAAGCTGGCCAGCTTGGACCCGCTGAAGCAGCTCGTCTGCGGACCATCCTTGGGTCTTGAGTGATTCTAGCGTGAGTGCATCCCATTGCGACAGTTTAACTGGATTGGATTCGGGAGTTGGCATTTTTGTTCGCTCCTATCTGTGCGTGTGGCTTTGTATGAAAGAGACTGCCCAATCGTCATATCGACGATGAGGCAGTCTTCTTAGCATGTTCAGTGGTTGAGCTATTTGCTGGATTTGCTGGCGTTATACTTGCTCAAGAAATCCTTCACTTTAGCAGAGTCTGCTTTGACTTCTAATCCCGTTTTGACAAGCGGGCTTAATGTCGATATCGCTTTGAACTTATTGTTCTTGTAGTAAGCAAGGAATTCGTCTTGGTTGATGGCGTACAGTACGGCTTTTCTCAAGTCAGCGCTTTTGGCAACCTCGCGGTTCTTGGTGTTGAACAACAGGTAGGACACAGCGTTGCTAGGGATTGTTTGTAGCAAAAGTTTAGTATCAGCTTTGACGACATCGTATTTAACTTCGGACACGCCGTAGTACAAGTGAATCTCGCCGCTTCTTAGCGCTGACAGGGAGGCTTCAGCATCTTTGATGAAACGAATTTTGATGGAATCGACTTTCGGCTCGTACTTCGTCCCCTTCATATACCCTGGGTTTTTGTAAAAGACTGCCTCATAATCATTCTTGTAGGAAAGAATGTAAGGGCCGCTTGTTGCCAACGTATTGTTGTATTTAGCACCCTCAGTAATCGTCGCTTGGTCGCCATAGGCGATGTCTTTATTTACGTCATATTTAGCTACATCGTACGTGTTAATGCTTTCGACTTGCTTCTTGGAGACGATACCCGCGGATTGATGCGCTAAATAGTTCAATACTTGCGGGAACGGTTCCGTAGTTGTCAATTTAACAACTTGATATTTGCCTTCTTTATTGCTCGCTTTCGTCTTATCAGATACTAAGGAAGAAATTTTGGAGCCAAGGCCTTTTTCTAAGCCCGCTTTGATTGTGTCAGAACTGCCAGATATTTTAATCGAATCTAGTACAGCAGGGTCTGTCACGAGCTCTACATTTTTAATATGTTCATGAAGCGTAAATGTACGGTGATTTGGCACTGAATTTTTGTTCTTGGCACGATTCAGCGAGAAGATAACATCTTCCGCACCTACGCGTTCGCCAGAATCAGCAGCCAGCTTGTTCTTGATTTGCGCAAAGTTGATATCGTCACGAAGTACGAAGTAGTAGTCTGAATTGCCTTCGGCAATCGCAAAGTTGTGCGAGAGTGAGCCTTCAGCCGTTAGCTTATCGTCATCTGTCAAGTTGAGTAGACGTACGTACATGTTCGTGTTGATAATATTGATCGAACCATCGTTACCTTTGATCGGATCAAGCGATGTTAATGAAGGAAGCGTTGATTGCAGAATGATTGGGTCTTTCGCACGTTTGGCAGTATCCTTGAAGTCTAGCTCTTCCCAAGGCAGGGAGCGTGACTTCGAGAGGCGTACAGACTCTTTCTTCAGCACATCTTGATTAAATGCTTGCGCTTTGAGTGAGTTGTAGAGCGGTGCAATGTAGGCCTTATCAAGGACTAATTGCTGTTCGAATTTTTTGTATGTGTCCGTGAACTGTTCTGGTGTCTGCCCTGCTGCCTGATCAATCAATTTGTCGATCTCAGGATCGGACATAATGCTGTAGTCACCACCTGTTTTGAAAAGGGAACGAACCGCATAGTCCGGGTTACCTGTGACAGTGGTCCAGCTGGACAAGGCAGCATCGAAGTTGCCGGCATCTTGTTGGGCTTTGAACGTGCCGTAATCCGGCTGGATGTTCAACTTAACATTAAAACCGTTCTTTGTAAGCTGGTCGCGAACGATGTTAAGGTCCGTTTCATTTGCGCTCATACCCAACAGTTCGATATCGACTGGGGTATTGTTGACAACAGCTGCTCCTGGTGATGGTGTTGGTGACGCAGCGGCGTCATTTTTGGTTGTGAAATTGCATCCACTTAGCATCATAGAGACGCCGAGGATGACAGGGATGACGACCTTACTTTTCTTAATCATAGATTGACCCTCCTAATAAAATGTAAGTGTATGAACGCACATTCATTCCATATCCCTTCATGTGTAAGTGTTACGATGAGGTCCATGGAGTAAGAATGAATATTCCAACAAGATTTTTACGTGCTAGTCAAGCTTAGGATCAAGCGCGTCGCGAAGTCCGTCTCCAAGGAAGTTGAAGGACAGCACCAGTGCGATGATAGCCAAGCCGGGATAGATTGCCGTATAGGCATGAGTCTCAAGATAGGAACTTCCGACCTTCAGAATATTACCCCACTCAGGGATATGCGGCTCTACGCCGAGTCCGAGGTAGCTTAAGCTGCTCGTCGAAATGATGGCCCCGCCGACGGTCAGCGTAGACTTAACAATCATCGGCGCAAGGGAATTCGGGATGATATGTCGGAGCAGAATTGTGAGATCGCCTGCGCCGAAAGCGCGCGCTGCTTGCACATATTCAAGTGTTGAGACGAGCAGCACGTTGGCTCGCATGGTTCGAGCATACGTAGGGATGGCCCCGATGCTCAGCGCGAGAATGAGATTGACCGTGCTGGCGCCGAATGCCGCTATGATCGCAATGGCTAGTAGGATGCCTGGAATTGCGTACAAAATATCAAGCGCTCGCATGATGAGATTGTCCGTGTTGCGTCCGTAGTAGCCGGATATCGCTCCCAGTGAGCCTCCGATAATGACGGGGATCAATGTTGAGAGAATACCGACGAAGAGCGAGATGCGTGCACCGAATACAATTCGGGAGAACAAGCATCGACCAAAGTTGTCCGTTCCAAGCGGATAGGTAAGGCTTGGCGATTGCAGGATAGCGCTGTAATTATTATCGATCGCCATCCCGTAGTCGAACGTTAAGTAGCTGCACAAGGAGATGGCCAGCAGGAAGCCGATGAACCACAGGCCCAGCATGGAAGTGGAGCTGCGGGACAGCCGATCGACAACCTCATTTATTTTTGTTCCGGACGAAACATCTCTGTTCTTAAGTTTGGACATCAACAGGATGCCAAGAGCCAGGGCGAATACATTGCCCGTTAGAGAAGTTACAAGCAGCAGGACCGCGACGACCCACAACCACTTGGGCAGAAGCTGGTCATCTGCATACCGGGAGATCAGAAGCAGAGCAAATAATTGAATGGCGCCAGCGACTATAATGAGAGACATGCCGGGTACGAATAAGTTCGATACATACGGCTTGAAGACGTTTAACGCAGAGACAGCGAACACGAACACGGTGGTCAACAATGCGTAGACCGAGAGTATGTAGGCTGCGCTCTTTTTGCGCTTGATGAGCTGAAAGGCTGCCGTTACGATGAAAATATTAGCGGTCAGCAGGCTGAGCAATAGTACGTAGCCTATCCAGCGAGTAGTACGACGCAGCTCGCCATGCTGGAGTAAATCTCTGCGGATCAAAGCCATTGTTCCCAATTGAAGCAGAGCAAAGACTAAATAAGAGACGAAGGCAGCGAACACGGCTGAATTCACAGCCAAGTGGGCCCCTTCAAAGCTGTTGATCAACAGTACCAGCGCCAAGATTAAGGAGGCGATTCCGGCAAAGCTGGCCTGTCCGTATTCCGAGCAGGTGCGTAATCTGAAATGAGTGTCCTGTTTAGTAAGTATCGGTTTGGTCACGTTGTCACCTGCTAGTATTGTTTCATTTTTGAACGGATTCTTGGATCAAAAAAAGCGTATAAAATGTCAATGACGACATTGACGATAGAAATCGTGATAGCGGTGTAGACGACTCCGCCCATGATTGCAGGAATATCGGGGATAAACTGCTTGTCCACGATATAGCTTCCAATCCCGTTGATATTGAAAACCTTCTCTGTCACAGCCGCTCCTCCGAGCATCGCACCGAATTGAAGTCCGATGACCGTAATAATCGGGATTAGCGCATTACCCACGGCGTGTTTCCAAAGCACTTGCCTGCGGGATAACCCTTTGGCCCGGGCTGTTGTAATATAATCTTCGTGGATGACCTCCAGTGTAGAAGAACGTGTCATCCGAGCGACTGCCGCCGTAAGGCCTGTTCCTAAGACGACAATCGGCATGATCATGGTCAATGCGTTCTGCGGATTATACGTAGCTGGGAGCCAGTGCAGCTTGATCGAGAAATTCAGGATGAGGACTAGCCCTTGCCAGAAGTTAGGGATCGACAATCCAATCAGCGCAATCAGCATAAACGTATAGTCAAAAAAAGAATTCGGCCGAGTAGCGGATACCAACCCGATCGGCAGGGCGATTAGTACCGCTACGATCGTGGAGATGACGGTTAGCGTCAGCGTCACGGGAAACTTCGCAGCGATGGAGGTGGTGACCACTTCGTTGCCTGCGAAGGACTTGCCTAAATCGAATGTCAGAATACCGCGGAACGTATGCCAAAGCTGAGTCAGATAAGGTTGATCAAGACCGTAAAGCTGATTAAACTTGGCAATCTGCTCTGCTGTAGCCGTTTCCCCGATGATGTTGGCGGCAGGATTCAGGGGCGATAGATAGAGAATGGTAAAGACCAGAAAGGCGACGCCAAAAATGACAAAAACGGTCATTACGAGCCGTTCAGCGATATATTTGAAATAGGCGTTGCTATAAATCAACATAAGTATGTACATGAGAACGCCGGGAATAATGGAGATAGCCAAAAACGCAGGGTGCCGGATCAACTGGGTGAATGTGTCGGCATAGGTGGTCTGCGATTTGCCGTTCCCATCTTGCTCAGCATCAAGGTGACGCAATAACGCTTCCTTGAACTTGATCGCCGTGATCTGGTTAGCTTCGCGATCCAGCTTCTCTGGCGAGACGGTCTGACCGAAAAACCCGTGCTTTCGTTCAAGCTGTTCCTTCGTGTCTGCGAGCAGTTGATCTCGATATCCGGAGGAAGTCCATTGCTGTTCTAACTTGTCCAAATTAGCCTTGTGCATACTCTTCTTCTTGTTGGACAGATAGACCACATAGACGATTAGATGCAAGGGAGCCCCCGCCAGCAGCAGCAGAAAGCGATAAGTAGGATGCAATAGCATTTTGAAAAAGATGTTCCCGAGTCGGTCGACTAGAGGTGAATCCATAGCTGAAGTGTGCCCGGTCAAGTTCGTATGCTCCTTTGTCGGTCAGTTTATATTGCATTATTCCGATCGATATAGTAGATTTTAAGAGTGGTAGCGGAAAATGTCAATGATCGTCGGAAAATTGTTTCATTTATTTGAAATATATATTTTTTTTATAGTTGCGATTCGATTAGCTTATATTTTAACATGTAATTACGAATGATAGAAACTTTCTTTTCAAGTTTATCCCAACTCAAAGGTGATTATATGACATCAATATTAGAAGTGAAGAAATTATCTGTCTCTTTCTACGGTCGCGAAAAGGAAGTTGAAGCGGTTCGTAACGTAAGCTTCTCAGTTCGTGAAGGCGAGACGCTGGGAATCGTAGGCGAATCCGGCAGCGGGAAGAGCGTTACGGCACGTACGATCATGAGATTATTACCATCACCTCCTTCAATGGTGAAGGGGGGAGAGGTCCTCTTCCAAGGACAGAACCTAGCCGATAAGTCAGATTTGGAGATGGAGCAGATTCGCGGTCGCGATATCGGCATGATTTTCCAAGATCCAATGTCCTCGCTGAACCCGACGATGCGCATAGGTCGGCAGATTGAGGAGAGTCTGATCAAGCATCGGAGACTTGGCAAGGAAGAAGCACAGCGGGAAGCAATTGAGATGCTGAAGCTAGTCGGTATCCCCCACGCAGAAGCACGCTACTATCAGTATCCCCATGAGTTTTCCGGTGGTATGCGTCAAAGGGTGATGATTGCCATCGCGCTTGCTTGTCGACCATCGCTGCTTATTGCGGACGAGCCGACTACTTCGCTTGACGTAACCATTCAGGCGCAAATTTTGCACCAGATGAAGGAGATTCAGCGCAAGCTCGGCACATCCATCATCTTGATTACGCATGATCTAGGTGTCGTAGCTGGCATGTGCGACCGGGTCGTGGTTATGAAGGATGGCGAGGTCGTCGAGACGGGGACGACGGAGGAAATTTTCTCTGCACCGAAGCATCCCTACACGGTACGTCTACTGAACGCACTGCCAAGGCTTGACGAGAAGAAGAAACCCAAACTAGTTTCCTCTTTCATCCGTTCGGCTGATGACCGCCCGTTGCTGGAGGTCCGGTCGCTTAGACAACATTTCAATCTAGGCAAAGGGCAGATCATCAAAGCGGTCAACGATGTCAGCTTTGACATCCGTGCCGGGGAGACGCTAGGCGTTGTTGGTGAATCAGGTTGCGGTAAGTCCACCACGGGTCGCACCATCTTGCGGTTAAACGAGGCGACAGGCGGAGAGGTGCTGTACAAGGGGATCTCACTGAATCGGTTAAACCGCAGGGAGATGAAGACGATGCGACGCTATATGCAGATGATCTTCCAGGATCCGTATGCTTCATTGAATCCACGCATGCGCATTACCGACATCATCGGCGAGGCGTTGGATCTCCACCGCATGACAAGCAGCAAGGGGGAGCGGCAGCATCGGATCGAGGAACTGCTTGATATGGTAGGTCTTAGCGCATCTCATGCTATGCGCTACCCGCACGAGTTCTCCGGCGGACAGCGGCAGCGGATCGGAATCGCGCGAACACTGGCAGTTGAGCCGGAGTTCATCGTCTGCGACGAGCCGTTATCGGCTCTGGACGTTTCCATCCAGGCGCAGATCGTCAAGCTGCTGGAGGAGTTGCAGCAGAGGCTGGGGCTGACGTACCTATTTATCGCTCACGACCTTTCGATGGTCAAACATATCAGTGACCGAGTAGCGGTAATGTACAAAGGCAAGATCGTCGAGCTGGCGGAGAGCGAAGAGCTGTATGCCAACCCGATGCATGCGTATACCAAGTCGCTACTTGCGGCGATTCCAGTTCCTGATCCGGCGGTAGAGTCTCGTAAGGCGTTCGTGCCACTCATTGATTCGACTATACAGGATCCGTACGGGCTGGAGCGGTCGCGGTTCGTCGAAGTGCAGCCTGGCCATTGGCTGGCTGTAAACGAATGATAAATGCAAGATGAGAAAGCGCGTCCCTTCATGGAGGAGGAGACGCGCTTTTTCTCGGGGCACCCAGCTAAATAGTTAAAAAGGGCATATTTCACAAAGAAACCAGCAACCCCTTGAGCTTGAGTTTGCTGGTTTTCCTGTACGTTTTACTCTATCGAGTGAACGCGTATTTTTTGGTATGGTGGACGAGGATGTTATGATAGAAGAACGAATACTTTAGATAAAGCGAATGAGCACGATGCACGGGGTGATAACAATGATCAACATCGGCCTAGCAGGTTGGGGTGACCATGACTTGGGCGGGAGCAAAGGGAAGCTGACGACGTACGGATCCCATTTCCCAATTGTGGAGGTAGATACCTCATTTTACGCCGTACAGCCTGAACGTAATTATGCGAAATGGGTTCAAGAGACACCCGCGAATTTTGGATTTATTATTAAGGCTTACCAAGGGATGACAGGACATTTGCGGGGAGAAAATCCTTTTGCAGGTGGGGCTGACCAGATGTTCGAGGCATTCCTGCAGTCAATCCGCCCTGTTCAGGAAGAGGGGAAGCTAAAGGCCGTGCTGTTCCAGTATCCACCGTGGTTTGCGTGCAACAAGGCCAATGTGGATGTGATTCGGGAGGCGAAGGCGAGAATGGGTGATGTACCACTCGCGCTGGAGTTCCGTCACCAGAGCTGGTTCACGGAGGACATGCGGGACAAGACGTTGGCCTTCATGAAGCGCGAGGGCTGGATGCATAGCATCTGCGACGAGCCGCAGGCAGGGATTGGATCCGTTCCGATCGTCCTGGAGGCCACGCATCCAGACATGACGATGGTTCGTTTCCACGGACGCAATGTCGGGGGCTGGGTGCAGACGAACGAGGCCAACTGGCGCGATGTGCGGTATTTGTATGACTACAATCCGCAGGAATTGTTGGAGTGGAAGGTGAGGTTGCTCCGCTTGCAGGAGCAGACGCGCGAGATTTGTATCATTTTCAACAACAACTCAGGTGGACATGCTGCGGGGAATGCGAAAACGTTGATGAGCATGCTGGGCCTGGACTACGAGGGGCTGGCGCCGAGGCAGTTGGATTTGTTCTAAGGGTTGTGAATGAGTGAGCAACCTGTGGGCCGGTGTTCTGTCGCGGAATTGTAGAAGACAGCGCTGTCTGACTAGATGACATTTGATACAATAGGATGTATGAGCAGATAAAAGGGGTGTGTGACAGGTGGTTGGTGCGGTCATTGGAAGTATTATAGCCATTGTTATTGTTATCGGGCTGACGATTTGGATCACGAAGAAGGCTTACTCTCGTAAATGGGAAGATGAGGAATAGTGGATTCGCTGTTGTGCAAATGCCCCTGTAGGAAGCAACTTACATGAACTGCTCACCTGCATGGGTACGTCGCCCGACGAAACGGAACGAGGTTCCGCTATGGCCAATAATGTGGCGAGTTTGTCAGAGTTGTGGAACGTAGTTCCCTTATTATGCCGTTTTAGGCGGAAGAACGCACTTTTGCGGAGAACTAGCGCACTCACGTTCCGTAACTTTGCCCAAATGGCTGATTTTGCCGAATTAGCGGAACGTCGTTCCGTACGGGATGTAGTTTTGCGGTAAAAACAGGAGGGTAGTTGGAGTAGTGCCTTAAGGTGTTGTCAGGTATACGCTTTCTTGCTATGATGAAGCTAGGACAAGCATGTAAACGTAAACATAAAGGTGGCTGGCCGATGAATCGCATGGAGGCCGAATTCAGTAACCTGGTGAAGGCGTATCGCAAGAGGCATATGGGCAAAGGGCCTGAACGTGTAACGACGACCTTCTGCAGAAGCTGGGCGATTTGTGAAATGGCAGGGAACCTTTCCCCTGTTGAGAAGTTTATGGCGAAGACGGGCGATGGCAGGCAAATGCTCCGCACGGCACGCACGGAAATGGTCAAAGAGATCTACAAGGATCATCCGCCTGTAGAGATGGAAGCGCTGCTCGGCGCCAAGTTCATCCAGCTGTTCGTCGATATCGATATTGAGCAGGATGTTGGCATGTCGGTATTCGTCTTTGATGAGGATTTAGAAAAGAAATTTGGTACAAGAACCGGATAACTAACCGCTCGTACATCTACATATACATAAGTAAGGTGCTTGGCACTTGGTAGCGAACCTGCCGGAGACTAACCACTGTGAGACAACCCGAGACTCTTCTCGTAAAGAGGGGCTTGGGGTTGTTTTGCGGTGGTTTTTTGCTTCTTAGGAGCTGAGGAGTATGGGGGATGAGTCGAATAGAATGGTGAGAAGCGGGTTTACATAGGGAAATGGGTTTGGAAACAAAACTTAAGACACAAAACAATAGATACTCGCAATGGGAGGCGTTTCACTTGGGGAAAACGAAGCACACTGGGCCGATCAAGCTGCCCGCGAAGCCGGACCCGAAGCTCTGGGTCAGTAAAATACCGTTCGGACTCGGTAAAGTAAAACCGAAACATATTCGTGAAACCGCCAAAATCGCTTGGCAAAATCGAGACAATCTGCCCTATGCGGTGAGGATTCTGACACAAGGGGTGTGCGATGGCTGCGCGCTAGGCGTGTCGGGGCTTTATGATCAGACGCTGGCGGGGCCGCATATTTGCACGACACGGCTGAACGTGCTGCGGCTGAATACGATGCCAGCCATTCGCGAGGAGCTGCTGCATGCGGACATTGACGAGCTCAGCCGCTTGAGCTCCACCGAGCTTCGGCAGCTCGGGCGCATTCCATATCCGCTCATCCGCATGAAAGGTGAGCGACGTTTCCGCCGTGCCACATGGGATGAGGCGCTGAATACGATTGCAACGAAGATGCGCGGGTTGAACCCGAAGCAGATGGCATTCTACTTAACGGCGAGGGGCATCACGAACGAGTCGTATTATGTGGCGGCGAAGGTGGCGAGATTGCTCGGCACGAACAACATCGACAATGCCTCGCGCATTTGCCACTCTCCGTCGAAGACGGCCTTAAAGCGCTCCGTAGGCGTAGGCGCTTCGACATGCAATTACAAGGACTGGATCGGCACGGACGTCCTTGTGTTCTGGGGCAGTGTGGCCGCGAACAATCAACCGGTCTCCACGAAATATATGTATGCGGCCAAACGCAAAGGGACGAAGATCATTGTCATTAACCCGTACTACGAGCCGTCGATGGAGCAGTACTGGATCCCTTCGATTGCCGAATCAGCGTTATTCGGCACAAAGCTGGCTGACGATGTATACCAAGTAAACATCGGCGGAGATATTGCCTTCATGAACGGCATCATGAAGGTGTGGTTCGAGATGGAGGCGCGCGAGCCCGGCTCCGCGATTGACCATGCGTTCGTGCAAGCGCACACGAACGGCATTGAAGAGCTGCGCGCCCACGTGGCGCAGCAGGATTGGACGACGCTGGAGCAGTCGTCCGGCCTCACCCGCGAGCGCATCAGCGAGCTCGCAGCAATCTTGGCGCGTGCCGCTAGCGCGGTTTTCGTGTGGAGCATGGGGCTCACACAGCACCGCTTCGGCACGGACAACATCTCGCAGGTGGCGAATCTCGCCCTCCTGCGAGGCTTTCTTGGCCGCGAGCACTGCGGGCTGATGCCCATCCGCGGCCACAGCGGCGTGCAGGGCTCCGGCGAGATGGGCGCCGATCCCTTCTCCTTGCCAGGCGGCGAGATGAGCAGCGCCGCCGACCGAGAGCGCATCGAGCAGCTCTGGGGCTTCGAGCTGCCGACATGGCAGGGTGACATCGTTGGTGTCACCCTCGAGAACGCGCTCCTGCCCGAGGAGCAGGAGCGGAAGCTCCGGCTGTTTTACACATCCGGAGGCAACTTCCTAGAGACTATGCCGGATCCGGAGTTCGTCCGGCAATCCCTCACAAACATGGATGTCCGTGTTCACCAGGACATCATTCTCAACACGTCCACGCTGCTAGACGCGCGGGAGGCCGTGGTGGTGCTGCCCGCCATGACACGCTACGAGCAGCCAGGGGGAGGCACATCCACCTCGACGGAGCGGATGGTGTACTTCTCGCCCGAGATCGCCGGTCCCCGCATCGGAGAAGCCCGCGCGGAGTGGGACATCTACGTCGATCTCGCTCGCCGCGTGAAGCCAGAAGCCGCAGATGGGCTTGGCTGCGGCAGTGCGGAAGCGATCCGCGCAGAGATTGCGCAGGCCGCGCCGAGCTACGACGGCATCCAGCACCTGCGTGGCCGCGGCGATGTGTTTCAGTCCGGCGGCGCATGGCTGTGCGAGGACGGCATCTGTCCGACGCCGGATGGCCGCGGCCGGCTGCTGCCGATTGAGCTTCCGGAGCTGCGGAAGCCGGAGGGGCACTTCGCGGTGACGACGCGCCGCGGTAAGCAGTTCAATTCGATGATCTACAGCGACATCGATCCCTTCAATGAAGCAGAACGCTACGATGTGCTGATGGGGCAGGAAGATATGCGCAGCCTTGCTTTACAAGAAGGCGAAGCCATTGTCGTCTATAACGGCTATGGCAGCATGCATGGCAGAGCCAAGCAGGCCGACATCCGAATGGGCAATATCGAAGTGCACTGGCCCGAGGGCAACAGCTTGATACCCAAAGGGGTATATGAGCCATTTGCGGGCATTCCGGAGTATAACACGGCCGTCATCGTCGAAAAGGCGGAAACGTACCACGCACACAAAGACACACGTTACGTGGAGAAGCGCATTTTAGAGCTGGAAACCGAAATGGAGGGATGAGCGTGGATGAGAAGGAGCTAGAATATGTGGAGTCTGAAAGCAGTTCGCAGCATAAAATCGGTGAAGTCACGCTTCCCGCAAGCTCCTTACCTGCGGATTCTTCCACCTCTCCATCACCATCAACCACTACGTGGTCTATTCATCGCTATAATGGTTCGGAGGTGCTTCCCGCAGAGGATACCATCGCGATTGAAGCGCCTTTGACAATCTTACTTGATGGCGAAGAATTCGCCACACTCGTCTACACACCAAGTGACACAGTCGATCTGGTTACTGGTTTTCTTGCTTCCGAAGGCATGATCCGATTCGTAGACCAGATTGAATCCCTAGCCATAGAGGAGGACCGCGGCTTCGCCCATGTGAAGCTGCGGCATCTTCATCAGCTGAGCCGTCAGATGGTGTCCAAGCGATTCATCGGCTCCTGCTGCGGGAAAAGCCGTCAGTTTTATTTTCACAATGATATGCGTACAGCCAAAACAGTGACAACCAAGCTGAGTCTAAACATTCCCCAATGCTTCCATCTGATGGGCGAGCTTCAGGAGCAATCGGCTGACTTTCGACTTACCGGAGGCTTGCATAATGCGGCCTTGTGCACGGCGAATGAGCTTCTTATTACCAGAGCGGACATCGGCAGGCATAACGCCTTAGATAAAATATTCGGACACATCCTTCGTGGGCGGATATCGGTTCGAGATAAGGTCCTTGCTTTCAGTGGAAGAGTCTCTTCCGAGGTTGTATTAAAGGCGGCCAAAATCGGCGTCGGGATTCTTTTATCCAAATCAGCACCAACCGATCTAGCCCTTCGTCTGGCTCATGATCTAGGGATTACGGTTGTTGGCTTCATTCGGAGGGACCATTTAACCGTGTATACGCATCCAGAACGCATTGCGGAATGTCGATAAATTTACCTTTTTGTGGAAATATTTATATTGTCTCTCTATCAGAAATGTGCTAGATTCTAGCTATTGCCAACTTTTGTTAAGAGAGGAACGACACAATGGGGAAATGGACAGCTTGGATGAAAAAAGGGGGCATACCGCTGGTCGCGGCCTTCGTACTGATGACGAGTTTGGCACAGCCTATGTCTTCGCATGTTTACGCAGCTGAAATCAATGCAGAGATTCCGCAGGTTATCGAGAAAGCCTCGCCTTCTGTGGTTGCCATTATTGGAAAGCCATCTTCCGAGATGGACAAATCGTTAGAGAAAAATCGCTTTAACCTCGCACACGGGACAGGTGTGATTGTGGCCTCAAACGGTGTCATTGTAACGAACGCACATGTTGTCAAAGATATGAAGAATATCGTCGTCGTAACCTCCGAGGGGACAACCTATCGCGGGCATGCCTCGAATATCGATGAGGAGAGCGATCTGGCACTAGTCAAAATCGACGCTGTCGGCTTAAAGCCGGCAACCTTCGCATCCTCTTCGGATATCAAAGTTGGGGAAACCGTGGCGGCGATTGGAACGCCGATCTCGTTCGCATTACGTAACTCCGTTACGGTCGGTATTGTCAGCGGTCTGGATCGCTCTGTGAGCTCGCAGTATCAACTGATTCAGACGGACGCAGCGATTAACCCTGGCAATAGCGGCGGCGCTTTAATTAATATGAAAGGCGAAGTAATCGGGATTAATACGATGAAATACGCCGATATTGGTGTGGAAAATCTCGGGTTTGCGATTCCTGTGGATACCGTGAAGTTTGTGTTAAAGCATTTTGAGCTGTATGGCAAAGTGAAACGAGCATATACAGGGTTAGAATTGGAAGAGAGCTGGGAGGCTGTTGTTGGCCTGCCAAGCTCGACGGGGTTAAGAGTGTCCTATGTTGACGCGGATTCACCTGCTGCTGAAGCGGGGATTGAACAAGATGAAATCTTGATCTCCGTCGGTCCAAGCGCTGTTAAGACACTCGTAGATTACAATGAGGCCATTAAAACCTATCTGCCAGGCCAATCGGTGGATATCAAGCTGCAGTTGGGAAGCACAACGCTTACCAAAACAGTGAAACTAGGCGAGCTGCACAACGCAGAAGCGACGTTAACCGAGGATCCCGATGGCGGAAGCTCCTTAGACGCGGATAGCGGCAAAACGAAGATTGGCGACAGCCACTTCGGCTGGTCGATGAAGTACCCGGCGGGTCTTGTCAAAAGACAACAATCCGATGACGGCGACTCGGTAAGCTTCGTCGATGCGAAAGGTGAATTCGCGCTTTCCATTCGCGTCGATAGCGATCAAAGCGATGAACTGTCGCCATCTGCGCTGTTGAATAAAGTAGCAGGTGGCGATGACAGTGAGTATTCGGGTTACGCGGATAGCGCAACGATTTTGGAGCGTCAGTACGTGAAGCGTGCAGACAGTCCTTATGCCAAAATCGTGAGCCGTTCAGGAGAAGACGGCTATATTCAGACGCGAGGTTACCAGCATGGCGGCCGCTTGTATACCGTGCAATTATTCGTAACCAAAGAACAGTACACGAATCGTTCTAAACAAAATAGCTATAATGATCTGTTGGACAGCTTTAAGCTAGCATTTAATACGGCTGATAACTCTCTGAAGGATATCTCCGTGTTCAATTCTGATGATGTGACGTACACCAGTGAATACGGGCTATCGATCGATTTGCCTGCGGCTTGGGAGCAGGATCATCGGGGAAGCACCTCCTTTTTCAATGAGGATTATTCGCAAACGCTCCATGTCAATGTGACCTCAGCTTCTTCGGGTGATACTCTTCAGGATTGGGTGGATCGGGAGATTGATGGGTTTGAAGCGCAATATACGGCGAATTATCGCCGTGTGGATAAGCCGGTAGAAGTAACCGTGGACGGTGTTCCGGCATGGCAGGTAGGCTTTGCGAGCTCCTTGGGGGGCGAGTGGTATGCGGGGCGTTCACTCTTCTTCATCAAAGACAAGTACAAATATGAAGTTCAATTGACCTATCCGCAGGATGAACATAGTGATGAGCTGGAGAAGATTTGGGATAACGTGGTGGCGTCTATCTTCGTGGATAAAGAGACGATGGATGGCGAGCTCGGCTTCATTCAGGATCTTGATGAACTTGCCGATCCGGATCGTACAGCACTGTACAAGAATGAGAAGTTCAACTATTCCGTGCGCATCCCTGAAAGTTGGACAACGAACCGCCCTTACGATGGCAACGATCAGGCGACGAAGTCCTTCAACTTCACAGGTGGTTACTTGCGTGTAGAGACGGATAGCAAAAAAGCTTACGCTGAAGTCCTGAAAGATGCCGAGGACGAGCAGAAGAAAAGTCATTCTAATGATAGTGACTACACATACACGTCAGAGGATGTTACGCTGTTCGGTGATGTGAAAGCGAAGAAGTATAAGGTGAGCTACTCGAAAGAGCATATCCCTTATTCCGAAACGGTGTATCTGTTTAATCGCAAACAAGTTACGTACACGGCGACGCTTCGGATTGATGCTGCGGTCAGCACGGATGCGAATGTGTCGCGGTTGGAGAAGGCGTTTGCTTCGTTCAGCTTTTTGAACGGTGCGGCGGGTGGGAAATAGAGCCTCGCTGGTGCGAGGGTGGAGCAGCGGGAATCGCTGCTTTTTCTGTTTTTCGGGGTGGATAGCTGTTTCGACTTCCCACTTCTATGGCGTGGAAAGCGGGGGATTTCCCATTCTCTAACCTTGGTGCTCTCCCGGATGTGTGCCAATATGCAGATACTTTAGTAGATGCGGAACGTCAGTTCGCTATTAGTCCAACTAGCTAATCAATAAAGCCCTCGAGATATCTCGGGGGCTTTGAGCTTTCTGCTTATCCAGCACTAGCAGCGCTAGCCTGCTGGATTTCAATGCGCAGCTCCTCGCGCTGGGACTCCTTGAGGATCGGGCAAGTGAAGCACTTGTTGCCTTCTTCTCGGCGGTAATACATACAACAGGAGGAGCGCATGAGAAGTTTTTTGCCAACCGCTTATGTTGTCTTACTTCCGATACAGTGCGTAGCCTGGATCTTCCGGCACGTCGATGGCAATGATCCGCAGGCCATGCACACTGCCCGCCTGCAGGTGAAGGGCTTCGCCTTCACTCACCGCTTGCGCAACCACAAAATCCTTGTGAGACAAGGTCTTCCGTTCTTGTTCTTGCCCTAGCTTTGTCCCCACCGATGCAACTACCCCCAAGCCTTCCCCGCGTATCACGAGGAACGCCAGCCTGTGTCCTGGCTCCAACTCATAGCTGAACGCTGCGCCAGGCTCAAGCTCCCAATCATACATCCGCGCATCGGTATCCAGTTGAATGGGAGCATCTCCGCCGATCACTTTTTTCACTGTGGCGCCAGATGCATGGCTAACAGGGAATTGTTCGTGCTCATATTGACGGTACGTAGCCGGCTTCTTCACGGTCTCGCTCAAATGCGGCTCGAACCAAATCTGCATCGCCTCGCTGCCCGCTTTGCGGAAGGCCTCGGAGTGGTAGACGCCCGAGCCCGCCTGAATCACTTGAGCGCCGCCATTCGTCACGGTTTCCAAGGAGCCGAGGGAGTCGCGGTGCTCCACAAGCCCGTCGATCACGTACGTGACGATCTCGAATGCTTTGTGCGGGTGCATGCCGATTTCCGATACATCGGATGCTTTGCCCCAAGCCCAGTAGAATAAAGGACCGACACGATCTACGGCTGTCTTTTCGCCGGGGAAGCTGATGGCCCGTTGTTCGACGAATTTTCCGCCATCAAATGCACCAACGCCTTGTTCACTAACCGAATATATATGAATGCTCATGAGAATCACTCCTTAACTATATTATATTTAACAACTTACTTTATGTAAGTAGTATATCGCCTTTTGCCCCAGATGTCAAAAGATTTTCCTCACACAACGTGATGAATCTTGACTTCCGCCCTATCGTCACACTACAATCTATAGTGTAAGGAGTGTGTCCTAACGTGAAAATGCAAAACTTTAAATTAAAGGAAAGCGGACTAAATCGCTTTTTTGGTCCACTGGAGTCCAAAATCATGGAAATCCTCTGGACCAGCCCCTCGGAAATGACCATCAAAGACGTCCAACAGAAGCTGGACGCAGACAAAGCAATTAATTTCAATACCGTGATGACGGTGATGAACCGTCTAGTGGACAAAAAGATTTTACAGAAGCATTCTGTTGCAAGGTCATTTCACTATAAGCCGGTTGTGACGATCGACGAGTTCATGGAAACGCAATCCAAAGAGCTGACGTACGATCTCATTGAACAATTTGGCTCATTAGCGGTTACCCATATGGTTGATGCGCTCGATAAAGTTGACCCTGAGCTACTTGACCAGTTGGAGCAGCACATTCTACTTCTAAAAAAGGATCGATAACGATGACGGAATCGCGGTTCAAATGGCTGTACGCGGCTGCACTGGTGATCGGAGGCACGATTGTATGGCAGATGGTTGCCTTCCTCCTTGGGCATTTGTTTCACTGGAGACCCTCTCGCAATCTATTTGATTTGTGTATGATTCTTTTCCACTATCTGCACGTGCCCGGGCCGATACCGATGACCTTGGTGAATGGGCTGATTCTCTACACGATGGGGATGATGGTTTGGCTCGCCCTCAAGCATGGCTATGATGTCGTCAAGGCGAATAAGCTCGTGAAGAAATATCATGACGCTGCCCTTTCCGCAGAATACGCGGCGAATTTCGATCTTACACCTCAGTTGCTCCAAATCGTTCGAGACAAGGCTCCCCTTGCCATGACCATCGGGCTATGGAAGCCGCGCATCCTCGTTTCGACGGGACTGATGGACATGCTGGAGCCTAATGAGCTTCGCGCGGTTATTGAGCATGAGAAATGCCATGTGCAGCACCGTGATCCTGCGGCAATCTTTCTGCTTGCGCTGATCTCGAAATCGATGAGGTATATCCCTATTTTTGAATGGATTGCACACAAATATCCCATGATGATCGAGCTCCGCGCGGATAAGTATGCCATCGAACGGATGGAACAAGCTACGGACTTAGGCAGTGCGCTGCTTAAGCTGCTCAAGCAAACAACGAAGCCGCGGTTTCCGCTCTCTCATGCTTCATTTGCAGAGACGTCTATGAATGTGCGCATTCAGCATATTTTGGACCCCCAGAGGCAGGTGACCTTGCGCTGGCCATTAATTCGACTGGCGATATCTGCACTCATTTTCATACTAGTAATGGGGCTTATTTGAATAAGCCTCTTTTTCGCATCCTCAGATAAGGCTTGTCTGAAAAGAATTGACAACTCCACCCTCTAACACTACAATTTGTAGTGTAACTATTTTCCGTATGACGAAGGAGTGGATGGCATGGACTACATAATGAAAAATCTACATTTTATATTCACACACGTTCCAATTGCGCTTTTAATTTTCAGCTTTGTTTTTGATGTTGCAGCCCTTATTCTTAAAAAGAAGGAGTGGCATTCCGCCGGTATGCTTTGCCTTGTTGTCGGGGCGCTTGGCGCGATTGCCGGTGTCTTGACGGGGCCGGAATCACGGAACACGCTTGTTGGCACCCATGAATTCTATGCGAAGCTAACGATGTTCGCGGCCATTATACTGGCCGCTGTACGTGTTGGATTGCTCATTTGGAAAAAGCTCGAGCTTGGTCGCAACCTGATCTACCTCATTGCTTCACTAGTGGTGGTGGTTCTAGTTAGCTACACAGGACATCTTGGCGGCAAAATGGTACACCGTGATATGCAAGGCGGTCCTGGCATGATGCAGGGTGGACCAGGTATGCAAGGCGGCCCCGGTGGGAACGGTGGAGCTCAAGGCGACCAAGGACAGAGAGGCCCAGCGCAGCAGCAACAGGGTGGACAGGCTTCTCCTGCACCAGCCAAATAATAAACAGGGGTGTCCGCGCTGAGCAGCTGCTGGATATCCCTTTTTTGCAGTATGCATATTAGTCAGAGGGCACTCCCGACGCGTTCGTTCAAAAATAAGCACTCTGAGAGTGCTTATTTGCCCGAAAGTCCCTGCGGTTTACCTCTTAAGCACTCCCGGAGTGCTTATTTCGGCACAAAAGGGTCGAAGTGCGACGTGATGCAGGAAATAAGCTTATGTGGAGTGCTTATTTATCCAAATACGTCGATGATAGAAGGAATAGGCACTTTTCACGAGCTTATTTCTGGGGAAGTAACATGGGATAGCGAGTAAGCTACGAATAAAATGGCTTCAAATACCTCATCCTACCAGAGGTAATGCATAACGCATCAGGAGGTAACGACCACGATATGACAAAGGTTGACTCAAGCTTACAATCGCAAAACCCGATCTCATCCGCACAAAATTCGGTCGATAACGTTCACCAAGCCGTAAATCATGCCCTATCTCACCCTACAGCCCAAACGGTTGATGAAGCTAACAATGCCATCTCCAAGGCGGAAAATGCAGTAGCCCAGGCATGTCTTCAATCGGACAGCCCCGCAGTGCAGCAAGCTATGGAATCCTTAGACGAGGACAAGGCAAGGCTGGATAGTTTGGAATAAACGAATTTTGCAAATGAAGAAATTAAAATTATGTAGAAAAGCCGTATCCCGTAGTTCACAACTACAGTGGAAACGGCTTTTTTACGTTTTCCAACGCTTTCTGCTAGTACAGACCTCATGATGAAACGGGTACTTCCGTGCTACACTAAGAGACGAATAATTTGTCAGCCTTGTCTTCATAATTTCGTAAGATTTATATGAACTATTTTGTAAATAGTGTCTAGTATTATTAGGCTAGTACCGCGGGGTTAAAGTGAGATGAAGAAAAAGGGCGTGGACGTGACGAGATACCAAGTGCTTGTCGTCGATGACGATATCGACATTCAGGAAGCGATAGAGATCTATTTGAAAGGCGAAGGCATGGAAGTCAGCAAAGCGAATAACGGCCTGGAAGCGCTGCGAGTGCTGGAGGAAAAGGAGATCCATTTGATCATCCTCGATATTATGATGCCGAAGATGGACGGGATACAAGCGACATTCAAGATTAGAGAGAGCTGCAATGTCCCGATCCTGATGCTTTCTGCCAAAACGGAGGATACAGACAAAATTGTGGGCCTTAATGTCGGCGCTGACGATTATTTAACGAAGCCATTCAATCCGCTGGAGCTCATCGCCAGAGTGAAGTCGCAGCTGCGGCGCTACACAACGCTGGGTCCATTTGGAACGGAAAAGGCGACAAGTGAGGAATTAAGCGTCCGCGGCCTTGTGCTCAATCAAGTTACCAAGGAGGTCACGGTCGATGGCGAGGAAGTGCGCATGACCCCAACAGAATTCAAAATTTTGGAGCTGTTGATGGTGAATAAAGGCCGTGTTTTTTCCATCGATGACATTTATGAAAAGGTGTGGAAAGATCCCGCCTTCAACGCTGAGAATACCGTGGCTGTGCATGTGCGCAGAATTCGCGAGAAAATCGAAATTAATCCGAAAGATCCTAAATATTTGAAGGTGGTGTGGGGTGTTGGGTATAAAATGGAGAAGTAAATCACTCTCACTGGTGCTGCTGGGCAGTGTTTTCATCATGTGGACATTGACGTTATTCGCGGCAACGAATGTCTATAAGAACAGCGTGTACTTCGGTGAGGACGCTTATTTCAAAAGCGGGGCATTCGCCAGGGAAATGAATTCCGTTTATCAGAACATTCAGTTGTATCATCTGGAGGCTCCGCATTTTAGTGAGAAAACGCCGGAAGAGCAGCTCGGCAATAATGAATATTATAACGTGAAGCGTGAAGCGGAGCGGACCGTACAAGATCGCATCAACAATTTGGAGCAGAAGTACAGCTCGCGTATCGACACGGCTCGCGACCGTCAAGACAATTCAGAGGTAGATCGGCTGGAAGCTGAGAGAGATACGAAAATTGCGGAGTTGAATAAGGAAAAGGACGCCACTTTTGAACAAAAGCTTAAGGTGGCAATTGCGGCTAAGCAAAAGCAATTCATGGCAGCCAAGACGAATCTGGATAACCGTCTAAAATCGCTTTACTACGTCGTGAAAGACTTAAAAACAGGTGAAACCTATAGCAATATCGCACCTGAAGCGCTGCAAAAATTGCAAGATCAGCAAGCGTTCATATATACACTGACATTACCCGCAATAGACGAACCGAACAGAATGTTGTACGCAATGAACTATGATCAGGTCAAAGCTACGTACTACATCTTAAACCCATCGCAAGGCTCGGGCATTATTCAAGCGGATTATCTCTCTTACCAGTCCATGAAGCAGCAAGCGACAGCAACGGTTTACTTGTTCGCAGCTCTTGTGGTTCTCACAATCGCGCTAACCTACTTTGCAAGGAAATTTCGGGCTGATAACATGACGCTAATCCATATCCAAACGGTGGTAAGGGAACGCTTTCCGGTGGATGTTCGAGCTTGGACGACCTTCATCGCGACAGTTGCGCTGTTTGGTATCCTGATGGATTGTGAGATCTATTACTGGTCTCCAACATATATCAGCTTATATCAAATAAGTATCGTTATCATTGCTTCCGCTTTGCTTATCATTGTGAGCAGCGGCCTTCGTGGTGCTTTCGCATTGCTTATACATCCGGAAGAGCTCGCCAAAGAATGGAGCAGCAGTCTAACGGCGTCCTTCTGGCAAACCACGAAAGATACGCTTGAACAGCGAGGCTTGCGATTCAAACTGTTGGTCTTTATGGCGATCATCGCGATTATGGGCTTCCTGCCCGTTTGTGTAGTTGCTTCGGAGGGAGAAGAGTTTGTTGTCGTCTTTACGTTCGCTTGGTACATCATGTTCCTACTCGTGGTACTGCCTTACATGATGCGGAAGATCAAGCAGCTTCGTGCCATTATCAAAGGCGTGGAACAAATGTCGCAAGGCAACTTTGATGTAACCCTCCCTGCCAAAGGAAAAGGGCAGCTCTCCCGCATGGCGATGAACATTAACAATATGAAATATGGCTTGCAGCTTTCGCTAGAGAAACAACGCGTCAGCGATCGTCTCAAAACAGAGCTGATTACGAATGTTTCACATGATTTGAAAACACCCTTAACATCAATTATCAATTATGTTGATTTGCTTAAAAAGGAAGGGTTGTCCGCTGATCAATCCACCCACTACCTCGAGGTGCTCGATCGGAAAACGCAGCGGCTCAAGGTACTCATCGAAGATCTCTTCGAGGCATCGAAGATGGCAAGCGGAGCAACTGAGCTTTTGTGGGAAAAAGTCGACGTCTCCGCCCTGCTGACGCAGGCCTTAGCGGAGTTCAGCGACAAAATCGAAACGTCTACGCTCACTTTCCGCGTAAACGTGCAAAGCCCGCACATGTATGCCCTGTTGGATGGCAAAAAAACGTGGCGCGTCTTCGAGAACCTCATAGGCAACGCTTTGAAATACGCCTTGCCAGGAACACGTGTTTACGTCACGTTGACGGAAAATAAAGAGCGCGTCATCCTCATCATTCAGAATATCTCGCTCCACGAGCTCAATTATGGCGTAGAGGAGCTGTTCGAACGCTTCAAACGCGGTGACCAGTCCCGTTTTACGGAAGGCTCCGGCCTCGGTCTCGCGATTGCTAAGAGCATCGTTGAGCTGCAAGGCGGCACGCTGACGATTGACATTGACGGTGACCAATTCAAGGTTATTGCCGAATTTGAAAAACGTGATTTGCTGACTGCACCGGAGGCGTAAGTATAAATGGTCAAAATTGCTAAAATACACTTATTTTAGGTGAATATGGCTACACATCGATAAATTAGTGCAAAAGTGCATCCTTTAGGCCCAAAAGGGTACCCAAATGATAGTTTGGGCAGAAATAGTTGCACTTTTGTAAGCATTTCAAATAGAACAGTTATTTCGATAAAAAAGGTTGTACTTTTGCAGGTTTCACAACTGTATGAATGAAAGAGAGAGGGCCCCACGCCATATTCATGGCTTCGGGACACCCTCTCTCTTTTATTTTAACTCCAACTCTAACTCCTCCAACGTATACCGGTTGTCCCACAAAAAGATCATGTCATAGGCTGTCGAGTCCCTCGAGACAAACCTAGCTATAGCTGCAATGACACCGCCTATGATCGTTCCGAATCCCACAATCCATCCCATTAACGCAAACACTTGATCGACCATGTACATTCACTCCTTTGAGGCGCGATGAACTCCTAATCTATCAATATGCGCGATGATTATGAAACATGTGTGACAGTTGGAAGCCTTCACATCACGAGTATAGAAATCGGAAAAGTTGGGCTCGGATAGTTGCGTTATAGTCTTTTTCTCCGATTGACACGTTCAGAAGTGGGATGGTAAGATCACCCTGTAAGGTTCGAAAATACATCTTTTGGAAAAGTTGGCGGCACCATACGTGCTTACTAAAAAAACGAAAAGGGGGGTTACACAATGAGAATTATGTTTCTGGATCCTAAAGCGCAACATAAGCGGACACACGTCCAACCTAATTTCATAGATGGTAACCCGCTGGCTGGCTCGAGCGTCTGATTTGCATGCTCATCTGCTAGCACCCCTTCCTATACGCTAAGTTAAGAAGCGCGGGTTACGAAGATGTTCGTAACGAGCGCTTTTCTGTTTCATAGAAGGCATATCGCTGCGTGCGGTATGTCTTTTTGCGTCTATAGGCTTACAAGCAACACTTGAGAGGAGTGAAATCACTAATGTTTACGGTATTAAAAAAGTTAGCTTGGTTTTTCAAAATGAACTGGAAACGCTACAGCCTCGCAATCGGGCTGCTCATCATCGTAGGAATTATCGATGTCATGCCGCCGAAGCTGATTGGTTATGCGATTGATGGGATACACATGGGCACATTAACGGGGTCCAAAATGGTTCAATTACTAGCCTTTTGGGGCGTATTAATCGTAGCTGGCTACGGGCTGTCTTACGTATGGCTTTATCAATTGTTCGGAGGCGCCTTCGTATTGGAGCGGGTGCTTCGCTCTCGTTTCATGCGGCAGCTGCTGAAGATGACGCCAACGTTCTATGAGCGTAACCGCACAGGAGATCTTATGGCGAGAGCCACGAACGACCTGCAAGCGGTGTCGACGACAGCGGGATTTGGGATTCTGACCTTCGTGGATTCCACGCTGTTCATGTTAACGATTCTTAGTATGATGGGCTTCTTCATTAGCTGGAAGTTGACCCTTGCCTCCATTTTGCCGCTTCCAATCATGGCTGTCGCGATTACGATCTATGGCGGCCGCATCCATGAGAGATTTATCCTTGCTCAGGATGCCTTTGGTCAAATGAACGACCGTGTCCTGGAAACTATTGCAGGTGTTCGGGTGATCCGGGCTTTTGTGCAGGAGAAGGCAAGTGAACACAATTTCGCGACGATGACGGATGACGTTTATCGGAAAAATATCGCCGTAGCGGTGATTGACGCACTTTTTGAACCAACGGTCAAAATTCTGGTCGGTATTTCCTACCTAATCGGGCTGTGTTACGGAGGCTATCTCGTGTTCCACAGTGAGCTGACGCTCGGAGAGCTAGTGTCCTTCAATACCTTCCTGGGCATGCTGATCTGGCCGATGTTTGCGATTGGTGAGCTCATGAACATTATGCAGCGCGGGAATGCATCCTTAGATCGTGTTAACGAGACACTTGGCTACAAGCCAGATGTCAAAGAAGTGCCGAACGCTGCGACGCAGCTGAAGCCGGATTCTATCCATTTTGAAAAAGTAACCTTCCGTTACCCGTCCTCATCCATTGATAATTTGGTTAATATGACGTTCCGGTTAGAGCGCGGACAGACGCTCGGTATTGTCGGCCGAACAGGCAGCGGCAAAACAACCCTGCTGAAGCAGCTGCTTCGCGAGTATCCTGTCGGTCAAGGCGCGATAACGATTACGGATACGCCTATCGAGCAGATTGCGATCGACACGCTGCATGGCTGGATCGGTTATGTGCCGCAGGAGCCGATTCTTTTCTCCAAAAGCGTCCGCGAAAACATCATGTTCGGCAAGGGGCAAGGCACCGAAGAGGAACTGATGCGTGCGCTTGATTTGGCAGCATTCCGCAAGGACGTCGAGTTCCTCCCGGAAGGTCTGCAGACGCTCGTCGGGGAAAAAGGTGTTGCCTTATCCGGCGGCCAGAAACAGCGTGTATCCATCGCGCGGGCGTTGTATGTCGATCCGGAGATACTCCTGCTCGACGATGCGCTCTCTGCGGTGGATGCGAAGACCGAGGCCGAGATCATTCGCGGCATTCGCTCCGAGCGTGCTGGCAAAACAACCCTAATCACCACGCACCGACTCTCCGCCGTACAGCATGCCGATTGGATTGTTGTGTTGGATGAGGGGTATATCATCGAAGAAGGCACACATGAGGAGCTTCTAGCGCTTGGCGGCTGGTATAAAGAGCAGTATGACCGGCAGCAGCTGGAAGAACAGACGGTTGGGTAAAACGAAAATTGTAATCAAGACCCTAGATATATAGAACAAAAGACAGACGAAAAGTAGGTGAGACTCCTGATGAAACAAACGAAATCAACGAAACAAACCGGGAAACGGTTGTTCCAATACGCGTCAAAATTCAAGCAAACCTTGCTCATCGCCCTAGTATTCCTTTCCTTGGCCGTCGCGACTGAGCTAGCCGGACCGTTCATTGCGAAGCACATGATCGATAATCACATTCTCGGCATCGAGAAGCCATGGTTTGAGACCCAGTCTGCGACGAAGAGCGAGAAGGCAGTGGCTTTCGAGTCAACTTTTTATAAGCGGAGTGATAATTTCACGGAAGGCGAGCCGAAGGGGAAAGAGGTTCGTATTTTGCAAGTAGGGGGCAAGTTTGTATGGCTGGACCAAGCGCTCCCTTGGGATGGCGTCCGAAAGCTTGCGGACGATGGTAAGCTCCTTGTTACACAAGATGGGAAACAGGCCGAATATTCGGTTCGGCAGTTGAGTGTGCAGGAGCTGTACACCTTTCATAAGCCGCAATGGGCTAATTTAATGACGCTCGCGGGGTTCTACGTAATCTTGATTTTTCTAGGAGCAGGCTTTACGTACGGGCAGAAATTTCTACTGCAATCCGCAGCGAACCGCATCATTCAGCGCATGCGCAGGGACGTGTTCGCACAAATCCAGCGACTCCCGATCAATTATTTTGATAATCAGCCTGCTGGCAAAATTGTCTCACGCATCACCAATGACACCGAATCTGTTCGGGATCTGTATGTGCAGGTGTTGGCGAACTTTTTTACGGGTACGATCTACATCGTTGGTATTATCGCTGCTATTTTCATATTAGACTACCGCTTGGCTCTCTTTACATTGCCGATTATTCCACTGTTGGTGGCATGGATCATCGTCTATAGGAAGTACGCTTCCACGATCAATCATGAAATCCGCGAGCGCATTAGCGCGATCAACGGCATGATCAATGAGGCGATTCAAGGGATGACGATCATTCGAGCTTTTCGCCGACAAAAGGAAACGACCGAAGAATTTGAAATTCTGAACGAGGAATATACGCGGTACCAAAATAAGCTGCTCAGCCTGAACTCCTTAACCTCTCATAATCTGATGAACGTGGTGCGGAACCTATTCTTCTTCGGATTGATCTGGTATGTTGGCGGCAGTTCGCTGAATACGTTGATTACCGTTGGTGTGCTCTACGCCTTCGTCGATTACCTCAACAGGATGTTCCATCCGATGGTAGGTATCGTGAATCAGCTGCCGAATTTGGAGCGCGCGCTAGTGTCCGCTGACCGGGTATTCGAGCTTCTGGATGAGCAAGGGATCGATGTTGTGGCTGAAAAAGATGACCGTTACAAGGGTCACGTGAGCTTCGAGCACGTTCGCTTCGCCTACAAAGAAGGGGAGGATGTGCTGAAAGACATCTCCTTCGAGGCCAAGCAAGGGCAGACGGTAGCGCTTGTCGGGCACACCGGCTCAGGCAAAAGCTCCATCCTGAACCTCCTCTTCCGTTTCTATGAGGTAAGCAGCGGCCGCATTACGGTGGATGGCCGCGATATTCGCGAGCTATCGAAGCAGCAGCTTCGCCAGCACATGGGCATCGTGCTGCAGGATCCGTTCCTGTTCACGGGGACGATTGCGTCCAATGTCTCCTTGGACGATCCGTCCATCACCCGGGAACGGGTGGAGGCGGCGCTGCGCGAGGTTGGCGCAGCGGAAATGCTCGGAGCGCTGCCGCACGGCCTCGATGAGCCCGTCATCGAGAAGGGCAGCACGCTGTCTGCTGGGCAGCGGCAGCTGATCTCTTTTGCCCGGGCGCTGGCGTTCGACCCGGCGATCTTGATCCTCGATGAGGCGACAGCCTCCATCGACACCGAGACCGAGGCCGTCATTCAGGCCGCGCTCGATGTGTTGAAGAAGGGGCGGACCACCTTCATCATTGCCCATAGACTGTCGACGATTCGCAGCGCCGACCTGATTCTTGTGCTCGACCACGGCGAGATCGTCGAGCGTGGCAATCATGAGGAGCTCATGGGGCTCCTCGGGCGGTACTACCAGATGTACCAGCTGCAGGCTGGACATCCGGAGATTGCTGCGGCTACGGAGGACAGCGAGTCGAGCCGATTGTAGCCGGTTGCTTGGGCGTAAGGACTCGGTCGCGAGTCGTGGACGAAACTCGACAAAAGGCTAACGACTACAATTTTCCAATATGGTACAATAGAGCTAATTCATGATTGTGCTAATAAGGAGGAAAATTTATGCGCTCAGATACAATTCGTCTTTTGAACTTACTGCAGTTGTTGTCCGAAATTGCAATTGCAGTGGGGTATTTACTGGGTTTAATCCCATTTGTGTATGCATGGTCATGCGCTTGGGTCATCCCATTGGTCTTCGTTAATCTGGTATTTGCCATCCTTACGGGCAATGGAACTACGCTGAAAACCATCATCAACATTGTCTTAGCGTTTCTCAGTCTCATTCCTGTGCTCGGCTACCTTTTCCGCTTTGGCGGAATCCTCGTGTCAGGGCTCAATATGAGAGAGTTGTCTAGGAGACGAAACAACTAACTAAAGTAGTAAAAAAAACGGATGGACGCCGAAATGGCGCTCATCCGTTTTTGTATGTGGGGGCTACCCGCCCGCCTCCGAATTAACTGGAAAAACGCCAGTTAATTTTAGCATTTCCCCGCACAAATAAAGAATAAATGGATTTCCTACAGCTAATTTCAATAAAATGGATGATTTCGAAGGAAATCTAATAAATTAGCTACACAAAATCCATTTAATTGATAAATATGGAGAAAACCGACTGATTTAGCAACATAAAATCCAGTTATTTGCTGCGGAGGCCTGGAGAATCTATAGGTTTGCGGCCAGCAGGTTCGGATTCGAGCTTTTGGCTAGGATGTGAGGGGGCCTCCCCCCACTAATACGCCAACCCCACTCGGCAGCCCACGTACGTGCCCTCCACCGCGACGCGGTAGGTGAAGGCCGCGGTGTCGCCGACGGAGATGGACGTCCCGCCGTCCGGCAAGAACTCGCGCTCCGCGCGGAACTGACCTTGCGCCTCGCCGTCGGGCAAATACGTTGGACACACTACGGTCCAACTCAGGCCCGACGCTGCGAGCAGCGCCCACGCCTTGCGGTGCTCCTCGGCTGCGCGTGTCGAGGACCGCCGCGTATCCGGCGCCTCAAAACGCAGCAGCCCCGGATGCTCCCGGCTCTGCAGGATGCCGGCGGTGCCAACGGTGACCACGCGACTCACGCCGGCAGCCTTCATCGCCCCGATGAGCAGGGGCGTCGCTTCCGTCAGCACTGTGCCGCCATCGGTGCCAAGGCAGCTCACGACTGTTTCTACGCCGGTCATGGCGCGCTCCAGATCTGCTGCGGAACAAGCGTCACCTTGGAGCAAGGTGAGCCGGTCGGAACGCAGGGTTATTTTATCCATATTCCGCACGACAGCGGTTACTTCGTGTCCATCCTGCAAAGCCTGTGCTAGAATACGCTGCCCCACACGGCCCGTTGCTCCTAATAGTAGAAGGTGCATCATCGTTCTCCTTCGGTATGTAATCTTGTTATGTAGTATAACAAACAAAACCCAAGAAGTAGAAAGACCCGCCACACCGTTCAGGTAAAAGGGGGGTCGTCCTAGTTTCTAACACTCTTTTTACGCTCCCGTTCTAAGAGGGCGGGGGAGCCTTATTTTCACCGATTATAGCTTAGCTACGAATGTAAAGGAGATCGCACGTGTGAAAAGAGTTGGGTTGTACACCGTGATCACATAAACGGTGTCGGTTTGGTTGTAGAAGCTGGTTGCATAAGCGGGCAAGGAGTTTTGATTGGAGATAAAAAATCCGCCACTTACCGGTTTGTAAGCCCCACCTCGGAACGTGAAGGTAAAATAAGTGTTCGGCGAGATGGTACGATTGAAAAAGAAACGTTGGAACCCGTTACCTAAATCTGTTTTACGATTCGCTTTTTGAGGTGTGGACACTGCTTTTACGATTCTTGCTTTTTTTGCGCTCATTGGTTATCCCTCCTTCTATGGTAGTAAATGCTAGATTGTGAGATTTGGTGTGGATGAATCTACTAGTCGGTTTATATCATTTTTTGATAGAGAGATATCGAAGGTGCTAGTATTCCTTGGACTGTTTGTAAGGGCGACTTGAACCGCCGCCCCGAATCCAGCATAATAGAAGGTATTGAGTTCAAATGATGACGGGATAGAAGGGAACTTCGGGGGCATGAGAATTAACAAATATATTAGTGAAACCGGTGTGTGCTCCAGACGTGAGGCGGATAAGTGGGTTGAGGCGCGGCGTGTAACGATCAATGGTGAAATTGCTGGGCTGGGTAGTGTAGTAGGTCCTGGAGATGTGGTTAAGGTCGACGGGCGTGCGATTGGTGAGAAGAAAGAGCACGTATACATTGCGCTCAATAAGCCTGTGGGTATCACCAGCACGACGGAAGCGCATATTCGCGGAAATATCGTGGATTTCGTGGGGCATTCTGAGCGAATTTTTCCAATCGGCCGATTGGACAAGGACTCGGAAGGGCTCATTCTGCTGACGAATAACGGGGATATCGTGAATCAGATTCTCCGTGCGGAGAACAATCATGACAAAGAATATATCGTAACGGTGAATCGTCCGATCACGCAGATGTTTCTACGAGGTATGGCTAGCGGGGTGCGTATTCTAGGCACGATGACGAAGCCATGTGAAATTGTTCAGGTGAATGAGCGGGTGTTTCGGATTATTTTGACACAAGGACTGAATAGGCAAATTCGCCGTATGTGCGAAGCGTTCGGATATCGCGTTGTGAGGCTGCAGCGTGTACGCATTATGCATATACATTTGGGCTCCTTGAAGGTCGGGAAATGGCGGGATTTGACGCAAGGCGAGTTAAAGGATTTGATGCAGACACTTAGCCAGGAGAAGGCCAATTCCGATCGGTAGCTACCTAAACTATTCAAATCAACACATGCAGGAGCATTCGCGCAAGGGGATGTTCGAGCATGTGTTTTTTTTGTTAAATATTTCTATAACAATTGCAACCTTTTTCCAGAATTCACCGTCAAGTAATATGTGACAATTGGACACGTCCAGGCAGCTGCCAGTCCGTAGATCCAGATGTTGTATGGAGAACACTAAGGAGGAAGATGACTTTGAAATTATTGAAACAAGCAGGCACGATGGTACTCGCTTCGACACTGCTGCTCTCAGTTGCCCCAACAGGGGTATGGGCGGAAAAAGCCTCCGGTTCAGGAATGGCTTCCATGTCATCTCCTGCCTTCCCGGGTCAAGTGGATAGCTCGGCGCTCGATGCCAAAATTACCAAAGAACAAGCGCTAGAACACGCAAAAACATACATAACACTGCCCGCTGATTATACATTCCAATCGATTAGTTTAAATGCGTATTATGGGATGAATGGCCAGAATATCCCGACCTGGAACATCAACTATACGAAAAAGGTGAAGGATCGCATCTATGGCTACGCCAATATCTCCATCAATGGTTTGGATGGAACGTTGGTGTCTTACAATATGAATGATAACGATCCTGACCATAAGCCATCGTATCCGCCTAAGGTTGATTTTCAAGCTGCGAAGGAGCTTGCTGCTGCATTCGTTGCCAAAGTAAACCCAGAGAAGCAGAAGGAGCTTCTCTACGATGATTCGGTAGAAAAAGCGTTCCGCACCCCGCTTGACGGCAATTATCTATATAATATCCGCTATGATCGTTCTGTAGGAGGGATTCCCTTCTCAGGCAATGGCCTCAATGTCAACGTCAATGGTGACGGTCAGATTACGAGCTATGGGTACAATTGGGACGATACTGTGGTTTTTGATCAAACGAGCACACCGATTTCGAAGGAGAAGGCGGTCCAGCAATTCCGTGAGAAGGCCGAGCTTTCCTTGCAATATCAGATCCCTTATAACACCCAGGGGAAACGAATTCCGATTATTGCCTACTTGATGAACGGCTTTGCAGTGGATGCTGCAACAGGAGAGGTCTGGAATCCAATTCCTAGCTTGAGTGGCGGCAATAAGCCTTTAACTGATAAACCGCTGGGAACGAATCCGCCAGCTAACTTGAACTTGACGAAGGAAGAAGCAGTCAAGAAAGTTGTATCGACGTTTAGTCTATCCTCTGACTACAAGCTGCAAGAAGCTAACTATAATGAATCGAAAAATCCTGAAACAGGCGAGACATCCTCGAACTG
Source organism: Paenibacillus sp. J22P51 (assembly GCF_059692215.1). Classification (NCBI taxonomy): domain Bacteria; kingdom Bacillati; phylum Bacillota; class Bacilli; order Caryophanales; family Paenibacillaceae; genus Paenibacillus; species Paenibacillus sp. J22P51. The sequence continues at coordinate 116,127 of NZ_JCAUAZ010000014.1, read as the reverse complement.
GAATATGAGCTGGAGCAAGGCAACGACGGATACTACAGCAAGTGGGAAAATGATTGCGGGAAGTAACGTTTGGGCAACGGTGAACAGTAAGACCGGAGCTATTACTAATTTCAACTTCTACATGCCTTATAGCAATGAAAACGACAAGCCGATCGAGGGTAAAGTTTCATTGGACGATGCGATTGCGAAAAGCACGGACCTTGTCAAAGCGCAGCTTCCTGCTTCTACGGATCAGCTTGTGCTGAGTGTACAGAAAGACTACTCCGAGGACATGCTGAAGCAGATGCGTTCTTGGGAAATCAGCTATAAGCGCGTCATTGACGGTGTTGCCGTGGGCAATGAAGAGGTGCGGGTCAGCATCGACCGTGTAACAGGAGGCATCTCAAACTATTATGTATCCCTAAGTGATGTAGCGTATCCTGCACAGAAGCCTGAGGTTATTTCAATCGATAAGGCAAAGGAGTTGTGGCTGGCGCAGTTCGATGTGAAGCTTGGCTACGTACTGGAGGGCAACGGCTATTACGGACCTATGCCTATTGAGAAATACCGCGTGATGATGGCTGCAGGAGAGCTTCCTATGTCAGCGACGGCGAATGCCAAAGGGGAAGCGAAAGCGAAGCTCGTCTATTCCCTTATTTCCAAAAATTCGAATCGCGAAAGCTTCCTTCTAGATGCCGGGTCCGGTCAATGGCGCAGCGCGCAGTCTGGCGAGGTTATCTCTTTGGATAAGGTCTTCGTGAGTGATATTGATAAGCACTGGGCACAAAATGAGCTTCAACTGATGCTTGATTATCAAGCCTTGGACGTGAAGGACGGTAAAGTGAATCCCGATCAAACGATTAAGCGCGGTGAGTTGGTCAAAATGCTTGTCATCGCCATGAATGGCGGCAACGGCGGCATCTATTACGGAGCTGACCGGGCGGCTTCCTTCGCCGATGTGGGCAATGGTTCCAAATATTTTGCCTATGTTGAAAATGCGGTTGATCGCGGGCTGCTTGATGTAGGGAAAGAGTTCAATCCGGAAGCTACGATGGATCGTGAAGCGATGGCGCAATTGATCGTGAAAGCGCTGGGTTACCACAGTCTAACGAAATTTGACGGCGTGTTTAACAGTCAATTCGCAGATGCTGCTAAGCTGGCGCACGTGGGTGATGCGGCTATTGTCGTAGGTCTGAATATTATGACACTCAGCGATGGCTACTTTGCGCCACAGGAAGAAGTGACGAAAGCGCAGGCAGCGAGTGCGTTCTACCGCTTCTTGCAGACGAGATCCGAATTACAAGAGAAGCCGCGGTATTACTATTAATCTATCGTGAGTCGACATCAGTGAAAACGACAAAAGACCTCTCAATTCAACTTTGAGAGGTCTTTGTTCAGTCGCTTAGGTTTTTTTGAAAAGTAAGCAGCACAACTGACGATAATGCGCCTTCATATGCTCTTTCGTGTAGGCTTTTTCGTTTTTAATATGAAAATAGCCGATGGGTGAGAGCGAGCAAATGATCGTATGGGCTGCAAAATCTGGCTCGGGAAGCTGCTCTTGTGCGGGTCCAATGGATTCGCGAATAAGCTCCGACAATTTATCGCGGATGAAATGGTATACAGGGGATAGGAAGAAGTTGCCGCGGCCATCCTCGCAGTTCAAATCAATCTTGGTTGACATTGCAACGATTAGCTCAGCTTTTTCTTCAATCTCATCGATCCATAGGTCCAAAATACCCGTTAGTCGATCAACGGGAGCAGCTTGATGATGCTTCTCAAGATATAACATGATCTCATTGATGAATTGCCTCCCATAATGCTGAAGAACATCGAAGCAAAGATCTCCTTTATGCGCATATCTGCGATAGAGGGTTGCTTGTCCAATGCCCGCTGTTTTGGCAATTTGATGCATGCTGACCGATTGAACGCCATAATCATGAAAGAGTTGTTTGGCGGTTTGAAGTATTAATTGGCGATTTTCCATGGCGTCCTTGCGTTCATGACGAATGGACATCTGTAACCACCTCATTAGATGTTAATTTATTGTGTTCGTATTGACAAAGAAACAAAATTTCTGTTAGCATCATGAATGTAAACGGACATCTGTCCGTTTACAACAGAGGTTATTGATGTTCGTATAGGTCTGCCACTATTGTACAGGGTATACTATATACGGTCAACGATAGACAAGAGAGAGTAATTAATCGGATGGAGGGATTACATGTCTTCACAAGCAACATCGAAAGAAACAGAAGCACCGTTTTCAATGCGCAGCATATTGGGGCCGCTGGTAGCGATTGTAATTGGTATTTTCATGGTTATTTTGGACGGAACAGCAGTAAACGTTGCTCTTCCTAAGCTGCAAGAAGAATTCAAATTGTTGAACTTATCACTTGTTCAATGGACGGTTATTGGCTACGCATTGGCACAAGCCGCGGTTATTCCGTTGGCAGGCTGGTTATCGGATCGATTCGGTGCCAAGAAAATTTTCTTAATTTCCGTAGGTCTCTTCACAATTGGCTCCGGTCTTTGTGCATTAGCGAACTCGGTTGAAATGTTAATTGCTTACCGCGTTATTCAAGGTTTAGGCGGCGGTGTCGTTGTGCCGATTGCCATGGCCTTCATTTATCGTTTATCTCCACCAGGCAAAGTTGGAGCAGTCATGGGTATGATGGGGATTCCAATCTTACTAGGTCCAGCTCTTGGTCCAGTTGTTGCTGGTTGGTTAGTTGAGTATCACAGCTGGCAGTGGATCTTCCTTATTAATCTGCCTATCGGTGTGATTGGTATTATCTTAGGTATTCGTACATTGCCAAATATGCAGCGTCAGAGCGTTGCTTCCCTAGATTTGCTGGGTATGCTGTTAGGGCCTCTAGCTTTCGCGGCACTTGTTTACGGTGTTTCCAACGGTGGTATTGATCCAATAACAGGGAAATCCACATGGACAGATGCAGATACGCTGATCGGTTCAGGAGTCGGTGTAGTAGCACTTATTCTATTTATTATTGTTGAATTGAGACAGAAGAATCCGCTCTTGGAGCTTCGCGTATTCCGTTCAGGAAACTTCACCAAAGGGATTATCGTACAATGGATTTCGCAGATTGCCATGTTCGGTACGATGTTCCTTGTACCATTATTCTTACAACAAGCACATGGATACAGCCCATTTAAAACGGGGTTGATCATGCTTCCGCAAGCTTTGGCTTCCGGTTTGTTCATGCCAATCGGCGGTAAGCTGTCCGACCGTTTCGGTGCTCGTCCGCTCGTTATTGCGGGTATGGTTCTAACAACGATTTCGGCATTATTGCTTTCCAATATTTCTGGTGACTCCGGTGTAGGGACGGTTATGCTGCCGCTTACGCTTCTGGGAGCGGGTATGGGACTATTCATGATGCCGCTGAATAATCATTTGATTCAATCAGCACCTCAGAACTTGGTTGGTCGTGTAACGTCATTGACGAACGCGGCGCAGCAAGTCATGATGTCTTTCGCGATCGCGATCTTGATGACAATTTTCAGCACGAAATTTAAGGACTTGATGGTGGAGTCAGGTGCACAAAAGCCAGATGTAGGCTTATATGCTTCCGCATTCGGGCATACGTTCCTTATTCTACTTGGTATTGCTATTGTTGGCGGTTTGCTTGGTTTGATGCTGCAGAAGCCTAAGAAAGTGGAAGGCCAGTCCGAGAATGGCGCTGAAATTCCGATGATGGTTGGTCATTAATACGTAAGCTCTACATGTATGTGCATAGGAGCCGCACCTCAAGGTTAATTGACTTGGAGGGGCGGCTTCTATTTATGAAAAGACCCATATGAGCGCCATACTTACAGACATATGCGTGAGGACGGTTCGGACCACAGTTACGCTGTAGTGATGAAATTCAGTGCATTTATCCTTACAGCGTAAGGGATTACTGCTTACGATATTTGCGTACAGAACGCATCACATATGTTACAATACATGTTAAAACTTAATGGAAGCTTTAAAAAAGAAAGGGTGTTGGGAAGATGGTTGTAACTGGTAAAGTGGGTTTGGAAGATATTATTAGAGCCAATCATGTGCTCAGCAGGGTGATTGAACCGTCGCCGTTGCAACGCAATGAGCTGCTCTCCAGCCAGTATGAATGTAACGTTTATCTCAAACGTGAAGATATGCAAATCGTACGGTCGTTCAAAATTCGCGGAGCTTACAATGTGATCCAGAGCTTAACGGAAGAGGAACGCGCAGCGGGTGTTGTTTGTGCAAGTGCCGGTAACCATGCGCAAGGCGTAGCCTATTCCTGTAAACAGCTGGGGATTGAGGGCAAAATCTTCATGCCGACAACGACACCTCGTCAGAAGATTTCGCAAGTGAAGCTGTTCGGAGGCTCTTACGTGGAAGTCATCCTCGTGGGCGATTCCTTCGATGATTCTTCGACCCAAGCCAAGGCATATTGCCTAAAGGAGAAAAAGGTGTTTATCCACCCGTTTGATGATGTGCGCACGATTGCTGGGCAAGGGACGGTCGGGCTGGAGATCATGAATCAGATGCCGGAAACGCCGGATTTCATCTTTGCAACAATTGGCGGAGGTGGACTAGCCGCAGGTGTGGCTACGTATGTGCAAAGTGTTTCCCCTCGTACGCGCATTATTGGCGCGGAGCCGGAGGGTGCGGCTAGCATGACGGAAGCACTGAAGCAGGGAAGTGTTGTTAAGCTGCCGTCGATTGAGAAATTTGTGGATGGTGCAGCCGTAGCGCAGGTAGGCGAGATGACGTTTGATATTTGCAAAGAAAGGCTGGAGGATATCGTCATTATTCCTTCAGGCAAAGAGTGTACAACCATTCTTGAGCTATATAATAGTAATGCGATTGTTATTGAGCCTGCTGGGGCCCTTCCGGTGGCTGCACTGGATGCTTATCGGGAACAAATTCGCGGGAAGAACGTCGTATGTATCATCAGTGGCGGGAATAATGATATCGATCGGATGCAGCAGATCAAAGAGAGATCCCTTGTATATGAAGGGCTGAAGCATTACTTCATCTTGAATTTCCCGCAACGTGCAGGGGCCCTTCGTGAATTTCTGGAGGAAGTACTAGGACCTTCGGACGACATCACGCGTTTTGAGTATACGAAGAAGAATAATCGTGATGATGCGCCAGCTTTGGTGGGGATTGAGCTTAAGAATAAAGATGATTACGATGGGCTCATCGAGCGCCTTTCTCGCAAGGATTATGGCTATATCGAGATCAATAAAGATCCGAAGTTATTTAACCTTCTAATCTAAGGTTTTGTGACGCGACAAGTGTCATAAAATTAACATAGAGCAATCTAGATTTTATTAACCACTGGTTGTATAATTAACAATTGGGGCTTAGAACCTATATTGTCGGCGTAAACAAAAAGGACATGTTAACTTGTGTGACATGACGAATTGCGTGAATCGTTGAGAGATTCGCTTTTCTGTTAGGAATCAAAATGATACACTTAATTTGAAGTCGACTTACATAATTTAACTGGATTTGGTCAACCTACAGTGTGGGCTTCATGGTTTCAATTAAATGATGATACGATGGGGGTAAAATCGATGAAGAAGATTTTTTCAACAGTTCTTATGACTGTAACAGTTTCTGCATTAGTGATTTCCGGTTGTGCCAAAAAAGAAGAGACAGGTTCATCCGCATCACCAGCAGCAAGTGCAGTAGCTAGCGACAACACAGGTAAAGACTTCAAAATCGGCATGGTTACAGATATCGGTGGCGTAAACGACAAGTCCTTTAACCAAAGTGCTTGGGAAGGCTTGACGCAACTGAAAAAACAAACAAGCGCTAACGTGAAAAACCTTGAAAGTAAAAGTGATGCAGACTACACGCCTAACTTGAATCAATTCGTTAAAGATGGCTACAACCTGACTTGGGGTATTGGCTTCTTGATGGGTGACGCGGTTAAAACGGTAGCAACTCAAAACCCGAAAGCGAAACTTGCGATCATCGATAACGTTGTAGAAGCTCCGAACGTAGAATCTGTTACTTTCTCCGAGCAAGAAGGTTCTTACCTTGTTGGTGTGGTTGCAGGTCTTACAACAAAAACGAACAAAATCGGTTTCGTTGGCGGTATCGATATTCCAGTTATCAAACGTTTTGAAGCTGGCTTCGTAGCTGGTGTGAAAGCAGTAAAACCAGATGCTAAAGTTCAAATCAACTACACTGGTGCTTTCGACAAGCCTGATCTTGGTAAAGCAGCAGCAGCAACCATCTACAACGATGGCGCTGATATCATTTTCCACGCAGCTGGATCCACTGGTAACGGTGTATTCAACGAAGCGAAAGATCGCGCGAAAAACGGTAAAAAAGTATGGGTTATCGGTGTAGATAAAGATCAATCCCTTGAGTTCGGTGATGAAGTAACACTTACGTCAATGTTGAAGCGTGTTGACTCCGCTGTACTTCGTGTGTCCAAAGATGTGGTTGCAGGCAAATTCCAAGGTGGTAAAGTCGTTACTTTGGGTCTGAAAGACGATGGCGTAGGCCTTCCTGAAACATCCAAGAAAAACGTTTCGGCTGACATCTTGAAAAAAGTTGACGAGTACAAAGCCAAAATTATTAGCGGCGAAATCAAAGTTCCTGAAAAACCATAAGCGTCGAACCGACGTTATTGGTGAGAACGATAGGTTTGCTTCTGTACAAACAAGGCTAGTTATATTAACTAGCCTTGTTCTTTAGTTTTAATGGGAAACAAATAATAAAAAATTGATCCTTAGGGTGATCTGATGAGTGAAGCTGTCCCAGTTGTTGAACTTCGCAACATTACAAAACGATTTCCAGGCATTGTTGCTAATGATGCCATTAGCCTGAAGCTGAAAAAAGGCGAAATTCATGCCTTACTTGGCGAGAATGGTGCAGGTAAATCAACACTGATGAACATTGTGTTCGGTTTATATCAGCCGGATGAAGGCAGTATTTATGTCCAAGGTAACGAGGTTTTTATCGACAGTCCGAATCGGGCGATTGAGCTCGGCATCGGGATGGTGCATCAACATTTTAAATTGGTACAACCATTTACAGTGACGGAAAACATCATTTTGGGTATGGAACCCAAACGTGGAATGAACGTTGACATTCGAACAGCACAAGATAAAGTGCGCAAGCTATCCGAGCAATATGGTTTACGTGTGGATCCCAAAGCCAAAATAGAAGATATTTCGGTCGGTATGCAGCAGCGTGTCGAAATATTGAAAACGCTGTATCGCGGCGCCGATATTCTAATTTTTGATGAGCCTACAGCTGTACTAACGCCGCAAGAGATTAGTGAATTGATGGTCATTATGCGTAACCTTGTGAAAGAGGGCAAGTCCATTATTCTCATTACACATAAGTTGAAAGAAATTATGGAGATCGCCGATACGGTGACGATTATTCGTCGCGGTAAAGTGATTGATTCCTTGGCATGCGTCGAAGCGAATCCGCAAATTCTGGCCGAGAAAATGGTCGGACGTGACGTCTCATTTAAAGTGAGCAAGGAAGCTGTGAAACTTGGAGAGCCTGTTCTCCAGGTGCAAGATTTGATGGTGCGTAATCAACAAGGTTTGGCTTCGCTCAAAGGGCTTAATTTTGAAGTGAAAGCTGGCGAAATTCTTGGTATCGCGGGTGTAGATGGCAACGGTCAAAGTGAATTGATCGAAGCATTGACGGGCTTGCGTACCGTGGATGGCGGTAAAGTGCTGCTTATGGGCCGTGAGATTACTAACCTGACGCCGAGAGAAATTTCGGAAGCCGGCTTGTCGCATATCCCTGAGGATCGTCATAAACATGGGCTTGTGCTCGATTTTACAATGAGTGAAAACATGGTACTGGAAACGTATTTCCACCCAGCCTATAACAAAGGCGGCTTCCTTAACTATGATGCCATCGATAAGCATGCGGAGGCGTTGATTAAGCAGTTCGATGTGCGAACACCGAGTATTTACAACAAGGCTCGTTCCTTGTCAGGCGGTAATCAGCAAAAGGCGATTATTGCGAGGGAGATACATAAGAATCCAAATCTGTTGATCGCGGCACAGCCGACGCGTGGTCTGGATGTAGGTGCGATCGAATTCGTTCATCGCATGCTGATTGAGCAGCGGAACAAAGGAAAAGCTGTGTTGTTGATTTCTTTTGAGCTGGATGAAATTATGAATGTTTCGGATCGTATTGCTGTTATTTACGAAGGAGAGATCGTGGGCGAAGTGATGCCTCAGGATACGAACGATCAGGAGATCGGTCTGCTGATGGCAGGCAGTAAGCGCACCGAGAAAGGAGCCCGACATGAATAAAGTTGTTCGCATATTCACAAGTGAATCAGCGATAAATCCCCTTGTGGCGATTGTGTTGGGGCTGCTATTCGGAGCGCTTGTCATGCTGGCTGGCGGGTACAATCCGATTGCTGCTTATGGTTCATTATTCTCGCGTATTTTGGGCAGTCCGTATGATATCGGTGAGTCGATTCGGGCGATTACGCCGCTCATTTTAACTGGTTTATCCGTCGCATTTGCTTTCCGTACGGGATTATTCAATATCGGTGCAGAAGGTCAGTTCGTGATGGGAATGACGGGTGCTACCTTTATTGGTGTCAAAATCCATGGTCTACCGTGGATCATTCATGCTCCACTTGCGGTTATCGTCGGCGCTTTAGTTGGCGGACTTTGGGGCGCTATTGCTGGCTATTTGAAGGCGAAGCGCGGCGTTAATGAAGTTATTACGACGATCATGTTGAACTGGATTTCGTTGTTCCTGTCCAATTATATCGTGAACACGTTCCTGCTTGAGCCTAAGCAGCAGCGCTCTTATATGATTCAAGACTCGGCATCGCTGAGTATCGGATGGCTGTCAGAAGCGACGAATCACGCTCGGCTCCACTGGGGAGTCTTGGTTGCGATTCTAGCGGCAGTGGTATTCTACTTGATTCTTTGGAAAACGAAGCAAGGCTACGAGCTGCGTGCTGTAGGGCATAATATCGATGCCGCCAAGTATGCAGGCATGAACGTGAATAAAAACATCATCAAGGCGATGTTTATTTCTGGGGTTTTCGCAGGACTTGCCGGTGTGTTCGAGGTTCTCGGCGTATTCCACTATCAGGTCGTTGCTGCAGGCACGCCGGGGTATGGGTTCGATGGTATCGCGGTATCCTTGCTCGGAGCGAACAATCCGGTAGGGGTCGTGCTGGGCGCAGTCCTTTTCGGTGGATTATCTTATGGCTCTGCGGGGATGAGCTTTGGTGCGGATGTACCACCAGAAATTATCCGTATTGTCATCGGATCGGTGATTTTCTTCGTTGCTACCCAAGGAATTGTCAAATGGGTGCTGATCCCGTTCTACGGCAAACGCAAGAAAGAGAGGGCTTCGTAATATGGACCTGCTCAGTATGCTTAATGCGTTCTTCACAAAATTCAGTGAACTTATTAATACAACGCTGGTGTATTCCACAGCGCTTATTTTCGGGGCTTTGGGTGGTATTTACTCAGAGCGCTCCGGGATTGTAAATATCGGGATCGAAGGTTTGATGGTTTCCGGTGCTTTCGCTGCGGCGGTCGGCACTTACTATGCGGAAGAAGCAAATATGGGTATCTGGTCTCCGTGGCTTGGACTCCTATGCGCTCTGTTATTCGCCCTGATCTTCGCTTTGATTCATGCGGTTGCAACGATTTCGTTCAAAGCGAATCAAGTGATCAGCGGCGTGGTCATCAACTTCTTGGCAGCAGGTGTAACATTGTACTTGGTGAAAGTATTGTTCAACGGCGCAGGTCAAACCGAGACGTTGAACGATGTATTCTCCAAATGGGAAATACCGCTGCTTTCCAAAATTCCGTATATTGGCTATGCGCTTTTCACTGCGTATCCAACGACGTATATCGCGTTAATCTTGGTCTTCGTGACTTGGTACGTGCTGTTCAAAACACCTTTCGGTCTGCGTCTGCGTGCGGTTGGTGAACATCCGAGTGCCGCTGATACGGTCGGGATTAAAGTGAAACGTATCCGTTATTTGGCTGTTTTGATTAGCGGTTTGTTCGGCGGTCTCGGCGGGGCGACAATTACGTTGACGACAACAAGTGCGTTCTCGCATAACACGATCTCCGGTCAAGGCTTTATTGCGATGGCTGCGATGATTTTCGGCAAATGGCATCCATTTGGCGCGCTGGGCGCCGCGGTGTTCTTCGGAATGGCGCAAGCGCTCAACAACTTCATGCGGTTGTTCGACTTCTCGAAGAACATCCCGCAGGAATTCCTCTACATGCTGCCGTACGTACTGACAATCCTCGTATTGGCAGGGGCTGTAGGCCGTGCGAAAGCACCATCTGCATTAGGTGAGCCGTACGATCCGGGTAAGAGATAGTGTAAGTTAAACATGCATTAGCTAAGGGGCGATCCCGTGGTAATGCATGTTTTTTTTATATCGAGTGATGTCGAAATTGAAGGATGTTTGTTAATCCGCCGCCATATCCGCCTCAAATCAAAGTGACTTGATTTGATTCCTATACTCGCTCGGAGAGACGCCATACCAGCGCCTGAACTGCTTGGAGAAGTACAGGGGATCATAGAAGCCGACGGAAGCCGCGATCTGCTCGATGGTGAGCTCCAGTCGTTCCCGCAGCAGCAAGCGTGCTTTATCCACACGCAGCTTGAGCAAGAACGTAACCGGCGTCACCTTGGTGTGCCGCTTGAACATGCGCGACAGATAAGCGCGATTATAACCCAAGCTCTCAGCCATCATTTCAATGGTGATGGGCTCCGCATATTGCGTGGACAAGTAATGGATAGCCTGCTGCACGATGCGATCGCTTTCGGCGTCTGTGACCATTCCTGTTACCACAGGGGCAGACAGGGCTTCGCAGTACTCGCCGAGTAATAAGCTGAGGTATCCGGTGGCTTTCAGCTGCGCGTTTGATTTCTTGGATTTGAGCGCTTGTTGGATCTGACGAAATAGCACAGGTATATGCCGATTGCGCGTGATATGGATGACGGGGTTGGCGGGCGTGAGGCCCGCCTCACCAACGAGCTTTGCTGCCTGTGCGCCAGTAAAGGCGATCCAACAATAATGCCACGGATCCGTCTCATCGGAAACGTAGCTAATGAGCTGCTCAGGTTCTATGACGAAGCTGTCGCCAACGCGAATCGCATACTCTTCTCCATGTGAGGAGAATACACCGCGACCCGAGATGACATAATGGATTAAGTAGTAATCATAGACTTTCGGACCTAGTCGATGCTCAGGCTTGGTCTGGCTTTCCCCTGCAAATAATACCGTGAAATCGCTCTCCCCAGCAGGAAGGGGATTCGATACGACGTAATAACTCTCTGGTTTATTCATGACGTTGCTTCATCTCCGTTCGAAGACCATTCGTTCCTTCCACTGTATCATAAATCTCACATAAAACGGAATTTGTAAATCACATTTTTCCATGTGAAAATTACATGCCTCCATAGCCAATCTATGGCGCATCTCTTATACTTAAGCTATAAACTTACACAAACTTAATTTCATCGAAACAAGATCACATACCAAAACCACTAAAGGCGGTGCCACACATGGCAGATTTGCAAGCTCTTAAAGACACGTTTATTGAAATTTACGGAGAAACGGCAGCGAAGATTTCAGCGTTTCACGCTCCTGGTCGGGTGAATTTGATCGGGGAGCACACGGATTACAACGGCGGTTATGTATTCCCGGCAGCTTTGACGTTCGGAACGACCTTGATCATTCGTCCAAGACAAGATCGTGTGATTGGCTTTGCATCCACCAATTTGGCACTGCGCAAACAAATTTCCATAGACGACTTGTCCTACCAAGAAGAGGACGATTGGATCAATTATCCGAAAGGGATCTTCGTTCATTTGGCCAAAGAAGGTTTCCCAGTTACGCAAGGATATGATCTATTGTTCCACGGCGAAATCCCGAACGGCGCAGGTCTTTCCTCCTCAGCCTCCATCGAGGTTGTTACAGCGTTTAGCTTGCTGACTCTGGAGAAATATCCAATCGATACAGTCAAAATCGCGCTTCTCGCTCAGAAAACAGAGAACCAATTCGTCGGCGTCAATTGCGGCATCATGGACCAATTCGCTGTAGCGAATGGCAAGAAAGACAACGCGATCCTGTTGATGTGCGATACCCTAGAGTATCGTCATGTTCCTTTTCAAAGCGGCAGCTATAAGCTCGTCATCGGTAACACGAATAAACGCAGAGGTCTCGTCGACTCCGCTTACAATGAGAGAAGAAGTCAATGCGAGCAGGCGGTTACCTACTTGCAAAAGCAATTCCCAGACATCACGCTGCTTGGTCAATTGAACCTTGCGCAGTTTAACGAATATAAACACCTGATCCCAGACGAAACAGTTCGTCGCAGAGCGGAGCATGTTGTGGAAGAGATTGATCGCGTTTTGAAATCCATCGAAGTATTGGAAGCAAATGATCTGGAGTCCTTCGGTAAGCTGATGATCGGATCCCACGATTCCCTGCGTGACCTATATGAAGTAACTGGTTTGGAGCTCGATACAATGGTTGCAGCAGCGTTGAAGGTGCCAGGTGTGCTTGGGGCGCGGATGACAGGTGCAGGCTTCGGTGGTTGTACGGTTTCCTTGGTGCATGAAGACAGCGTTCAAACGTTTATTGATCAAGTGGGCACGGAATACACGGGAATTACAGGGCTTACACCAAGCTTCTATGTGTGTGATATTGGCAACGGTGTAGAGCAACTTGAGGAGGCGTTGTAAATGGCAATTCTAGTCACAGGTGGAGCGGGATATATCGGGTCGCATGCGGTAGCAGAGCTGCTGGCCAAGGGCGAGGAAGTCGTGATCGTCGATAATCTGCAACAAGGTCATAAGGACGCGGTACTTGGCGGTAAACTATACGTTGGCGATCTGCGCGACGGGGATTTCATGGATACGGTTTTTGCTGAAAATAACATCGATGCCATTATTCATTTTGCTGCGAATTCACTCGTTGGTGAGAGCATGACCAATCCGGCGAAATACTACCATAATAACGTGTACGGAACCCTTTGTTTACTTGAAAAAATGACACAGTACGGCGTGAAGCGCATTGTATTTTCTTCTACCGCTGCTACGTATGGGGAGCCTGAGAACATCCCGATCCTTGAAAGCGATCGTACCTTGCCTACGAATACGTACGGCGAGACGAAGCTGGCGATGGAGAAAATGATGAAATGGTTCGATACCGCTCATGGTATCAAATATGTATCGCTGCGCTACTTTAATGCAGCTGGCGCGCATGCTGGCGGCCAAATCGGGGAAGACCACAGCCCGGAGACGCATCTGATTCCGATTATTTTGCAGGTAGCGCTGGGTCAAAGAGCGCACATCTCGATTTTCGGCGAGGATTATGCGACAGAAGACGGCACTTGCGTACGTGACTATATCCACGTTAGCGATCTAGCGAGCGCACACGTGCTTGCGGTAGAGAAGCTGCGCGGCGGTGCGGACAGCAATATTTATAACCTTGGCAATGGAACAGGCTTCTCCGTGAAGCAAGTGATCGATATCGCGCGTAAAGTAACTGGCCATGCGATCCCTGCGGTTGTTGAGCCTCGTAGAGCGGGAGACCCGGCAACGCTGATTGCCTCCTCGGAGCGCGCTAGAGCGGAGCTTGGTTGGAAGCCAGCATTGGATTCTTTGGAAGCGATCATTGAGAGCGCTTGGAATTGGCATCAGAAGCACCCGAAGGGGTACGCAGCGGAAGTGAAGGTTTAACGATGGCGATAGGTAAGCAGGGGCCAAACCCTTAATCCTGCAAAAGTGCAGTTTTTTTCAGAGATTGACTTGTCTCAGAAGGAATTGCTGCAAAAGTGCATGCTTTTGGTGAGAAATGACGCGATTCCCGTGGATGGGGCACAAATTGATGTATTTTCGCAGTTATTCCTTCTAAACGTGGCAAGCAGCAAGCAAAAAGGTGCACATTTGCAGGCTTTTGGTGGAGGCTCTCTCACAAGAAAGAAAGGGGAGTGGCATGATGGAACACACACGACTAACGCCGCAATCTGCAGCGTTAACCATAGAAAGACTTCTACAATTCGCCACCCAGAATGGGTTGATCGAACAGCTGGACGTCTATACCTCGCGCAATGCTTTGCTGGATTTGTTCGGACTGGCAGAGCCTTTCCAAGGGCAAGTGCCTGCGGAGAAGTTGAGCAGTCCGGTTGGCTTGCTGGAAGAGCTGCTGGATGCAGCTTGGGAAGCAGGCTTACTGGAAGAGAATACGACGACATACCGCGATTTGCTGGACGCACGCATTATGGGGCATCTCATGCCCCGCCCTTCCGAGGTGGTGCGTCAATTCTGGATGTTGGCCAAGACGAAGAATGTTGAAGCGGCAACGGAGTACTTTTATAAACAATCCATCGACTCGAATTACATTCGCATGGATCGAATTGCAAAGAACGCCTACTGGCTAGCTGAAACGGCCTACGGGGATTTGGAAATTACGATCAATCTCTCCAAGCCGGAGAAGGATCCGAAGGAAATTGCGCTGCTCAAAACGCTGCCACAAAGCAGCTATCCTCTATGTCTACTTTGTGTAGACAATCTGGGTTATGCAGGCCGTGTGAATCACCCGGCTAGACAGAATCTGCGCGTAATCCCGCTCGAGTTGGATAGTGAGAAGTGGTACTTGCAGTATTCCCCTTACGTGTATTACAACGAGCACAGCATCATCTTCCATGAGAAGCATATTCCGATGAAAACAACGGCGAATACGTTCTACCGCTTGCTGGACTTCATCGAACAGTTCCCGCACTATTTCATCGGTTCAAATGCGGACCTGCCGATCGTCGGGGGCTCCATCCTGAATCACGATCATTTCCAAGGGGGACGTCACAAGTTCCCGATGGAAAAAGCGCCAAGTGAGAAAGCATTCTCACATGCCGATTTTGCAGGTGTGAAGGCCGCTATTGTCAAGTGGCCGATGTCGGTGCTGCGCCTGAGCGGGCACAACAAGCAGCAGCTGTACAAGCTGGCGAGCAAGCTGCTCGAGGACTGGCGCGCTTACAGTGATGCGGAAGCGGAGGTCCTCGCGTTCAGCGAGAAGGACGGACAGCGGATCCCGCATAACACGATCACGCCGATCGCCCGCAACAATGCACGGGGCGAGTATGAACTTGACCTGGTGCTGCGCAACAACCGCACCAGCGCTGAGCATCCGGATGGGATCTTCCATCCGCATCAGCACTTACACCATATCAAGAAGGAGAACATCGGCTTGATTGAGGTTATGGGGCTCGCGGTGCTGCCGGGCCGCCTGCAAGAGGAGCTGGCGGACATCGCCAGGCTGCTGACCGGCGAAGCCGAGCTCGGCCGCGAGGTGCGCGACGAGGGGAATCCGCTGTATAAGCATGCGGATTGGATCGCGGCGCTGCTCGCGAAGCATGGCGCGGCGCTGACGGCCGACGCGGCGAATGCGGTGCTGCAGACCGAGGTCGGCAGCAAGTTCATGGACGTCCTGCTGGACGCGGGCGTCTTCAAGCGTGACGAAGCCGGGCAAGCGGCGTTCGGACGGTTTTTGGCTGCGGTGGGCTTCGCGCAGCAGGTGTAGTGCTAATCCCTGGTCGGTGGACCAGGGATTTTTTTGTGCGCGTGCGTAGTGGCGCGCGCGGGGCTGGGGATGTTCTCAGTTCATGTTCATCTCGAGGTTCTGATCGATGCTTCAACATGCGAATCAAATATACGAACCTGATTTCGGCCTGCTCGTTTGGCCCGATACAAGGCCATGTCCGCATGCTTCAGCAGCATTTCCAAGGTATCTCCACGATGGCTTGCCTGAGCTAATCCGAAGCTCGCTGTCACGGCAATCGAGCCATTGCTCCCGCTAAGCGGCTCATCTTCAAGCTGAGCGCGAATCCGTTCCGCTACTAGGGCGGCGTGGTCTAGCGGGCAGTAAGGCAAGGCGATGACAAACTCCTCACCACCATAGCGAGCTATAAGCACGCCAGGCACTTCAGTTTCAACTCGCTTAGCAATCGCAACCACATGCTGAATCGCTAGATCGCCGACATCATGGCCATAGGTATCATTGATGTGCTTGAAATGGTCTATATCGAAAAGCAGGATACTAATAGGATCCTTGCTATCCTGAGCTTCTTCCATTACAACCTTACTCCGACGGATAAACTCTGTGCGATTCAATAGCTTCGTCAAACCATCATAGTAGGCTAGCTGCTTTAATTGATCTTGGAGCAGCTTTTGCTCTGTGACGTCGATCAGCATCAGCAGACTTCCAATCGGCTCTCCACTGCGACCCCGTACAACGGAGGAACGGATTTGATAAGAGAACTCCTTGCCATCTGCGGTGCGCCAAACAAATTCTTCTTGTGCACCATCTTGTGATCGCGCCACTGGAAATGCTGTACCCGACAACCGAATCCACGCGTCATCGAGTGTTAATCCGAGCATGTCCGTCGTTAAGCCCGGAAACATTTTGCTGATCGCACCATTGAAGTCAACAAGCCGATCTGCGAAATCCAGCACAACAGCGCCTTCACGCATACTTTCAAAAATACGATCCTTCGCAATCGGAATAACCGTCAGCATTCTTGTGGACACAATCGCCCAGATGTACATGGCAGAAGTTATACAAAGAATCATCGGAACAGGATCAATGCCATACGGTGTTAAGCCCATCAAATAAAGGAATGCACCCGTCATCGGCATGAACTGCCCCATAATTAAGGTCATCAGCTGCAAACGGTAGGCTTTCTTAGTTTGATGCCATCTGCGCAAGAGTAGCACGACCGCCGCAAGCATACATCCGAAAGTATATGCCCCGTGAACGATATAATATTGTCCGATGACAATATCGGTTGTGGGGAAAGGTGCATTTTCGCGAAAATACATATCTTTATAAAATAAATGATGATAATCATTAGTTACCAACATGACGAATGTTACGGCTGGAATAAGGAAGAGCGCCCCTATCCTTCTACGAGTCAGCTTCAAACCAACATACTGCATGACAATGAGTAAGCCAATGGCAGGCGCAGCTCCGATGCCAATATACTCGAAGATCGTCCAAATCTTCACCTCGACTAATGTATCGCTGGCCATTTCAAAAGCGTGAGCAAAAATATAAATAGCTTGTGCAGCCGTATAGATGACGAAAGTATAGGCATCGGGTATTTCTTTGCGCTTGATAAAGGCATACATGCACAGAAAGGTTGTAAAAACACCCGAGGTTGCGATGATTGAAATGAACATGGTTAGTGTAGGATGCATGAGTCGCACTCCATCGTTTGTAGGATTATTGGATAAATTGTCGATTTAATGGTATCACATCCTCGTGTGCTGTCATAGGGTTGTAATGGCAACAAGTTACAAAATTTAGTAAACTAAAAGAACCAAGTGAAGTGATGTTTGGCTGGTAGGGGGCGTGAATATGGATAGCTTTAGCGCATTAGTTGTGGAGCGAATACAGGATCAGTTTTCTAGCAAAATAAAAGAACTGCGCATCGAGGATTTACCCGCAGGGGAAGTGACGATCCGCGTCGCCTACTCCGGCATTAATTATAAAGACGCGATGGCCTGCAGCCCAGCGGGGCGGGTGATCCGCCAGTACCCAATGGTACCTGGCATTGATTTGGCGGGTACGGTCGTAGCCTCGTCAGATCCCCGCTATCGCGAGGGCGATGAGGTGCTCGTGACCAGCTACGAGCTGGGCACAGGGCATTTCGGCGGGTTCAGCGCGTATGCGCGTGTCCCCGCCGACTGGGTCGTGCCACTCCCGCAGGGACTGACGCATCGCGAAGCGATGATCCTCGGCACGGCGGGCTTTACAGCGGCCCTATCCATTCACCGAATGGAGCAGAATGGGCTGCGCAAGGAGCAGGGACCCGTGCTCGTGCGCGGGGCAACGGGTGGTGTAGGCAGCAACAGCGTCTCGATGCTCGCTGCCCTCGGCTATGAAGTAGAAGCGAGCACAGGGAAGTCCGCTGATCACGCCTATTTGCTTGAGCTTGGTGCGACGCGTGTGCTTTCACGGGAGGAGCTTTCGCCTTCCGAAAGCAAGCCGATCAGCAAGGAGTATTGGGCAGGTGCGGTTGATCCTGTCGGAGGATCGTCGCTTGCGTACGTGCTCAGCCGGATGAAATACGGCGCCTCCGTGGCGCTGAGTGGATTGACGGGCGGCGTGGATTTTGCGGCGACGGTGTATCCTTTTATCCTGCGAGGTGTGAATGTGCTAGGGATTGATTCCGTCTATTGTACAGCATCGGTGCGCGAAATGCTCTGGGAGCGAATCGCGAAGGAATGGGGGCCTCGGCAACTGGAGCAGACGGTGTATAAAGAAGTTAGCTTAGACGGCGTTGCTGAGGCTGCGCAACTGGTGTTGGAAGGCAAGGTAAGAGGCAGGGTGCTGGTTCGGCTGTAAGGGTTGGTCTAGTGAAAGCATTCATCTTATCATTTCTGAAGTGAGGAGAGTTGCACAGTGAAAATGCGAGTATCAGCTGTTCAGTATCATTTACATACAATTAGTGGCTTCGAAGAGTTCGCCGCACAGGTGGAGCATTATGTGAAGGTAGCGCAGGAGTTTGAGGCGGATTTCGTGCTGTTTCCGGAGCTGTTCACCACACAGTTGATGTCGATAGGCGATGAGAAGGGCAAAGCGTTGCCGATTGAGGCACTGCCTTCTTTTACAGAGGCCTATCGCGATTTATTTCAGGGACTTGCTCAGCAAACGGGCATGCATTTGATTGGCGGCACGCACATTACGGCAGAGGGGGACAGGCTGTACAATACGGCGTTTTTGTTCTATCCCGATGGACGCATTGGCGAGCAGAAAAAGCTGCATATTACCCCAACCGAGGTGAAGGAATGGGGGATGGGAGCAGGGGATTCGCTGCAGGTTTTTGATACGGATAAAGGCAGAATTGCCATTCTGGTTTGCTATGATGTAGAATTCCCAGAAATCGTGCGGATGGCTAGAGCGCGTGGCGCCGATGTGTTGTTCGCTCCGTCCTGTACGGATGACCGGCATGGCTTCCATCGTGTTCGTTACACCTGTCACGCTCGGACAATTGAGAATCAGATATACGTAGTGACAACGGGGACTGTCGGCGCTCTGCCAACGGTTGATTTCATGAGGGCGAATTTCGGACAAGCCGCTGTCATTACGCCGAATGATGTGCCCTTCCCGCCAAAAGGGATCCTAGTCGAAGGTGAGATTAACGGCGATATGGTCGTGACGGCGGACCTTGATCTCTCGCTGTTAACACTTGTTCGGGAAAAAGGCTCCGTCACCACCTGGCGCGACCGCCGAACCGATTTGTATACGGATTGGTCTTGAGAGCATGCGTAAACAACTTTATGTGTTTGATGGTGATACACCTGTGGAGGCGGTCATTCGCACGTATGGTGTGGCAGATTTCGATGCGTTGATTCGTGTTCAGCAGCTGAGCTTTCCGCCGCCATTCCCGTCTGAGCTCTGGTGGACGAAGGAGCAGCTCATGGAGCATGTCACCCGTTTTCCGGAGGGCGCGCTGTGTGTGGAGGTAGCGGGTCAGGTCGTGGGTTCAATTACGGGACTTCGGGTGAAAAGTGAGCGGATGGCTGGGGATGTCGATCATAGCTGGTCGGCGATGACGGATGACGGGTTTATCCGAACGCATCGTCCAGATGGCGATACGCTCTACATTGTGGATATTTGCATCATGCCAGCTTACCGCAAGTTTGGTCTCGGTAAGTGGCTCATGCAGTCCATGTACGAGGTAGTGGTGCATTTGGGGCTGGCTCGTTTGCTCGGAGGCGGGCGGATGCCTGGCTATCATAAGGTGGTCGAGAAGATGAGTGCCGATGATTATGCGGCAGCTGTCATGGCGGGGACGATGAAGGACCCGGTGATTACCTTTTTGCTGCGATGCGGCCGGACGCCAGTAGGCGTGGTTGCAAATTATTTGGAAGATGAGGAATCGCTGAATCATGCGTTGTTGATGGAGTGGCGGAACCCTTTTACATATTAAAAATAGGAGTGAGTTGACCTGATGGAATTCATACGCATTTCGAATATTGAGGACCCGTTGTTTCGATCGATGCACGATCTGATGAAAGAGGTATTTCCGCCGGAGGAAGTGCTCGAATACTCTTTGTGGAGGGAGCCTCTTGAAGATCCAGGGATTCGCGTGTTTGTGGCCGTTCATGAAGGCAAGGTAGTCGGCACAACGGAGTATCGCTATTACGAGGAAGACCAAGTGGCAATGACGGATTTCACGATTATTGGTCAGGCAGGTCTTGGGATTGGGCGGTTTCTTGCGAGAAAACGGTGGCAGGATCTGGAGCGATTGGCAGCCGAGTCAGGTAAGCCGATGAAAGGGATGTTCGCTGAAATTTACGATCCATATCGGATCGAGGGGCATGCTTTTGGTGGCGTAAAGCCGATGGACCCTTACGTGCGGCGTGAGGTGTTATCGCATCTGGGCTATAAGCGGATTGATTTTAAGTATGTGCACCCATCATGGGAAAACAACGGGGAGGCTGTCGAGGAGCTGGATCTTTGCTTCCTACCGACGGATGAAGATGCGACAGAGATCAGTGCTGCGTTGGTAGCGAAGTTCTTGCGACGGTATTATGCGGTGCTCGCGAATAAACCGCATGCTTGGGAATCGATGGTTGCCGGTTTGGAAGGTAAAGAGACGTTGGCTTTATTACCATTGTAATGTAAATAGGAGTCCTTGATGGACTCCTGCTTTTTCTACATTTTTAAGCTGCGCCAAAAGTCTACCAACCGAAATCTAGCGTTTTACCTGTCTCCGCTAACGTCTTGATATTGCTCAGAATCATCCACCAGCTAGCCTTTGTCGACTCAAAGCTCGGGTGGTCTGGTGTCCATTGATCATTCACGAGCGTTAATTTCGTACAGTTGCCTACGGTTTCTAGGGTGATTGTCATACGCGATTCGAACTCAGCATGGTTCTCCCGATAGGAAGGCCCCGCATGCTCTGTACAGCTCAATAATTTCTCTGGCTCATATGCCAAAATTTTGCCATACACATGAACCGTTTCATCGCCATCTTGACCTGGGCCTATATAGGAATAGTCAGAGCCAATTTCAAAGGTAGAATGCAGTACGCTACCAAACAAAATTTGCCGAGTTCCCTCTGGTGTGATGAGAATATCCCAAACCTGCTTCGTGCTTGCACCAATATAAAATTCATACTTCAGCTCCATAACCGCTCGCACTCCTTCGCTTTTGTGATCCTACCTATCATATTACATCTATTATTCCCATGTATTGTAAAAACGCGACAAGGAGTGTTCGATATGCCAACGAATGCGAATCCAAATTCAAATACGAATCCCCCCATGCCTAGCCTGGGTATCATAAATTTCCAGCAAGGGGGGCACAAGTTTCAGCTTTGTCGCTATGCTCCGGCGGAGGATGTGGCCTTTTTCGTTCGTCATTACTGGGTCGTCAGATGGGACTTGGCTGGGAAAGAACCCTACACACAGCATGTTATTCCTAATCCCTGCGTGAATCTCGTTGTAGAGCCTGGAAAATCGGCGATTTACGGTCCTGGCAAAGAGAAGTATGGACATCACCTAGAAGGGCAGGGGGGGGGTGTTCGGCGTGAAATTTAAGCCAGGTGGCTTTTACCCTTTTGTCCAAGAAAACGTGTCTAGCATGTTGAACAATCCGCTGAGCATTGGGGATGTTTTCGACACCGAACCGCGTTCCTTGGAAGCGCAAGTGTTTCGTCAACAGGATGATATGAGTAATGTAGGCTTGGTCGAAAACATGATCCGGTCGAAGCTGCCTGTCCAGGATGAACAGGTGACTTTGGTTAATCGAATCGTGGATTTTGTGTATGGTCAGCCGGATATTACCAAGGTCGACGCGATATGTGAGCATTTTCAAATGAACATCCGCACCCTACAGCGTCTCTTCGATCAGTATGTCGGTGTCAGCCCGAAATGGGTGATCAAAATCGCCCGCATCCAAAGCGCAGCGGAGACCACCGATGGCAATGATACGCACAATTGGGCCAAGCTGTCGATGGACCTCGGCTATCACGATCAGTCGCATTTCATTAAGGATTTCAAGTCCATACTCGGCCAGACGCCAGAAGAGTATGCTTTGGGGAAACGGGGAACGTAACATTAGCCTCCTGATTGTATACGAATAACGATCCAATACGCAGCGTCCAAACGTGGCGATCGATAGGCAAAAGAGGGGGCTAAGTGGCCGCTTCTTTTTGTTTTGGAGTTTGCGAAGACGATGAGAGAGAGTGGATGCGCTTTCATGTTGGTTAAAAATTGACAACACAAGTCAAAAAATAACATGTCTTTCTGATCTTCAAACTTTTATAGTGGAAACAGAGATTAAGCAGTGAAAGGGGATAAATGAAAGTGGCTATCAATGGACCTATGCAACAGGCAACTCTATCTGACTTGAAAGCGATACCAAAAAAGAAAAGTTATATGCTAAAACATTGGCAGATCTATTCGATGATTTTGCCTGGCGTATTGTTTTTTATCATATTCAAGTACATTCCTCTTAGCGGCAGTATTATCGCATTTCAAGATTATGATGTGTTTAAGGGGGTAACGGGAAGTAAGTTCGTCGGCTTAAAGCACTTTGACAACCTGTTCACCTATCCGGAGTTTTACAAGATACTTAAAAACACACTCCTGATCAGTATGTATAAGCTCATCTTCTCTTTTCCGGCACCGCTCTTATTAGCGTTATTGCTGAATGAAGTTCGGAAAGTTGTATTTAAACGGACGATACAGACGCTATTGTACTTGCCGCATTTTTTCTCTTGGGTTGTCGTAGGCGGTATGGTCATAAATTTTCTTTCGCTGACAGGGGTTGTTAACGATACTTTAGCTTCCTTTGGCTTTGAACGCACCATTTTCGTACAGGAGCCGGAATACTTCCGAACCATTATCGTTTCCTCCGGAATATGGAAAGAAGTTGGCTGGGGGACAATCATTTACTTAGCAGCGCTAAGCGGAATCAATCCTGAAATGTACGAATCAGCGGAGGTAGACGGGGCAGGGAAATTACGTCAAGTGTTCAGTATTACGATTCCAAGTCTCCTTCCTACCATCATGATTTTGCTGCTATTGCAGATAGGTCATATTCTGGACCTTGGCTTCGAACAAATGTATATGTTTCTTAACCCGCTTGTTCGTGAAGTTGGGGAAATATTTGATACTTACATCTACAGAGTCGGCTTATTAGGGGCGCAGTATAGCTATACGACAGCCATTGGATTGTTTAAATCAGTTGTTGGCTTCATTCTCATCGTCGGAGCGAATTACGTTAGCAAAAAAACGACAGGCAGCTCGATCTACTAGAAAGGAGCACATCATGGTTCGAAAATCGCCCGCTTACCAGACGTTTACTGTTTTCAACTATACGTTTCTTGTCCTGGTATCTATCGCTATGCTCATACCGTTTCTGCATATTATGGCCGGATCGTTCAGCAGCGCTGGTGCTATCATTCAAGGACGAGTCACGATCTTTCCAGCGGATTTCACATTCCTGAATTATAAAGTTGTTCTGAATGACTCGCGGATTTGGAGATCTTTCGGTGTTACCGTGTTTATTACGGTGGCAGGCACACTGCTCAATCTTATTTTTACCAGCCTTATGGCTTATGGCTTATCCAAGCAAGATTTGAAAGGGAGACAATTCATCATTTTACTAGTGCTGTTTACGATGATTTTCCAGGCACCCTTAATTCCATCGTATTTGCTTGTCAAATCACTTGGCCTGCTAAATACACTGTGGTCTTTGATGATACCCGATCTCATCAGTGCGTTTAACTTGATCATCATGATCTCCTTCTTTCGCAACATTCCTGATGGATTAACGGATGCAGCCAAAATCGACGGGTGCAACGAATATCGGACATTGTGGAGCATCGTTCTCCCTCTTTCCCTGCCTTCCTTAAGCACAATTGGGTTATTTTACGCAGTTGGACACTGGAATGGTTACTTTAATGCGATCCTATTTATTAGGAATCCTAATTTGTATCCGTTGCAATTGAAGCTTCGAAAGCTGATCGTCGAAAGTGACGTGGAAAGCATGCTGCAGAGCGCGGCGGTGACCATTCAGTCGGTAGAAGGTATTAAGATGGCTTCCATTATGGTAGCCACCATCCCCATCCTGATTATATATCCAATGATTCAAAAGCATTTTGTTAAAGGCTCAATGCTTGGTTCGGTCAAAGGATAATAATAAAACAACATGGTCTTAAAAAAAGGAGAGGTTAATTTGGAAAAGAGAAAAGTGTTGCCAGTAGCACTTTGTATGGCATTAGCTTCAAGTAGTTTGGTTGGCTGTACCTCCAAAGATGAGACGAAATCAGGACAAGCTGCATCGACAACATCGACTTCAACGACATCTGCCGCCCCTGCCGCTCCTGCGAAGTTCAAAGTGGGGCTAACGACTGGCGGTTCCAAGTATGTTGAAGGATCGGCGGATATCAATAACGACAAGTATGTAAAAAAATTAGAAGAATTATCTAAGACTGATCTGACAATGCAATTGATTCCTCATGAGAACTATGACCAAAGCATGACGTTGCTATTTGCTTCCGGCGAACTGCCTGATTTGCTGCAGACCAAAGGAATTAACCGTCCGGAAGTAGCGCCTGCGATTGATTCTGGCGTGTTGCTTCCGCTTAATGATTTGATCGATAAGTATGGACCGAATTTGAAAAAGAAAGTGCCGAAGGCATCCTGGGATTCCGCTCGCGTGAGCAAAGACGGGAAAATTTATGGTATCCCGCAAGAAAACCCGATTACGAACGGTACGGTAACTTATATCCGTAAAGACTGGTTGGACAAATTGGGTCTTCAAGTGCCGAAAACTGTGGATGAATACATCGACGTAATGAAAGCATTCCGCGATAAGGACCCGAATGGCAATGGGAAGCAAGATGAAATTCCAATGTCAGGACGCGCGAAATTAGCTTTCGCCTATCAGTTTTTCACTGCATATGACGTGCAACCGCAAACTTGGAAGTTTGAGAACGATCAATTAGTTCCGAATTTTATTCGCCCTGGCATGGTTGATGCTCTGAAAGTGTACCAAAAGTTATATCAAGAGAAGCTGCTAGATAACGAAGTGTTTACACTTCAAGGCAAAGATTGGGATGCCAAGATTAAAGGTGCAGGTACTGTAGGTATTTGGTCTACATCCGCGGTAACGCCGGGTGCTGTTGAAACGGCTATTAAAGCGAATGTACCGACAGCGGCCGTTGAAATCATTCCTTCTCCGGTCGGATCTAGCGGCAAGCCAGGCGGAATATACCCTTTAGGCTCCACGGTATCTGATTTCGTATGGACAATCCCGAAAAGTGCTAAAAACCCTGAAGCCATCATTAAATTCCTAGATTGGTTCTACTCCGACGATAAAGCCAAAGATACGTTCTTCATGTATGGGATTGAAGGTGACACGTACAAGGTAGAAAACGGTGCGGTCAAGTACAACTACCCGACAACCAACGAGCAGATCCTGGCAGAGAATACGTTCCAAGAATGGGTACACTTCACTGGCGGCAAGCCGCATCTTACAGAGGATGGCTTCATTAAGAACAAGCCAGGCGGAGAAAAAACAGTAAAATCGTTGCAGGTGGCAAATAAAGAGGGCTTCCAAGATGATGCGCTAGAAATCCCTGCCATGCCTACCTTGAAAACACGTCCAGAGTTGAACTATGACGGATTGTGGCTGGAATTCGCTGCAAAAGTCATTACTGGGAAAGAATCGGTGGATAAATTCAACGATTTCGTCGCTAGCTGGAAGAAACAAGGCGGAGATCAATTGATCAAAGAAGCAACGGAATGGTACAAAGCCAAAAATAAAAAATAATAAACATGAACCCTCGCTGTCCCAGTGGGGGTTTTCTAAAAAACAAGGAGATTACCATGAGAAAACTTCACTTACTGTGTAACGCTCATTTAGACCCTGCTTGGCTATGGGAGATTGAAGAAGGAGCGGGAGAAGCGCTGTCCACCTTCCGAATCGCGGCCGATTTCTGCGAAGAATATGGCGGATTCATTTTTAACCATAACGAAGTCATTCTTTATAAATGGATTGAAGAATACGATCCGGCGCTTTTTAAGCGCATTCAGAAACTGGTGTCCGAGGGCAAGTGGCACATCATGGGTGGCTGGTATCTGCAGCCGGATTGCAATATGCCAAGCGGAGAATCGTTCGTTAGGCAGATGCTGCTAGGGCGCGTGTACTTCAAAGAGAAGTTCGGCAAAGTGCCGACGACGGCTATTAATTTCGATCCGTTCGGTCATACGCGCGGACTCGTGCAAATTATGAGCAAGGCAGGCTTTGATGCTTATATCGTTTGCCGGCCTGATCAGAACGACTGTTCTCTACCAGGGGAAGAATTCCGTTGGATTGGGCATGACGGTTCCGAAGTTACGGTTCACCGCGCTTATAAAGCTTATCTATCAGGGCGTGGCAAGGCGCATGTGAAGGTTGAAGGCTGGATGCAGGATCATCCAGACAAGTCGGAAGGACTTGTATTGTGGGGAATAGGGAACCACGGGGGCGGACCTTCCCGGATTGATTTGAACAATCTGAAGGAGCTAAAGGAGAGGACAGAAGCGTTCGATGTGATCCACTCCACGCCAGAAGATTATTTTGCAGAGCTAAAAGCGAGCGGGAAAGAGCTGCCGACGTACGAGAAAGATTTGAATCCTTGGGCGGTTGGGTGCTATACGTCCCAAATTATGATTAAGCAAAAACATCGCAAGCTTGAAAATGAGCTGTTTTTTGTTGAAAAAATGATGTCCTCTTACGCACTTCAGGGGTATGGCCCTTATCCGCAAAAGGACATTCATGAAGCTACCGTTGACTTAATGATTGCAGAATTTCATGATATATTGCCGGGTACTTCAGTTCAACCCGTGGAAGAAGCGGCTATTCGCTTAATGGATCACGGTTTGGAAATTTTGTCTCGATTGAAAGCTCGCGCTTTCTTTGCCTTGACGGGCGGTCAACAGAAAGCCGCAGAAGGCGAGGTTCCGATTTTTGTTTATAATCCCCACCCCTATAAGGTGAAAGGCATTTTTGAATGTGAATTTCAGTTGCCGTCTGCGTCGAAAGGACAATTCGCAGTTCCGGTAGTGCATATACAAGGACAAAGAATCCCGAGTCAGGTTGAAAAGGAAATTAGCAGTCTTTACGTTGATTGGCGGAAACGTGCCGTATTTTATGCAGAGCTCGAGCCTGGTCAGATGAATCGGTTTGACTGTACAGTCGAATTTCTGCCGGAGAAACCCAAGCCGACACTTCAAGCGGTGAATGGGTTGATTGTCTTTAAAACGGATAATCTTGAGATTGTTATCAACTGCGAAACTGGCTTTGTGGATACATTCAAAGCGGATGGCGTCTCCATCGTACAATCGAATGCGTTCAAGCCAGTTGTGGTGAAGGATTATGACGATTCATGGGGCAGTCAAACACAAAGCTTCCCGGATGTCATCGGAGAATTCAAGCTCATGTCTCAAGCGAAAGGCTCCCGCTATTCAGGCATTCCGGGCAAGCCGATTGCTTCGGTCCGCGTGATTGAAGACGGCGAAGTACGAAGTGTGATTGAAGCGGTGTTTGCTTACAAAGACTCCTTCATCTGCCAACGTTACTATTTGCCTAAGCGGGGTACGGAAGTGAAGGTTGATCTTACAGTTCATTGGAACGAGAAGGCAAAAATGCTCAAGCTATCTGTGCCGACAACGTTCAAGCAGCCGCAATATTACGGCCAAGTGGCTTACGGTGTAGACGAGCTGCCCGCTAACGGCAGGGAAGCAGTCGCTCAAAAATGGGTCGCTGCGGTTGATGGGGCTACGGGTGCATCTCTGTCCGTCGTGAATGACGGAACGTATGGATCCAGTATCCACGATGGCGAACTGCGGCTGACGCTGCTTCGTTCGCCGGGCTATTCGGCGCTTCCGGGAGGCAAAATGCCCTATACATTACCGAAGGACCGCTTTTCGCCTCGAATCGATCAAGGGGAGCGCCGTTTCACGTTTTGGTTTAATGCAGGGACGTGGGAAGAACGTCTGCCTAAACTAGATCGAGAAGCGCTAGCACTTAATGAGAAGCCTTATGCGTTAACCTATTTCCCATCAGGAGAAGGCAAGGCGCCTGCTCCATTAATCAGCTTAAGTGATCCATCGATACAGATGACGGCTTTTAAGAAAGCAGAAATTACTAACGATTACATTGTACGCTTGTATGAGCCATCTGGAGAAGAACGGTTGACGAACGTTTCGATCGCTGCTCTCGGCATAAATCAAGAGATACGCTTGGGTCGATTTGAGATTAAAACATTGCGATTGAATGTGACGGATCGAACGCTGATCGATGAGAACTTAATGGAAGAGGAATAGGAGTGAGAAGCGATGGATAAATTGACGGTTGCCGAATTAGCAGTAAACGGCGGGACGCCTGTTCGTACAGATCCATTCCCTGTTTGGCCGATCTATGGCCAAGAAGAAGAGAAGCTGTTGCTAGAGGTGCTGCATTCGCAGAAGTGGGGGGGAACGGGGAAATCCAACGTTCCAGGTCTAGAACCGAAGCTGCCTGAACTCGAAAGGCAGTTCGCCGACATGCATGGCGCGAAGCATGCCATTACGGTGGTGAACGGAACGATCGGGATTACCATTGCGCTGCAGGCAGCAGGTGTGCAGCCGGGCGATGAAGTCATTCTGCCGGCATACACGTTCATTGCCACGGCGTCATCGGCGCTTATCTTCGGAGCGATTCCCGTCATTGTGGACGTAGAACCGGACACGCTGCTGATTGATCCTGATAAAGTCGAAGCGGCGATCACACCGAAGACAAAGGCGATCGTCGCTGTGCACTTAGCAGGAGCTTCGGCGGACATGACTCGATTGAAGGATATTGCGAGCCGTCATGGGTTGCGTCTGATCGAGGACTCCGCGCAAGGGGTCGGAGCTGAGTGGGACGGTAGACGTGTAGGTGCTCTAGGAGACTTGGGCACGTTTAGCTTCCAGTCGGGGAAGAACGTGACGGCGGGTGAAGGCGGCATTATCTTGACCAATGACGACGAGCTCGCTGCCAAAGCATGGTCGCTTGTGAATGTAGGCCGTATTAAGCAAGGCGGTTGGTATCAGCACGAGGCGGTCGGCTGGAACTTGCGTATGACCGAATTCCAGGCAGCTG
This sequence comes from Paenibacillus sp. J22P51, assembly GCF_059692215.1. NCBI lineage: Bacteria > Bacillati > Bacillota > Bacilli > Caryophanales > Paenibacillaceae > Paenibacillus > Paenibacillus sp. J22P51. Next base: position 86,986 of record NZ_JCAUAZ010000014.1, on the reverse strand, counting down.
TATTACTTGGGCAATTGAGCCGTTTCGAAGCGCAGTTTGCCCTGCGGGAACGCAATGCAAAGCTGCTGAATGAGCTGCTGGCTCCGATCGAGGGTATTCTTACGGTTAAACGCGATCCGCGCATTAACCGTCACGCCCAGCATTTGCACTTACTGTTCTTGAAACCCGAGCTCGCGAGTCGCATTGATAAGAATGAAATGATTCGTCGATTGAATGGAGAAGGGATTCCCATGCATGCGGGATACGTTTCCTTAAACAGGAACAAAGCAATCCTTGAAGAGATTGCCAAATGGACAGGAGAATCCGAGCATCGACAATATGCTTGTCCAGTTAGCGAACGAGCTTGCAACAAAGAAGCGATGTGGCTGCATCAGAATGTATTGTTGGCGGATGAGAAGGCGATGTACGACATTGCGACGGCAGTAAATAAAGTGTTGAGATCGTTTGACTAACGTACGGGCTTGCAAGTGAGCTTGCGAATGGGGGAACTGCTGCGATGAAAATGGCACGAATTGGTATTTTACTGGATCAGGCTGCTGCTGAAAAACGGTGGCGATATAACATAAACGTATTTAATCGTTATCTGGGGGAAATCTTGACGCATCGCGGAATTCCGTTTCATTGGATTCACTCGGTCAAGAGCATAACAGATCATTATCCATGTGATGTCATTCTGGTTGCAGCCGTAGATGAAACTGCAGAGCATGCAGCGCTGCTTTGGCGCTATATGGAGAGGGGCGGTACCGTCGTTTCCTTTGCGGGTACGAACGATCTTGCGAAGAAATTAGGGTATCACAAAGGTATGGGTACAGGTGCAGGGTACGCTCACCTCCCGCATAGCGACAGACCGCTTCGTTTTCTGGATGCGGTGCCGTGGGTCGCAACGAATAACGCGATGGAGGAGCCAACAAACGTCCAGAACATCGGAGCCATCTGCAAAGGCTCGCCAAGCGGCGATGGTTATGGACCTGTCCTACAGCAATTCAGCATTGGACAAGGAAGCTTGGAGCGTTATTCCGTAGATGTCGTGAATACTATTGTCCAGCTTCAGCAAGGAAGCAAGCCGGTTATCGAGGATGGGCCGCCATCTGCGGATGGAACTGCCCTGGTGAATGACGGTGTGCTGAAGGCAGATGACGTGATCGAGCTTGATTACGACCACGACCGGGTCGCAACGGAAACGGGAATCCCGTTGTTTCATCACCCTTATGCCGACATGTGGCGTGATGAATTGGTCGGGCATTTGCTTCGACGCACAGCAGAAAAAGGCTTGGCGCTGCCGTTTCTCGGCTATTGGCCGGAAGGTACGGAGCAGGTAGCTCACATTTCGCATGATAGCGACTATAACTTTGACGAGCATGCCATAGCTACGCTAGACATCCTAAAGGAAACCGGCGTCCGCTCTACTTGGTGTATGTTGGAGCCGGGCTATAGTAAAGGCTTATACAAGCAGATCGAAGCAGATGGGCATGAGCTGGCGCTGCACTACAACGCTGTAGATGTAGACAACGGCTATTGGAGCGAAGAAGAATTCCGCCGGCAATTCGCATGGTTCCAAGAAGCAACGGGCATGAAGCAAGTGCCAACGAATAAGAACCATCTTACCCGCATAGAAGGTTGGGGAGAGCTGTTCCAATGGTGCGAAAGCTGCGGCATTGAATCGGACCAAAGCCGTGGCGGCAGCAAGAAGGGCAACCTTGGGTTCACGTTTGGAACGTGTCAGCCGTTCTTTCCGATTGCGCTTTCTGACGAGAAAAATCGGGTATACAACGTGATGGAAGTCGGGTTTCTAACGCCGGATTTGGAATTGAAAAAGTGGGGTGACCGCAGTATCGTCATTCCGATTCTGGAACAAGTGGCCAAGGTGCAAGGTGTTGCGCATTTCTTGTTCCATCAATTTCACATCTACCACCAAGAAGTGGTGCGGGATGCGTTCCGTTATGTTGTAGACGAAGCACGCAAGCGCGGGTTTGTCTTCTGGACAAATGAAGAAATCAACCGCTGGGTGCGAGCGCGTCGCAAGGTCACCATTTCCGGATTGACGGTAGACGGTTATCCGATTACGGATAACGTGCCGGTCGAAGGTGGCCGTGTTGTTGCTTGGGTGCCAGTGATGAATGGAAGCGCCAACGGATCGAGCAGCTCGGACAACTTGGATATCTCAAGCGACGAGATCAGGGAGCTTTACGGCGTAGCGTGCAAGAAAGTCATTTTAACGGCTCAGGAAGTGATAAACGCATGATTACCTACACACCATCAACAGAAATATGGCGCATTGCTCCTATCCGTTGGGATTTAGCTCAAGAAAATGACATGTCGCGCCGCATCTATTCCATTTTGTTGAAATGGCTGCCTTTTGCTAACGAGCATTTTCAGGACTGGGATGTACGTCCGAACAGCGGTCATTTCTTCGGAGGAACCTTCTGGTACCAATCCGATTCAGCCCAGAACTCGCTCGTTTACGCGGTGCTTTCCAAGCTAGGCGAATATGACGAGCAGGCAACGGGAATCTCCCGAAATCTCTTGAAAGAACGTGCCATCAAGGCAATTCGCTATATTGGATTTACGCATGATACCGGTCCAGAGGATTGTGTCCGAGTAGAAGGCGTGCTGCCTTACACGAGCGGGAAAAAGTGGGGAGGTCAAGGCGATAGCTTCTTCATGGCTAGCCAAAACGGCCGCTCCATCGCTTTCTTTGCCTACGCTGCTTGGATGCTATGGGATGACTTGGACATAGAGACGAAGCGGCTCGTGCAAAATGTTATTTCCAGCTATGCCGATCAATGGTCAGTCGACGAACCTCGTAATGGCGTATATTATGATACGCAATGCGAGGAAAACGGATGGACAGCGGCAGGGATCGGAGCGGCGGTTGCACTGTTTCCTGATCATCCGCATCACGCACAGTGGAAGCACGGATTCCGCCTGTGGGCGGTAAACTCCGTCACCACCTACAAGGACAGGCTCGCTGACCCGTCTGGCTTAATTGATAATCCTGTTGGAAATCTGGTGCGAACGGTGACGTTCCATCCTGACATGACAGCGGAAAACCATGCTTTCGTTCATCCAAGCTATTTGTGCGCAGGGACCAATCTACGCGGAATCTTTGCTTTAATGTCACTGACCGCGGGTCAAGAAATTCTCCGTGAGGCTGTACACAACAACGAGAAGCTGTATGAGCGCACGATTAAAATTTGGGCGCAGTTTGATGGCTTGGCCGTTCCCGTACAAGGTCAGGACTGGTGGTATAATCGGCAGCATGAGCGCCAGCTGACCCATACGATCTTGAATGTCATTCATGGCAATCGGGATGCAGCTAATCTGGTAAGAGGTTCACTTGATTCCATTGAACGCATTCAAGCCAGCAATTCACGAGGTTGCTTGCTGGAAGAGCGCGGGGAAGAATGTATCATTAATAAAGCACATGCACAGTTTGCCAGAGACTTGGAGCACGGCTCAGCGGTCGATCTGCTTTGTTCGTACTTAATATACCTCTTTGGAGGTCCTGGTGCAGAGCCAAGCGATACAGAGGAAATGACGAACCGTTTGTTAGGAGTATACACGTACCCTTATGGCAACTCGATCGTACACCGTCGCAAGGATTCCTTCGCGAGCTTTACATGGCGTAACAATGTTATGGCGCTAACCTTGCCTTCCAAAGGCTTATGGCAGGTAACCCCGCTTTATGCGAGCTATACCGGTACGGTAGAGTTTGCTGAAAAGAAGGGGATTAAAGGCCTGAGCAACGAGTCGATCATCCGTGATGTGGAGCGGGAAAGTATTCTGCCGTACCATGATGGCTTCGCAGCAACAGTGACGATTGCCAGAGGAGCCCGCGAGCTGCTTCAGCATGTGGCATTTCTGTCACTGCCCAACGGCAGTACCGTGTACATCGAGCGTTTCGAAGCGATGAAGAATGTGACCATTCAGCATGCGCAGACGGGCATCATTGGCATCCGCAATGAGAATTATGCAGCTATGCCAGAGCTGGCCCCCGGCACGCGCACTTTATATTATCCGGGCGGTGCCGACAAGTTTCGTGGCTACTATGGGCAGGAGCCCAATCAGGTTGAAACGTATGGAAGTGCTGCCTACGTGAATGTAGATGATTATATCGGGTATGTTATCATCGGCGGGCAGGGCATCAAATATATTAACAAGCATGAATATTTGAAGTGGAAGGGCGTAGAAGATATACTCGTCCTCAATGATATCGGTTCCATGCAGCTAACGGAAGGGCAGACAAGGGAACCATTCATTGTGGTCTCGATTCCTAACCAAACAGCAGCGCAGACAGAAGTAGCAAGCAGTCAAACGGTTCAGCTAGAAACGAATGACGAAACGATCGTTGTGGAGACTGAGGACTGTATCGTTGCTGCCAACTTCCGTACAGATGCGGTGCGTACGATTGCACAAAAATGCATCGTTGCAGGCATGGTGCTGAATATCTATGAAGGCAGGCAAACCCTGAGAGGGGAAGCGTATCTCTGGCATGGCTATGTACCCTCCTTTTCTTCCCTTTATCGCAAAGCGGTTGGTCAGCTATCCGTTGGTTTGGCTGCGAAATTGTTGCTTGACGTGACTGTCGCTGATGGCAACATGATCTTGTTGAACGAAAGTGAGCATGTGGTCTCCTGCACAATCACCTTAGGAAATGGCAAGAGCTTAGATATAAAAGTTGCCGCAGGCGGATGCCATACGCTTGAGGTTTAATTGTACAAAAACAACCGAGCACAGAAGATCCAAGAGTGGATCTTTTGTGCTCGGTTCGTTGCTATTGGATGCCCAGTCTCTTTCGGTATTCGGTGGGGGTAAGTCCACAATTCTTTTTGAACACTTTAGCAAAATGGGGATAGTCCGCATAACCGATGGCATGTGGGATGTTGATCGTCTTGCATGCTGGATCACCTAACATGTTCTTAGCCATATCAATTCGCAGCTGGGTCAGATAATGGATGAAGGAGACTCCGATCTCCTCCTTAAAGGAACGACTGAAGTAAGCGGGAGACATCTGAATATATTCCGCGACCTCCTGCATGGAAAAGGCCTCCGACGTATAATTGTGTTTGATGTAGTCCACCGCGCGTTGGATGCCTTGATGACTGCCCCAATTACGGGACTGGCGAATTTGCTGAATGGCCGACGCCAGGAGGGAGCATGTATGGTTGAACAGCTCTTCCGTTTTGACTGGAATGGGGTCATCCGCACCGTCATTGAACATCCGAATCCCTTTTTCGCTCAATCTTGCGTCGATATGGCAAAGCAGTTCGAAATAGGCAGTTCGTATCTGCGAGTCTTCCGTTGCTTCCAGCTCAAGAGTTGTTTGGAATTTCTTAAGATCGTTTATTATGGCATCATCATTCAGAATCCAGACGTTCTCGTTCATAGATTCAGCATGCTCTTTGATTAAAAGAATCCAGCGACCACGGTCGGATAAAGATAATTTTTCTTGCTCTAAGCTATTGAAAATACGATCCAGTGTTTCTTGAAGAACGGCTGGTCGGATTGGCTTCAGTAAATATTCGGAGACCCCGTATCGAATGGCTTGTTGGGCAAAGGAGAAATCATCATAACCAGAGAGGATGATTACCTTCGGCTTTTGGTTCCGCTTATGCAGCTCCTGCAGTAGCTCGAGACCGTCCATAATTGGCATACGAATATCAGTCAAAATCAGATCAGGAGCGTGCTGTTCGATGAGCTTGAGCGCCTCTTGGCCGTCTTCCGCTTCTGCAACGACCTGGAAGCGCCCTGTAGCATTAATTAGCTTGCTCAGCATTTTTTTGACCATCGGCTCGTCGTCAATCGTGATGACTTGATACATGTTGTGATCCCTCCTTATAAGGCAGTCTAACTTGAATGACAGTGCCTGTCGTATCTGATTTCTCTATATAAAGCCCGTAGGGCTCATTATAAGTCAATCGAATGCGGTGATGGACATTCAGCAATCCGATGTGATGAAAGGAAAGCTCTGTCTCGTCGCCTGCGAGGGAACCTTCGAAAATTTTGTTATATGTCTCGTATAGCTTCGAATCCATGCCTTGACCATGGTCGGTAATCCGCAGCAGACAGTAATTCTCCAACTGCTCGGAAGAAACGCTGATAGAGGTCGGGCGAAGTTTCTGGCGTTCATACCCATGGACAATCGAGTTCTCAATCAAGGGCTGAATGATTAAGCGTACAGCTTGTACGTTTGATGCCGTTCGTGCTTCGATCCCGCATTCGAATGTTAAGTAGGGATATCGTTCGTTTTGGATGTTCAAATACGTATTGACGTGATCCAATTCCTCTTTGAGACTGACGATTTGCTGGGAGCTGCCTACGCTATACCGGAACAAATCTGCGAGAGAGGTTGCCATGTTGCTAATAGGCAGAACGCCTTCCACGACGGCGTAGGAGTTGATGGCTTCGAGCGTGTTATAGAGAAAATGCGGGTTGATTTGCGATTGCATCGCCTGCATCATGGCTTCTCGCTGTTTAAGCTGCAGATCTTTCTCTTTGAGCTTAGAGGAATGCACGACTTCGATCAGTCTGCGTATTTCCCTGACCATCTTGTTGAAGCTGCGGTATAGGCTTCCAATTTCATCCTCTCGGTGTTCGGGTGCTTGGATAGCCAAATTCCCGTGCTCCGCATTTTTCATTAACCGCTGGAGAACAGAGAGGGATCGGGTTAGGTTAAAGGAAAACCCTGCTAACGCGGCCATTACGAACAAGATAACGAAAAAGGCAATCCACAGCGTGATATTTCGAAGTTCGATCAGGTTGCTGATCAGCTCCCGCAGCGGGACTTCAGATACCATTGTCCAGTTCGTATAAGGAGAGCGATGGAAAATGACCAATGTTTTCCCAACATCGGTATTTTTCAAGAAATAGCCTTCCTGACTCCCGCGGAATTGCTCCATCAGCTTGGAATCCACAGGCTTGCCTTGATAGCTGAGGTCCGGATGATACAGAATTTGAGCATTGTTGTCTGCAATCCAAATATAGCCGGTTTGTCCAAGTTGAACCTTTGCCAGAATGTTCATAATCTGGTTCATGTTTAGATCCATCACCAACATACCAAGCGACTTGTAATTGGCAGCATCGCGAAACGTGCGGACAACGGTCAGCACAGGCGAGTTATCCGGATTGCGGATGCCGACAATTCGGAAGGAGGTTGCATCCTCGTATTGACGGAATAACTTCATATAGTCGTCCTTGGGGGAAACGCCACCGTAACTGACAATGCCATTCTCCGTTGCGATGGAGAAACCTTTCAGGTCCGGGCGGCCGAACATGAAATTCGGCAGTACTTGTTTTTCGATATCACGGGTGATGATAAACCGATCATATTGCTCATTCGCTGGCAGCTGCATGAATTTCAGGATGAGCGGATGCGTGATAACGGGAAATGTGATCCGTTCCAAGTCGATGAAATAATTGTCCAATTGATTATTGATTTGCGTAATAAGCTGCCGGCTGGAATTGACGGCGTTCATTTCGATTTTCTCCGTTGTTTTTTCATACCAGATCACGCCGAGAGAGAAAAAAGGAAGGCACAGAAACAAAAGAATCAATACATTCAGTTTGGTGCGAATAGATAATGCTCGCGCCTTCTGCAGGAACTTCATAGCGGATTACTCCGTTCGTCTGGGTTGGTTGAGTTATTTTCTTCATTATATCAGATTGGATACTAAAATGGCGGGAGGTTAGAATCCTAACGCGTGTGCGAGGAGAGATGTGGATGAAACAGGAACCATTTTGCATATTAGGCTGTCAGCATATGCATATCGCCCAATTTATTCAGGAAATGTACGATTTGGGGCACCCTTGTGCAGGTATTTACGATGGAGAAGATGCCGAGATGGCAAGCAAGCTGGCTGATCGGTATGGTATCACGCTATTCGACGATCCAGAGAAGCTGCTTAGCGTGAGTGGCTCCATAGTAGGCAGCGCTGCTGTCAACCAAGATAAAATCGAAATCATTGAGCTCTGCGAAAGACATGACCGGCATGTGATGGTGGATAAGCCGGCGGTCGTTAACTCAGCTGGGCTCAATCGGCTTGACGAAGTCATCCGCCGGGGACGCATACAAGTCGGTATGATGCTGACGGAGCGATTTCGTCCGGAACTGTTTGCGCTTAGAGAGACTATTCGGCAAGGAGAACTAGGCAAGATCATCCACATACAGATGCGCAAGCCGCATAGATTGCGCGCTTCGGGCAGGCCAGCTTGGTTTTTTGACAAAGCTCGCAACGGAGGACCGATTATTGATCTTCTCATCCATGATTTTGACTTGCTTCGATGGTTGACAGGAGAAGAGGTAACTTCGGTTCATGGCTGGAAAAGCAAACGCATACTGCCGGAATATCCGACATTTTTGGACGCTGCATCCCTGCAAGTGCTTCTCGGCGGCGGAGTTACCGCGCAGCTATATACGGATTGGCACACGCCTGAAGCTAGCTGGACCTGGGGAGACGGGCGCATCTATGTGACCGGTACGAAAGGCTGCGTGGAGCTGCGTCTGGAGGGAGACCCGATTGTGGGCAAGGGGCCATTATTTATCCAGGTGACGAACGATATGCCAGCAAGGACAATAGAGCCGGACACAGTTCCATTATCGCTAAGTGAAGACTTCCTAAATCGCATTGAAGGACGGCCAGCTATTTTGACAGCTAACGATGTCCTGCAAGCATGTAAAGCTGCCGTGGAAGCAGACGAAGCAGCTGCCATTATGCAATGGATGGAAAGGTAGTTAAGACAATTTATACATCAGGGAGATGAAAAGACGATGACGAAAGAAGATATGTTAATGCATCTGGGAGATGATTATGATCGGTATTTGGGTGCGATTGTACCTCCGATTTTTCAAAATTCTCTTTTCACTAGAAAACAGAAAGATCACGGTTACGTGTACACCCGAATAGGGAATCCAACCACCGAGGTAGTAGAGAGAAAAATAGCCGCCCTAGAAGAAGGAGAGGCCGCTAGATGTTTCTCCTCCGGTATGGGAGCGATTTCGGCGTCGATTATGAGATATGTTTCTGCAGGGGCTCATGTGATTTGCATACGGAGCGCATACGGGCCGACACGGGAGTTTCTGAGCTCTTATTTGGCGAAGTTCGGGGTGGAGACGACGTTCGTGACAGGAGATCGATTAGACGAGTTCGAGCAAGCCATTCGACCGAATACCAAGTTGATCTATTTGGAAAGTCCTTCTTCCCATTTGTTCGTACTTCAGGACTTGGAGGCAATTGCTCAATTGGCTAAGGCGAATGGCATCGGAACCATTATTGACAGTACATGGGCGACCCCGTTATTTTGCAACCCGCTGCGCTTCGGTATCGATATGGTCGTTCATTCGGCATCAAAATATTTGGGCGGTCACAGCGACATTATTGGAGGTGTTGCGATCGGACGAGGAGATGATATGGAGAAAATCACGCATGAGGAACGGGCGTTGTTCGGTTCCTGTATGGATCCGCATCAGTCGTGGCTTCTACTGAGGGGAATGCGCACCCTGCCTGTCCGTATGAGGCAGCATCAAGAAAGTGCCATGAAAATTGCGACTTTTCTTGAAAGTCATCCGAAAGTGGAACGTGTGTATTATCCTGGTCTTAAAAGTCATCCGCAGTATGAGCTTGGGAGAAAGCTGTTTACCGGATACACGGGATTAATAAGCTTCCTTCCGCGCGCTAATGAGCAAGCCATTCGGGAGATGATCCCGAAGCTCCATTACTTCGAGTTCGGACCTAGCTGGGGCGGATTTGAAAGTCTAATTATTGATCCAGGCGTAGGAATCAGTGAGGAAGCCTCTCAAACGACCGGTATTCCGCGTGGATTGCTCAGAATCTCAGTAGGGCTGGAGTCGGTAGATTCTCTGATAAATGATTTAGATCAAGCCTTGAATAGTCTTTCATGAAGAAGGATATGCATTTCAAACAAAATGATTTAGAACAAGGATAAAGTGATTGACGTACTACCTAATTTTTCATACTTTATGTTTAAAAAGAATATTTTGATGCTGAACAAATCAAGCTGCATCCTCATTGTCGGATACAGCTTCTGTTCTTAAACTTGACCCCGATATTACTCCCTACATGGTTTGTTGCTTCGCTTTGAGTTGATTTCTCCGTAGAAGCGGGTTTAACAGCACAACTCCTGCAATCAACAAACCGCCACTCACCATATCCTTCAAGTAACCTGATACAGCCATCCCCACTAACATCATCCCCATGAAAATCGGTGTAATCGCACCACCAACTCGCCCCATGAACGGCCCCTTCGTGTTACGCATAATGCCCACACGACAGAAGGAAGTCAATATGATTTTGATTATTTCCAGTACTTGTATCCGCATGGGCATGAAAAAAACGGCTGCCATGGAGGCAACCGTTTCAAGTAAGAACAGATATCATTTCCGGTGAATCTTTCGAACCGCAAAAAGATAAACAATGGTTGGAACCGGGGCTTGAATAATGCCCCAAATGCCCCAAAACCAAGGGTGACGGGCACCCCGCTTGCGGGAGTCCATGTACAGCCATGTGCTTTGTATGAGCATAATTAATGCAAGACCTATCCATGCCCAGAGAGGTAGTTGGTCGAATTTGGATTCAGTTGTTGTCATGAGAAGCCACCTGCTTTCTAAGAAATAGCCAAGCTAACGGAATCAGTATCGCCGCAGCTTGGATGGAGAGAAAGGTAACAGGTTGAGCTGTTACCGTCAGATAAAACACATAAAACAATAGCATCGCGCTGATCCACAGGGTTGCCAAGTCGCGCAGCAGCTTGGTGCGTCGTTTGCTTTGCGTCGCCGCTATATGCTGATCAAACCAAGCTGCACTCGGGGCTGGCACGTGGATGACAGCCTCGAGATGGTCCAACCCCTCGCGCAGTTGGCGAGCAGTCACTTCATCGGTTTGCTCATCACTTTGCCTTTCGCGACCGTCAGCTGTGCTCCGTCGCTCGCTCTCTTCTCGCTGCTCACCCGTAGCCCTCCGCCGCTTTTGAGAATCTTCATCCATCTACTTCAGCTCCTTTCGTAGTTGTTTCAGTGCGTTGTGCACGCGTGATTTCACGGTTCCCTCCGCAAGAGAGAGCATGCCGCCAATTTCTTCGTACGTGTATCCGTAGTAATGCTTGAGAATAAGCGGAATGCGACTCTCTCTCGGTATTTCCGCCAAGGCGTCCAATACCTCTGGCCAAGCAACATCGGTGTGATGTGCAGTCTGCCATTGCAGTTGGCGTAAGGCTTGCTGCTGCTCTTTCTCCTGCCACTTGCGCTCCGAGCGGCGCCTTCTTCCTTGATCGATCATCAAACGAGTGGCGATGGTGATCAACCAGGACGAGAACTTCGAAGTCTCGTTGTAGAGCTTTATTTTTTCGATACAACGTGCCATTGTTTCTTGCGTGAGATCCTCAGCCAGGGAGGGGTTCAGCGTAATTTTGACCAAATATTTATACACAAAAGCATAATGCTGCTGCAGAAGCTGTGACAGAGCCGCGGTGTCGCCTAGCATGGCCCGACGAATAAATTCGTTCTCTTCCAAGTGATTGAACATCCTCTCTGTCTGATTTCATGGATAGTACGAACAGCTCATGCAAATCGTTCACAGCCTGCACGAAAAAATGTGTAGAATGATTTATTAGCTTACCACCTGGGCGCCCAGACATGTATAATGACAGCAGGTAGTCCATATGAATGAGAAGATTAATGGAGGACAACATATGAAACAAGGGATATATGCAAGAGCGGGCCTTTCTCCGCAAGAGCTGGAGGAAGTTCGGGCGCTGTGGAAGATATGCAACGAGCATGAAGGCATCGAGATTAAACTGAATTGGGGCACCTTGACTAGCCGTCCAGCCCTTGTGACGAATGATTTTGTGTATTACGAAAATGACCGGATTATCGGCTTTCTTGCGATCTATAGCTTCCTTTCCACTGAGGTAGAAATCAGCGGCATGGTGCATCCGGAGGCGCGGCGCCGAGGGATTTTCAATCAGCTCGTTCAAACGGCAATCGAAACGTGCAGGAACAGAAAGGTTCCTAAGCTTATTTTCATCAATGAGCGTGGCTCGGAGAGCGGTAAAGCTTTTCTGACGAAGCTAGGGGCGAATTATTCTTTTTCAGAGTATGTGATGGAGTTAAAAGAACAAGTAATCCCACATGCTTCCACGCAGACACAATTAGGTATTCGCTTAGCGGACAGTTCCGATACGGAGCTCCTCGTTAAGTTGAATATGTCAGGCTTCGACATGACGGAAGAAGATACGCGCGAGTATGTCAATCAGACGATCAGTGGGGATAAGGAAAGGACGTGGATTGCGGAGCTAGGTGAAAACAAAGAACCGATAGGAAAACTTGGTGCGATGGTTGAGCCAGGAGTTAGCGGTTTTATTTATGGCTTTTGCGTGATGCCAGACTTTAGGGGCAAGGGCTATGGTCGCCAGATTTTAAGTCAAACGATTACTGCACTCAAAGTAAAGGAGCAAGCTGAGCATATCAAGCTGGAAGTATCGGTGGAGAATGAGAAGGCGCTCGGCCTCTATGAATCCTGTGGGTTTGCGACGAGAAACGCTAATGACTATTACGTGCTCCTCCTCGGCTAAAATAAAAAGGATAGATCAGCAGGTCGCTCTGCTATCTATCCTTTTTCGTTATATCAGTAGGAGAAACGGAACGAGAATCCGTTATTTATGGGAAATTAACTTATTTGAACAAGATGCGGAACGAGGTTCCTCTATTTCGTCGAAAACAGGTGCGATTACGCAATAATGGATAAATTAGCGTACTGACGTTCCGTTACGGCTGAACATCAGTCATTTTTGGGAAAATAGCGGAACGACGTTCCGCAACGAAAGCAACGCGCTTCACTAACCCAGTTCAGTTTACTAATCACCAGTTTTTGGTGGAGGAAGATATTACGGTTAATGATAAATAAGTTCCGATGCTGCACTAATAATCGTGCCCGTATTCAGCCCCGCGCAAATGTCCTTCATCGAGCCAGGCTTATCGAAATTGAACACATGAATCGGCACATGGTAGTCACGCGCTAGAATAAAGGCGGATTGATCCATCACCTTCAAATTATGCTGAATCACATCGTTATAGTGGAGCGATTTGTACTGGAGCGCTTCTTGATGATGCTTCGGATCTTTATCGAAGACGCCGTCCACGCCTTGCTTGGCGACTAGAATTGCATCGCAATTCACTTCAATGGCGCGTTGCACGGATGGATAATCCGTCGTAACGAAAGGCTGTCCATTCCCGCCAGCGAAAATGACGATGTACCCTTTTTCCAGGTGATGAATGGCTCGTAAACGAATGAAAGGCTCCGCCACTGAAGCGATCGGAATCGCTGTCATAACGCGCACCTCGGCTTCCGTCTTCGCTTTCAACACACCGCGCAGCATCAAGCTGTTGATGACCGTCGCGAGCGTGCCGATATTATCAGCCTCGGCTTTCTCGATGCCCCAGCTTTCGCCCATATTGCCGCGGAAAATATTGCCACCACCGATCACAAGACACACTTCAACACCTAAATTCACGACGGTCATAATTTCATTAGCAATATGATCCAGTTGTGTAGGGTCGAAACCGAAAGAGCTGTCACCTGCTACAGCCCCGCCACTAAGTTTAATGAGAACTCTTTTGTATCGCAAAGCCATTTCCATATCCCCTCTCTCTGATGAGAACGCCTGAACGATGGACGTGTCTGACAAGGAAGTCGTGTGGCAAACATCGGATGCTTGCAAAAAAACACTAAAGCCTTGAATGCTCTAGTGTTTTCTGTGTCTGCTTTTCTCTGGTTAGTAGTAATTGTACATGAATTAGGCAGGATTTTGCAATTTCTGCGGAACCCGCATATGGACGACAAGCCCGATGATGACAAGGACCAGCAAGGAGCCCAGTGCGACACGGCTTGCTAAGTTGCCTGACGAGGCTAATGCCCAAGTAATGGAGCCGTACAGCGCAGGTCCGACAATGGAGGACACTTTCCCGGAGAAGGCGAACAGGCCGAAAAACTGGCCACGTTTTTCTTCCGGCGTTAGCTGCACGATCAGTGTGCGGGAGGTCACCCACATAGCACCCATAGAGACACCATATAAACTGCCTGCTACCCAGAAGATGCTCTGGCTCGTCGCTAGGGCAGCAAGGGAGATAGCCACAATCAGTATGATGGCGACAACGGTTACTGCTCTCTTAGGGCCGATGCTGCGCGTGACATAACCGAAGATGAAGGAGCCGATAATGCTAGACACCGTGGATACAAGATAGAGGAGAATGAACTGCCCCGTCGAGAAGCCCATGACCGTATTCGCATAAATAGCCATAACGGCAATCGCTGTGGCAATGGCATCGTTAAAGAAGAAGTAGGCGATCATAAATGTAAAGGCTGCGTGATATTTCCGAGCTTCCTTGAACGTCGTCCAAATCTCGCGATAGCCGCTAAGTAAAGATTTGTTGCTAGCCACAGGCTTCTGACGTTTTTCTTTGTACAAGAACATAATCGGCAGTGAGAAAATGAGGAACATGACCGCACTCGGGATGAATGTACTCTCGAAGTGATTATTACTAACGAACAGGAAGGCGATAAGGCCGACGAGCGTGCCTACATAACCTACCGCTACACCAAACCCAGAAATCAGGGGAATCTCGCGTTCATTGCCTAGATCCGAAATCATGGAGTCATAGAAAACTAAGCTGGAGTTATAGAAAAATTTAGCGATCATGAAGAAAAGAATGACGCCGAGAATTGAGGTATTGAGCCCTAACCACTCTTGATCCGTTTCCCACAGGGCTGAGAAACCCATGAGTAGTGTTGCGATGATCGCGATAAGTGTGAAGGGGACGAGATAGGCTTTCTTTTTGCCTGTGCGATCAATCCAGACGCCGAATAAGGGAGATAAGAGCACCAAGAAGAAACTGGACAGCGCATTGGAGTAGGTGATGAAGGTACTCGCAATCTGGTTGAGTTCCTCGCTCTTGCCTAACGTTTCTTTCAAGTAAAACGGGTAGAAAACAGTGACGATATTGGAAGAAAAGATGGTATTTGCAAAATCGTACATCGCCCATGCAAAAATCGGCAGGGAGAAAAATAACGCCCAAACACTTCGGCCACGCACTGGATTGGAAGCGGATTCAAGCTTTGCCATAAGGGGCACACCCTTTCTCTTCATTACCTCTATTTCTCTAATATATTGGCGACTCTGTAGAGAAATCCCTCTATCTTCACAAGAATAATAAAATCTCTCCCACCTAAGAAAGGAAGGAGAGATCAGTGAACGAACAGCAGGCAGTTGGAACCTTAGCTTTCTGATTGGGGCTTCATAAGATCGACCTCAATCATATCCTGCGTTTCTTGCATTTTCAGTACATTAATCCCGTTGCGTTGTAAAGTGGTGGAGAGTGTCTCTTTGTTCTGGGCAGGAAAAACATAAGCTAAGCTGCTTTTATTATCGAGCAAGCGTTTCGCCACCTGCACGAGTCGTTCCATGGTGAACGGCTTTTTCAGATATTTCTCAATCTCTTTCTCATGATAATCATGAGGCGGATCGAGTGCTGTTGAAACAATGACCGGCGTTTGCGCGTGCACGGGGTGCTTGTACAAGTCTGCGATGAAATCCCAGCCTGTTTTCTCGCCTTCGAGATGAATATCCACGATGAACAGAATCGGACCTTCACCCTCACAGCGCTTCAGCGCGATCATGCCTTCTTCAGCCGAACGCAGCTGGATGGATGGCAGACTCAGCTTGTGCAAAGCGACTTGAATTAATTTGGCCAGATTATCATCGTCTTCGAAAATAACGATTTTCCCGTCTAATCCGGAAATCTCATATTGATCGAGTTCAATTCGGAACGTGGTGCCATGTCCCATTTCAGACGTGTAGGAGATATGCCCGTCATGTCCCTCTACGATTTCCTTCACAATGGCTAGTCCGAGGCCTGTACCACCTATTTGACGGCGGTCTGAGTTGTCGACACGGAAAAATTTCGAGAACATATGCTCATTCGCATCCTGAGGAATGCCTAATCCATAATCTTGAATGGCAATTGTAACTATACCTTCGTGAGCCGATATGTGAATGTCGATATGATCAGCTGATGGCGAGTATTTAATGGCATTGCTGATGAGGTTGTCAAATACTTGGCGAATACGATCGACATCTGCCCGTACCCAAAGCTCTGGCTCTTGTTGATGCAGGATAATCTGATGAAGCTGCTTATCCTCCCATTGCTCTGCAATTTCAGTGACAATAGACTGCAAATTAATCGGTGAGAAGTTGTACGATTGACGACCGGACTCCATCCGCTGCAGATCCAAGAAGTCATTGATTAAATTCGAGAGGCGCTGGGCCTCGTTATAAATGGTTTCCATGTAGCGTTTCTGCTTCTCTTGCGGAAGATCACGATGCAGTAAAATTTCGATAAAGCCAAGCACACTGGCCAGCGGAGTCCGCAGCTCATGTGAAACAATGGAGATGAATTCATTTTTCATTTCATCAACGCGTTCTTCTTCCGTACGGTCACGGAAAACGAATAGGTACCCTTGCTGCTCGGTGCCTTCACTAACGACCGTTGCGTAAAGCTCGGCATGCTGGAGCTGCTCATCACGCTGGAAGCTAAATCGCTGCGTTAAATGTGACAGCGAGCGGTCAATCAAGGCTTCGATGGAAGCGGCCACCCCATGAAAGCTAGGTAAGTTGGCTCCGATGTCATAGCTGCAGGTAACTAGGTTTTGGCCGATACGTTCATTAAGCCCGAAATACTGACTCATACGATGATTGGAAAAGAGAATCGTTCCCTGAGAATCACACATCATCATGCCCTCGTGGGCGGATTCCAAAATATTTTGAATGAGATCATGTTGACCTTCTAAAAGTTGTTTCTCTGCAGTGAGTTGATCGTTCAGCTCCGCTAGGCTCTCGGCTTGCTGCAGCTTCTCATCATTCACAACCTGCGCATAGAACGCTAGCCCGAATTGACGTACCAATCCTTTGGTCAGACGCTGATTATCGTCTTGATAGAGCGAGCTTTGGTAGGTTGTTAGTAAGAGAAAACCAATGACATCTTGCTTGTCATTCGTTAGAGGAACGTAATGATCGACCGCTCGCGTCATGCCATTATGGACACCTTGCTCATTACCTGTCACATCTCTCGTATGAGTGATCGAAATGCCTTCCTCGAATACACGTCTGGCTGGGCCGAAGAGTTCGCTGCGAGAAGCTTGAATATGACCCTTGGGATACCCGATGGAATGAATAACATCATACGTCACCGATTCCTGGTCATGACGTTCTAAGACGACTAACGCGGCATCCTGAGCAAGTGAGTTGAGTAGAGCAGGCAGTGTGTGTTTTAAAAAATCCGTTAACTTCACATAGCCGGTGAGCTTTTCCTGGTAGGAGGAGATGAGTTCTAAATCCCGTTCGCGTTCCGACAACTTGGCCAGGGTGATTTGCTGTTCCTCTTGCTGGGCAATAATTTCCTCATTCTGAGATTCCAGACTCTCCGCCATGTAGCGGTATGTTTCCTCACTCTTGCGAAGCTCTTTCTCCGCTTGGAGGGATCGCAAGGAAATAATAATGGACAGGGCCCCTGCAAGAAGTGCGATCAGGCTGCCGATCCTCGTGATCATGCGAGCGGTTGAGGCTGCTTTATGTGAAGAGGAATAAGCTTGTGATGTAATCTGTTCGATATTATTTTCGATACTCGTATGAACGACCCGATAACGATCCATTAACGTTTTGCCGCCGTTGACGCGGGCTCTTGCTTCTTCAATCTTGCCAGCTCGAAATAATTCCAAGGTGGTATCATAGTACTTTTGCAAATTCGTAATGGCAGGTACCGCTTGCGTATCAATAATGATTTGTAGCGTTGGATATTTTTTGTCATACGTGGACAGCGTGTTTAAATCCATGGCGACCTGATCTCTACCCAAGGTATAGGGTTCAAGGTGTTGCTCAGATCCAGCAAGTTCGTAGCCTCGGAGACCTGTTTCCTGATTAATTAAGTTGGTCAATAAGCTATTGGCTGTCGTTAAAATGGGGATAGCCTCGTTCACGATCGCGTTGCTTTGATTCTCCATATTCCGAGAAGCCAAATTGTTGGATACATTGACGATGATTAATAAAACGACAATTAAAATGACGTATAGCAGAGAGATTCGTGATCTCGTGAATGTTTTCATCCCAATCGGTCACCTTACTTCTAATAGAATAAAAGATCTCATAGAATTTCGACAAACCTCAACAAATTCCTCTACAAGTCTATAATGTTATGTTTTCTTACACAAAAGATTGCGGAAAGTAGTATTGTCGTTTAAAATATGAGTCAATGACCCGTGTGATGTTAAGTCATGTAACATGAATGATTCCCTAAGAAGGAGGCGCACTGTGCAGGTGAAAAACATCAAGATTCCGCCGCGTCACGAAGTACGTCCCTATTTTCAACCGATTATCTCTTTGCAGAGTCAACGAATAATGGGCTATGAAACACTGGGGCGACGGACTCGCGAAAGCGGCGTGGAGAGCTTAGGCCCCTTTTTCAAGGATCCCGACATTTCCGAGGATACGCATCTTCTAATTGATAGGCACTTAAGAGAGCAGGCCATAGAACGAATAGCCGCCGCATCCGACGAGAGCGAGCTGTTTATTAACTTAAAGCCTTCTTGGATATATAGAACCTACAAGCGAACGGGTGTCTTGCCAACCATTGAGCTATTGAAAAAATATCAGATTACCCCCTCACGGATTGTCATTGAAATCACGGAAGAGGAGTTTACCGGCCAGCTCCAGGAGCTGACTTGGATTGTTGAACTGTACCGTGAATTTGGATGTACCATAGCCATTGACGATGTGGGGAGTGGCTTTAGTAATTTTGATCGAATTGCCAGCCTGCGGCCGAAGATCTTGAAGATAGACCTGAATATTTTGAAAAAGAGCATTGTCCACGATGGCTATAAGGCTGTCATGCAATCCTTCTCCATTGTGTCAGCTCAGATTGGAGCCTCCTTGCTCGTTGAAGGCGTCGAAACGAAGCAGGAGCTGCGCAGCGCTTTGCAGGTGGGAGCGAGATATGTGCAAGGCTTTTTATTTTCAAAAGCTGAACCCGAGCTGCATCGACCAGATGCGTACAAAGCTATGCTGGAAGCAGAAATAAAGTCGTTCGGTCAGGACGAGTTCCAAAGATATCATCGCCTGCTGAGTGTACATCAGAAGCTGGATATGCTGATCAACGACGCTGTTCACATCTCGAATGCCGAGGATGCTGATGCTGTTATCGAACAAATTATTGGCAACGTTACAGACAATTGTATTCGTATGTACATCTGCCAGGGGGATGGCTATCAGACCTCATCCAACTACTCCCGTACAGAGGAAGGATGGAGCAAGGATGAGAGATATCGGCAAGCGAACTGGACATGGCGGCCCTATTTCATCTCCAACATCCTGATGATGAACCTGCAAAAGCAGGGCATCCTCTCCCAAGCCTATACCGACTTGGATACCTCGCGTCAGATTCAAACTTACTCGTCTGCGATTGGCGAGGGATATTATTTGTTTTTGGATTTGGTGATATGAGGGAGTATGAACACATGATCGAGAGTGAAAAAATACTTAGCACGACTCGCTAGGAGCAACTAGATGGATGAGAGCAAAAATAGCTGGAGTTTACACAGTTAACTCGTTGGTCTGGCATGTTGGTGTTAGAGAAATAACCAGATAAATAGCCAGATAAATAGATAAAATCGGATATGCATGGAGCACAAAAGAGGTTACCCCAGGTGAAGCTTGGGATAACCTCTTTTGTGTTTACCAAAGTGAAGCCATAACCACACCTGCTCAAGTGCGCTTTTAAGCCTCCACCCACTCGCGGCGGAGCGAGAACAGATCGCGCAGCTCGTCAGTCGACAGCTCCGTGATCCAGTTCTCGCCGGAGCCGACGATCTGCTGGCTGAGGCCGAGCTTGCGCTCGATCATCTCGTCGATGCGCTCCTCCAGCGTGCCGAGCGTCACGAACTTGTGCACCTGCACGTGACGCGTCTGGCCGATCCGGAAGGCGCGGTCCGTCGCCTGATTCTCGACGGCGGGATTCCACCAGCGATCGTAGTGGAACACATGATTCGCCGCCGTCAGGTTTAGCCCGATGCCGCCGGCCTTCAGCGAAAGAATGAACACATTTCGCTTCTCGTCTTCCGGCCGGTCATCAGTGTCTTGAAAGTGCGCGATCATCTCATCGCGCCCATTCTTGGATGTTCCGCCGTGCAGGAACAGCACTTTTTCGCCGAGCTCCTGTTGAAGCACATGCTGCAGCAGGTTGCCGGTCTCGACAAATTGCGTGAAAATCAAGCATTTGTCGCCCTCTTGGCGCAGCTCCTGCACCATCTCGAGCAAGCGCTCCAGCTTGTTCGAGCGTCCGCTCCAGGGTGCGCCCAGCCCTTCTTTGAGCAGCAAAGCAGGGTGGTTACACACCTGCTTGAGCTTCGTTAACGCGGCGAGGATGAGCCCGCGCCGCTCCATGGCCGAAAGCTTATCCAGTCGATCGAACATATCCTGGATGTAGTTCTCGTACAACGAGCCTTGCTCTGCTGTGAGCGAGATGAACGTTTTGGACTCGTTCTTCTCTGGCAGATCCAGCTGAATAGCAGGATCCTTCTTCTCACGCCGCAGCAAGAACGGTCGGATCAGCTTCTGCACCTTGCCGATCGTCGCCTCATCGCGTGTCTTCTCAATAGCATTCACATAGCGATGCGTGAACTCGCGCACGGTGCCGAGGTAGCCGGGATTCGCAAAGTCGAAAATAGACCACAATTCCGTAAGCCGATTTTCAATCGGCGTACCCGTCAATGCAATGCGATGAAACCCATTCAAACGGCGAATCGCGGTGGCTTGTTTTGTATAAGCATTCTTGATATTTTGAGCTTCGTCCAAACAGATCGAATTCCAAGCAATAGCACCCAGCTCACTCTCATCTAGATGGGAAAGCGTGTAAGATGTCAAAACAAGATCATACTTGCCGATAATTTTCTCCCCAAAGGCAGTGCCTTTTAACCGCTGCGGTCCATAGTGAAGATGAACGCGTAAGGAAGGTGCAAATCGTTTCAGCTCCATCTGCCAGTTGCCCAACACGGAGGTCGGACAAACGAGCAAGGACGGTGTATCTGGCTGTTCATTCTCCTTAACCGTGAGCAAGTACGTGATCCATTGGATCGTCTTCCCGAGACCCATATCATCGGCTAAGCAGCCGCCAAGGCCAAAACGGCGCAGGAACAGCAGCCACGAGATGCCGTCCACTTGATAGTGGCGCAGCGAACCATGAAAGCTAGCCGGCGGCTCAATCGTCGGGATCGCCGAGGTTTGCGTCAGCTGGTCGATCATGTGGCGCAGCTGCTCGTTCAGCTCAACCTCCATGTCGAGGTAGCGCATGGCATCCGGATCATCCTCGGCAGGCAGCAATCCGCCCGCGTCACCGGCAAAATGCAGCTCTAACACATCGCGGAAGGACAGCCCCTGCTTCTTGTGCACCTGTTTCATAATCTGCTCGACCTGTGCCATGAATTTCGGGTCGAGTTGAATCCAGTTGCCGCGAATCTGGATCAGCTTGCGCTTCTCCTCGAGCAGTTGACGGAATTCCTCTTCCGTCAACTCCAAGTCCCCAACAGCCAGCTTCCAGTCGAACTGCATCAGCTGGGTCAGCCCGAACATTGCCTCCCGTCCAGAACCGACGGAAGACTTGATCTTTGCGCGCAGCTTCGGCCGCATCTTGCGGATGCGGTCCCACCACGCTGGCAGGAACACGCTCGTTCCTGCCTCAACCAACCGCACGCTTCCCTCTGCGAGGAAGCGCCAAGCCTCCTCCTCCGTCAACGTCTGACGGAGGACGCCCTCGCCCGCATCCAGCCACGGCAGGATGCGCACCCACTTCGCCGCGTCACGCTCGACGCGGGCGATCTCGGGCAGCCACGCCTCTGGCAGTGGCTGTTCACCTGCGACCGGCTCGCCGACGGTCGTCACGGTGCGCAGCACCTCCGGCGCCAGCCGGTCCTGCAGCAGCACGCGCAGCTGCCAGCCTGCGCCGTGCGCGAGGTCTGGCTCGACGAGCTGCAGGCACGTCCGCATCGGCGTCCGGTCTTGACGCCAACCGATACTGACGAGCCAGTCTTCCTCGTCCAGCCAGACCTCGCCGGTGACATCACCGCGGCGCATTAATGGATACGCGGCTTCCAGCTTGCGTAAATTGTCCTTCATGATCCCGTCGGCATCGACCCACTCCGGAATCAGCGCATGAATCCAGCGTGAAACCGCTGGTGTCTCTAAAAGCTGCAGCTCTTCGGGCAGCTGCAGCTTCCATCCGATTTCGCCGGACTTCCATTTCTCATAGTCCGGCATGAAGCGGCCTGTCGCGAGCGACTCGCGTACAGCAGGAGCTAGACGCATCAAATCGGCACAGGAAGCGTGCCAATTGAGCCTTAAGTGCTGAACCGGCAGCGGTTCGCTGAAATAGTCGAGCGCTTCAAGCGGCTGCAGCTCGATCCCTTCCCGATTTTGCCATTCACTTGGTTCCATGAAGGTGCCGAAGAAGGAGGCGCGATGCCAGGCGAATAGCATATGTTTTAAATCAAGAGCATCCCAAATACCGCCGTTTTCACGGGAACCCCATAGAAATAATGACCCGTTAGGTAAGGAACTAACGTGAACGGTCAGCGCGCTGGTTTCGATCATCGAATCCATTTTCCTTTCTTGAGCTCTTCTTGGAAAGCACGCAAACGCGAGAACTTATCCGCTAAGCGGTAAATATAGTGCTCCCAGCGGTCATCCTGGCCGATGTGTTTATAAATGCTATGCAGCTTCTTAAGGAGGCGGACTGCCGTCTTGTAAGAAGCCCTATTTTTCTCCAGAACAGCCCGTTCGGCTGCTTGGTGATAAAGTGGAAGGAGCAGTGCGGAGTCATGCTCTTCGATCGCTTTGAGCTCCATACCATACAGATTTAAGGGTGAAATTCGATTCGCAAGCTGTAAATCCACCCACTGACGGTAACGCTTCGTTTGCAGCAAATACGCTGTGTAATAGTAGTAGGAACGAGGCAATAGGGATTCCATTACCTGTACCCACTCACTGTCATTCGCGAGATGCTTCGTCGTATCCAGCCAATACTGGCAGAAAGTACGGAAATCATCATGATTCGCATTCGCAATCGACGGGAACAGCCAACGCAGCCAGACCAGCATGTGGTCCCACTGATTATCGTTCTTCCATGTATTTAAATAGAGGAAGAAGTCCTTCGCATGCGGATGAGCCAGCTGCCCTAGCCGTTCGAAGGCTTGCTCGGTATGCCCCTGCATAATATCAAAATGCGCCCTAGCCGCAAGCAACGTATCCTTCTTCTTTGGAAGCAGCTCCTTCTTGGCCAAAAGGCCGTCGAGGCGCGTTACTTCCTCTTTCTGTGCGCTAGGCTGATCAGTCAGCTTCCACCAGATGAAACGGTACACGAACAGCCAATCCACGGGACTGTCCTTGCCTTGCAAGGCGGATTCTCCGACCATTTTCATCGTCGATAGCCAGACTTTCGGTTCCGCGAGGAAAGATCGATTCACATCGATCCTTTCGACGAATTCGACAAGCTTATCTTCACAGTTCTTGGCGGCGATTTTGCACCCATTTTCGTGATAGTAGGACAAATAGGAGCTTTTCGTTTCTTGATAAAATTGTTCGATCTTCCGCATCATGAACAACACGATATGGAACATATAGAGTTCACGCGTTGTATCGCGCCAACTAGCCGCATATGGGGGAAGTGATTCCAAGGCAGACTCATAGAAGGTTTCTATGGAATGCTGGTGAGAAATGGAGAAGCCGTGAAATTTCCCTTCAAAAAAACGATGCCAATCGCTAGGCATACTCTCTTCCAAAGGCACATTCGCCTGTGCGGCTGCTTTGCGTTCTTGCATAACAGAAGCTGCAGCACCGCGAGCTGGTTTCTTCCGTGTAAGGATTTGTTGTTTTAACTGCTGCAGGACAAGCTCAGGTCGACCATAAGTAGCGTACAAGCTGAAAAACGTTGCACCAATATGCTGACAGAAGCCCTCAAAGGAGCAAGTGCAGGTACTCGCAGCGAAATTTTCTAAATGAACCTCTGCTGTGTAGATCTGTTTGCCTGCGACAGTGGCCAGGACACTAAGCCCTTTGAGATCAACCTCGGTCACTCGGCCTTTATGATAATACTCCCAGCCTTTCTCCAGACGGGTGGCGTCGAAGTGAAGCGGGATTTGCTTGATGAGGTAGTTCATTCGATTTTTGGGAATTTGAAGTTTCAACATGTGATCGTTCCTACCCTCCGAGCGGCGCATTCCTTCTTCCATAGTAACAGATTTTTTCCGAAATTGCCCATTTCCACAGTTTATGCCAAAGGTGATATTTTTAATCCGTGCCGAAAGGGGTTAACCCTGCATTCTCACCTAGAATATGATAAAGTGAAGCTAGAGAAATGCTTCTTGAAGGGAGACTGCGCGAGTGGGTATTAAATTTGGTCGTGAATATAAGGACATTGTTACTGATTTTGTACGTGGGATCGAAATGGTGAATGGATTTTATGAGCTGCTGGAGATGAATGCAGAAGACTGGCAGGAGCTGGATGAGAGTGAACAAGAAGAATGCCTGCGTACGCTGGCTGATGATATATTTTACGGACTAGGCAGTTCACCGGTGATGCAGGTTGGAGCAGGCTCGGTTAGACATGATGCAGGCAACCACGTGCTCAAGGTTCATGATGGCGAAAAATTGGTTTCGGTCATCTATCTGGTCTAAAACAGGAAGAACTGCGATATAGAAAGGTGTAAAGAAGCTATGTTGGATGGAGCAAGAAAGGTTCTACAACAGGTTTATGGGTATCCCGAGTTTCGAGAGGGTCAGAAAAATATTATTACGAACCTTCTCGAGGGTAAGGATACCTTAGGCATTATGCCAACGGGCGGCGGGAAATCGATCTGTTACCAGGTGCCGGCACTGCTGATGGAGGGTGTGACATTAGTCATTTCCCCGCTCATTTCCTTGATGAAGGATCAGGTAGATGCGCTTGGTGCGCTCGGTGTTGCTGCCACGTTCATAAATAGTACGTTGGAAGCTAGAGAAGTGGAACAGCGCATGCAGGGAGCTATGCAGGGAAAATATAAGCTGCTCTACATTGCACCGGAGCGTCTGGAATCGGAGCGGTTTCGCGCACGGATGGCGGCGTTGAATCTACCCCTTGTTGCGATTGATGAGGCACACTGTGTCTCGCAGTGGGGGCATGATTTCCGACCGAGCTACGTCTCGATTGCGCCGTTTATTCGTCAGCTGCCGAATCGGCCGATTGTAGCTGCGTTCACGGCAACAGCTACAGCTGAGGTCACAGCGGACATCGCCAGATTACTGGAGCTGGATACCGCAGGGATTTTCATCAACGGCTTCTCACGTGATAATTTGGAGCTAACCATTCTTCGCGGAGAGAAAAAGCGGGATTACATACAGAACTATGTGAAGGAACATACGCATCAGCCCGGCATTATTTACGCTGCGACGCGTAAGGATGTTGAGGATTTGTACGAGACGTTGCGTAAAAAAGGCTTCGCCGCAGGCAAGTATCATGCCGGAATGTCAGATGATGAGCGCTCCTATATGCAGGAGGCGTTTCTCTACGATGATATTCGCGTGATGATCGCGACGAACGCTTTCGGGATGGGCATCGATAAGTCCAACGTTCGGTACGTGATTCACTACAATATGCCAAAAAATATGGAAGCTTATTATCAGGAAGCCGGCCGTGCGGGGCGTGATGGTGAGCCAAGCGAGTGTATTCTGCTGTTCAGTGCGCAGGATATTATGACGCAGAAATTCCTGATTGAGCAGAACCAGCTCTCGCCGGAGCGCAAAGCGAACGAGTACAAAAAGCTGCAAACCATGATCGACTACTGTTATTCGCCGCGCTGTTTGCGGAATGCCATTTTACATTATTTTGATGAGCAAAATATTAAGGATACCTGCGGGAACTGCAGCTCCTGTAAGGACGATCGGGACACTGTCGACATTACCGTCGAGGCGCAAAAGATTTTCTCCTGCATCCGCCGTATGAACGAGCGCTTCGGGATTTCCATGGTCGCTTCGGTGCTCAAGGGCTCCAAGGCGAAGAAGATTATGGACTATCGGTTCGATCGTCTTCCGACGCACGGCATTATGAGCAATCTGCCCGAGAAAGAAATAGCAGAGTTGATTAATGTCCTGATTTCTGAAGGCTTCTTGCAGCTGTCCGAGGGGCAATATCCCGTTGTTCGGTTGATGCAGCCTGCTGCCGAAGTGCTTCAGGGTAAGTTGCCCGTTAACCAAAAGGTGCGCAAACAGCCCGTTCGCGCTGTCGCCGCGATGGACAATACCTTATTCGAGCAGCTGCGACTGCTGCGTCGTGAAATGGCTGCGCGCGAGAAGGTGCCGCCGTATATTATTTTCGCCGACAGTACGCTGCGTGAGATGAGTGAGAGCTGTCCGACTACGGAAGCCGCGATGCTGCGCATCAAAGGGGTCGGTGAGGTGAAATACCGCAACTACGGGAAACCCTTCCTGGAGTTGCTTCGCACGTATGCGGGAGAGAGCGATATGGGCGCAGTAGCGTATGATTTCGAGTGAGGGAGCGGAGGCGTTGATGAGGGTGAGGCTAGAAAAAGCTGAGGTTGCTGTGCGGCTTGCCGAGCTGGGGACGTGGAGCTTAGAGGCAGAAGAGAGTAAGTGGATGGTACGCAAGTACCGATTTACAACTTTCATGCAGGGAATTACCTTCGTGGGTGAAGTCGCCCGACTATCGGAAGCAGTGAACCATCATCCCATGATTGCCATCGATTATAAAATGGTGACGCTGCGCCTGACCTCGTGGAGTGCTGGCGGTTTGACCGAACTCGATTTCTCGACCGCTGCGAAGTTTGATCAGGCGTATACGGAGCTAACGCGCTAAGATGATGGTCGGACCCGTGTAGACCATGCAGTGGAAGTCTGCGGGACCGGTCGGTGTCCATTTCTCGTAGGTATCTGTGATAGTAAAAGCGGCACGTTGGTAAGCGCGAATCGCTCGCTCGTTCCAGATGAGCACTTCGAGATCGATTTCTTGTTCGGGAGCGCGTTGCTGTGCTTCAGCTACGAGCAGTTGAACAAATCGCGTGCCGAGTCCACTGCCGTTGTCATTTGTACCCTTGTTGTTGCGTCCGCTCTCGCCTCGACCTTCGCTGCTGCTACCCCCGCCTCTACCGCAAAGATTCGGTCGAAGCCCAAGTCCTAGTCGGGTAACACCCACAATGGGAAAGAACTGCACGAACCCGTGTAATGTCCCTGATTCATCGACAACACCGCGATACTGATCTTCTCGTATTTGCGGATCAGCGAATTCGGATTGGTTCTGAAGCATGGTGGCCCAAGGGGACCAATTGTAGATATCGTAAGGAGCGGGATAGATCCACGTGCAGAGTTCCTGACAAGCCGTTTCGGTTAGTGGAACCACACGCCATGGTAAAGTTAAGGTAATAGGTTGAGGCATATTTTGGGCAACCTTTCTATAGGCAGTATTTGGCCATTGTTCTATTTTAAAATAACAATCCCCCTAATTCCACCCGATGTTTGAAAGATACGGAACGAGAGGACGCTATTTGGATGGAAATACGCAATTCGGAGAAGTTACGGAACTACGTTCCTCTATTTCTCTTAAAAAACGCGTAATTTCTCGGAAATGGCAAAATAGCGGAACGACGTTCCGTAACTTTTGATCCAGAGTGGATTCTCAGGAAATAACGGAATGACGTTCCGCAACTTTAGAAATATATGGCAATCTGCGATTGATCGAACGATATTTCAAATAAATTAGAATAAGGAGGGCACCCGTGATGACACAAGTGACCATTCGTGAAGCCGTCATGTCCGATATCCCCCAGCTCAAAACCTTAATGCTCGCTTATATTGTGGATTTCTATCAATACCGACAACCCGAAGATGAGAAGCTGAACGCCTTAATTCATGACCTGCTCGAACAGAAAGTGGGTATTCAATTTGTGGCAGAGACGGAGGAGGGGGCACTGGTTGGCTTTGCAACGTTATATTTCACCTTCAGCACGCTGCGTGCCTCCAAGATTGCGGTCATGAACGATTTATACGTTGTGGAAGCAGAGCGTGGGCAGGGAGCGGCAGCGAAGCTCTTCGCTGCTTGCAAAGGGTACTCAGCAAGACACGGATATGCAAATTTAACCTGGACAACGGCTCCAGATAACTTACGCGCGCAAGCATTTTACGATAAAATGGGTGGAGATCGAAGTAATTGGCAATCGTACTCCGTTAATCCCACAAGTGGGATGGGAGATTAACTGTAGGTAGGGGAAGGTGGCAGGAACCGTGGGAAATATCGTAAGTCAGAGTTGGCTGCTGGGACAGCTGGGGGATGCGAATATCGTCATCGCTGATTGTAGGTTTGCGCTTGGCAAGCCTGAATCAGGCCGTGAACAGTATGAGCAGGATCATATTGAAGGAGCGGTGTATGTCGACTTGGAGAAGGACTTATCCGGTGCCTTGATGGCGCACGGCGGGCGACATCCGCTACCGGATCTCGGAGCGTTCTCGATCCTTGTCGGGAGCCTCGGCATCGACGGTACGAAGACCGTCGTTGCTTACGACGATCAAGGCGGAGCCATGGCATCGCGCCTGTGGTGGATGCTGAAATTCCTTGGCCACTCCGAGGTATACGTATTGGATCAAGGGTACACGACTTGGAAATCTGCAGGGTACCCGGTTTCGACTGAAGTGCTGGCGGTATTGCCGCGCACCTTCTCACCGAAGGTACATAGGTCCATGCTGGCTAGCATGGATGAAGTGAAGGACAAGCTCGGTCGCCCAGGCACCGTGCTCGTGGATTCGCGCGAGGAGCGCCGCTACCTCGGCTTGGAAGAGCCGATCGATGCGGTGGCTGGCCACATCCCGGGAGCGCGCAGCTTTTTCTGGAAAGGCGTTCTCGGCGAGAACGGCGCTTGGTTGTCAGCTGCGGAGCAGGAGCAGCACTTTGCCGCACTGCGTGACGCTGATGAAATCATCGTCTATTGCGGCTCGGGCGTCACAGCTTGCCCGAACGTGCTGGGCCTCAGCGAAGCGGGCTTCGATAACGTGAAGCTCTACAGCGGAAGCTGGAGCGACTGGATTTCGTGGGCAGATAACCCGATTGCGACGGGTGAAGAGTAAGAACTGAAGTATTAACAGCAGTAGGCCGGAGTCTCTCATCTGAGGGGCACTGGCCTTCTGTTGAGTTAGTTGGTATTGTCTCAGTAATCATTTGAAGGCAGTGAGTATGAAAGAAGGGAGTTGAGCCCTGTGGAAATGACGTATTTGAGAACATTTCGTGAAGTGGCGAAATGGGGAAGCTACACACGAGCCGCGGAAACGCTGGGATACGCGCAGTCAAGCATAACGGCACAGATCCAGAAGCTGGAGGAATCTTACGGCGTTGTCCTCTTAGAACGTTTCGGAAGAAATATGAAATTGACGATGGCTGGCGAAGCGCTTCTGCAATACGCTAACGATATTTACAGGCTGCATGAAGAGTCCAAAGAAGTCGTATCCAAGCAATCCAAGGGTACGATCACGATAGGAACGATCGAGACGTTGGCGGCCTTCTTTCTCCCCCCGCATCTTCAGGCTTATCGTCGCAATTACCCGGACGTCAACATTGTTATTCAACCTGGGAACGAGCCCTTCATTATCGAATCGGTTAAAGAAGGTGTTCTGGACTTCGGGATTATTCTGGACCCTCCATTTACGGATCCAGAGCTGGACAGCAGCATTCTGCGGGAAGAACCATTAGTCATCATTGCATGCCCCGAACATAAATTAGCTGGACAAAGCGAAGTCCATGTGGAAGATCTGGAGAACGAATCCTTGATCATGACCGAGGACGGTTGTACATACCGAGCGATGCTGCTTAAGGTGTTGAAAGGAAATCAAGTAAGCTACAATCTATCTTACGAATTCGGCAATCTAGAAGCGATCAAGCAGTGCGTAACCTACGGTCTTGGTATTGCTTTGTTGCCCCGAATTGCCGTCACCGAGGAAATACGCAAAGGCCAGATCGTCGCGATACCTTTCGTTCATCCGGATTGTAAGTTCTATACGCAATTGATCATCGCTAAGAAAAAGTGGAGGTCGAAAGCATTTCTTGGTTTCATAGAGCTGATCGGGAGGCACTAATTATCGAAATGATTGAAGTTAAGTATCAATAACTATCGATAACTCCAATGTAGGGTGCTGTGTTACATTAATATCAAGAAATCGACAAACCCACTGGAGGTAACCCAAATGACCATTCAAGCACGCAAATCACTCGTTCTCGAGACACCTGCTGCATCACCGGAGCATATTCACCAGCATTATATGAATAAGCTTTCTGTGGAAACGGACGTCGCAGATGTACGATATGACATGCAACATGGTTTAAATGATTTCCTGCTTATCGATGTTCGCAGCGCAAAAGCCTATGGAGAATGTCATGTTCCGGGCGCGATTAATCTCCCTTCCAACCAAATCAGCGAAGAAACGACTGCCTCATTTTCGAAAGAGCAAACGATCGTCGTCTATTGCTGGGGGCCTGCTTGCAATGGCGGCACCAAAGGAGCAGCTCGTCTCTCGGGTCTCGGATTCAAGGTGAAAGAGATGCTAGGAGGGATTGAGTACTGGAGGAAGGAAGGGAATGAGGTAGAAGGAACGCTTGGACAATCTGCCCCCTTAATCGGATAGGAAAATGAAGATTTGCACATGAAGGGCTTTGACAGTTTTGCCGGGAGGCAGACGATCAAAGCCCTCTTTGGTTGTTAAAGAAAATGAAATAGCCAATCGCCATGGACACAGGTATGATGTTGGAAAGAGGGAATTCGTAAACGGAGGGGGAGGGTATGGATGACTGAAGGCAGCGAATTGATGAGAGAATACATTCATTCTTCGGAAAGGCAGCAGCAGCTTTACCGTAAAACCTTAATAATTGTGATCATTGCTCAACTATTCGGCGGAGCAGGGCTTGCGGCAGGTGTGACAGTCGGTGCGTTACTTGCTCAAGATATGCTCGGGTCGGATAGCTTAGCTGGGGTTCCTGCGGCGTTATTGACACTGGGTGCTGCCTCATCTGCGATGCTTGTCGGACGGTTGTCACAACGTTTTGGTCGCCGGGTAGGCTTAACCACAGGCTTTCTTGCTGGTGGAATCGGGGCGATCGGAGTTGTATTTGCAGCTATCGCGGATAACCTTCCGCTGTTATTCGTATCGATGCTGGTATACGGCGCGGGCACATCGACGAATCTCCAAGCACGGTATGCGGGAACTGACTTAGCTCAACCTAAGCAACGGGCAAGAGCCATCAGCTTGGCCATGGTATTCACGACGTTTGGTGCAGTCGCAGGGCCAAACTTGGTGGGGGTTATGGGGAGATTCGCAACATCTCTCGGTGTTCCTGCATTAGCGGGTCCGTTTATGCTCGCAGCTGCTGCTTTTATTATGGCGGGCCTGGTGTTGTGGGTAATGCTCCGTCCAGATCCGTATATCGTCGCTAAAGCCATTGCCGAAGCACAAGAAGCGAATTCGTCAAAAGGAATGGGTTCTGCGAATACTAGGGCACCAGCAGGGCGGAACCGAGGAATCATCATCGGGACGACTGTGATGGTTTTGACTCAGATCGTGATGGTCGCGATCATGACGATGACACCAATCCATATGAAACATCATGGACATGGGTTGAGTGCGGTCGGTATGGTGATCGGCATTCATGTTGCAGCAATGTTCCTGCCTTCCTTGGTAACCGGAATACTCGTGGACAAGATCGGGCGTACATTCATGTCCTGCGCATCGGGAGCTACTCTGCTGTTGGCGGGAATGCTTGCCGCGTGGGCACCTGCCGATTCGATGGTTTGGCTCATCGCCGCTCTGGCGTTGCTCGGACTAGGCTGGAATTTCGGTTTGATCAGCGGTACTGCACAGATCATCGATGCGACATCTCCGGCCACGCGTGCCAAGACACAAGGAACCGTAGATGTCTTGGTCTCGTTGGCGGGAGCATCAGGTGGAGCAATGTCGGGCATGGTCGTCGCCCATTCTAGCTATGCCTTCCTCTCATTAGCGGGAGGATTTCTAGCGCTGCTGCTGATCCCTGTAATAATCTGGTCGGGTAGAAGGGACCGCCCAAACGTTATGTAATCTTACTACTCTATGATAAGGGCGTGAGCCAATTGCGTTTTACATCGAAGGATTCTGTGCTGAGTCATCCATCGTTCAACAATTTCTGGATTTCTCGCATGTTTTCCTCTACTTCTTTCCAAATGCTTTCTGTTGCAATCGGATGGCAAATGTACGACTTGACCCATGATGCGTTCAGCCTCGGCTTCGTGGGCCTTGCTCAGTTTGTGCCGATGGTGCTGCTTACTTTCGTTGTTGGGCAGGTTGCAGACCGATTCGATCGTCGGAAGATTGTCTTCATCTGTCAGATCATCGAAGCTTTGATTGCTGCCTTGCTGCTGTTGGGCAACCTTCATAACTGGTTGGGCCGTGAAGAAATTCTGGTGGCGGCTGCCATCCTCGGCGCTTGTCGTGCCTTTGAGGGGCCTTCATCCTCTGCGTTACTCCCACAATTGGTACCGAAAGCCATCATGCAACAGGCGATCGCCTGGAGCACATCCGTCGGACAGACGTCTCAAATTTTGGGTCCATCATTGGGTGGATTATTGTTCTCCATAGGACCTGCTTTCGTATACAGCACAGCTGCAATTGCCCTGCTCGGCGCTGGTATCCTTACGTTCCTGATTCAAATGGCGCCTATCGAACGAAAGTTCGAGCCTATCACAATACGTTCTGTCTTCATGGGGTTGACTTTTATTTATCGAAAACCGATTATTCTGGGAACGATCTCACTGGATCTCTTTGCTGTTCTATTAGGTGGAGCGACAGCGTTATTGCCGATCTTTGCGCAGGACATTTTGCATACGGGACCAGTGGGACTTGGACTTTTGCGAACCTCACCAGCGATAGGTGCCTTGTTGATGTCGATCGTGCTGGCCTATTTTCCGCTTAAAAAATCAGTCGGACCTAAGTTGTTCGGGGCTCTCGCTGTCTTTGGACTCGCAACGATGCTTTTCGCTATTTCGACGAACCTGTTCGTATCGTTATTCGCTTTATTCCTCGTGGGCGCTTCGGACGTGGTTAGTGTCGTAATTAGGTCTTCCCTCGTACAGCTGCAAACGCCGGATGAGATGCGAGGCAGAGTCAACGCTGTGAATTCTCTTTTCATTGGGACATCGAATCAGCTTGGCGAGTTCGAATCGGGCATTGTGGCAGGGTTCATAGGAGCTGCTCCGGCCGCATTCGTTGGGGGAATAGGGACGCTCGCTGTTGCGGGCTTATGGATGTATCTGTTTCCATCGCTCCGGCGGCTGCGGTCATTGTCAGGAAGTTAACAAAACCACCCTGAGCTTGTGCACTTCATGCAGGCTTGGGGTGGTTTTTTCTGCGAATAAAAGCCGTAATCCTTGGTTAGGCTGTGGGTAACATAGTTTGGGGAAAGGGGGAGAATCGATTGAAATTTGAGCTAGGGCGCTGTTTATTGCAAGAACGAATGGTGGAACACGGAATCACTATGCCAGAACTAAGCCGTGCGTTACATTATAAGCCAGAGCGAATCGTAGATTATATGCAAAATAAGAGAATCATGCCCCTGAAAGTAGCCATTTCGATTGCGGATACGATCGGTTGCCAAGTAAACGACTTATATGAATTGATAGGGGAAGAAAAAGCCCACTCTCAATAAAGAGGAGAGTGGGCTTTTCTGATTTTAAGTCAAAGAGAAGGTTATAGTACAATCTGTGATCTGAGATGAATTGACCCGCTTGTGTAGGTTTCGTTATTGTAAGTGATATTTTCGGCCACATAAAATGTTGAAACATTTGGATTAGCAAGTGCATTTACTAATCCGGTAGCGTTGTTTACAAACGCAGTAAGGTTACTTGTACCATCCGTGATAAAGTAATTCATTTGAGGTACTATTCTAATAAATCCTGTATAATTTCCTAGACCGTTTACCTTAACTATTCCTACAAAGCTGAGAAGTGCTGTTCGAAGTTTCGTGTCGTCACTTCCAACATCGCAATAGATATCTAAATAGTTCCAACCGACATGTGGAAAAGGATCGAATGAAATTGAAAAATAAGGAGCAGATAGCTTGGTGTTGGAAGCATACATACCATCGAGCCTTATATCTCGGTTGAAAGCGAACGGTTCAGTTAGAGCTATATCATTGAGTAGTAAAATATAAGGAACGTTAGTATCAGCGTATGCCGCTAATAGCTGCTCTTTACTACTTACAGCTACACCTGTTTGTAGGTTAAGATTCTTATAATTTTGCCCCATATTAACAATAAATGGCGGCATCGGATACAAAATATATCCTGCTTTTTCAATCGTAAGCGTATAACTTGCATTTGCAGGGATATCTGTAAAGGTAAAGGCACCGTCAGCATCCGATGTGACTTTTTGTACATAACTACCTTCATTTGCTAGCAGAGTGACACGCACATTAGATAACACGTTTGCACCGATCTCCCTAACAACACCTGTTAATGTTCCCGTCAATTGAGGAATAGTTTCCTTCTCAAGATGAATGGTCGGTAGCGATGTGCTGCCTGTCGTTACGCTAAAGGGCTGAGAAACCTTTACATATGTATCCTTCGTTATGGTTAAGCATTGATCGCCAGTTGGCACTTGGCTTAAGTTGAAATATCCGGTAGCATCTGTCAATACAGTCATAGGAGGGGTTTGACCATCGACAGTAACAAGTGCCGACTCCAATGCCTGCTGGTCAGGGCCATACACATAGCCAGAAACGGAACCGTAGGTAGGAGTTTTCCTCAAAATCAAATTACTCAAATAACGAGTGTCCCCACTCCCTATATTAAAAACCTCTGAAGCAGCCGGGACGTAGTCATCCTTCGTGACTTGAACCGTCGTCTGATAGGTAGAAGGGACATCTATGAATTCAAAATGACCGGAATCATCGGTATGCGTCACTAAAGTAGTGCCAGCAAGTGTAACCTCAGCGCCAATAACCGCTGCCCCTGTCTCATCAATGACAATGCCTGTAACTGTTCCTTGGATAGCCCTCTGATTATAGGGCTGGATTTGGCTTAAAAGATTTTGAATATCGGCTTTAACGAAGGTGTTACTGCCAGTAATAACGCTAGCTCCCTGGCTGTTGTGGATAGCTTGCACCACATCCTGAATATCAATCCCTACCTCACCTTGATCGAGTGAATAGCTGGCAAATACCGATGTCGGCAGAATTGTAAACAGTAAACAAATACTTATAATAACCTTTAACTTTCGCATATAAATATCTCTCCTACTTAAGACTATTCCAATAGTTCATTAGATACATGAATCGTACCATATGTCGGGTGTTTTTTGTTGATTTTTGGCGATTTTTGTTAAAACGTTATTGAAGAACTGCTCCTCAGCAGCGTATTAGCATCTGTAATAACAAAAAGGGCTAGGAATCACCCCTATGGGGACTCCTAGCCCTTCGTATTTACTCACACCGTAACAGGCATTAGCTGCTCATCGTCGTTGCTTTCCTTCTTTTTACGAGAGAGAAAGTAAACACTTGTTAGGATCAAGGAGGCCACCAGATAGATACTTAAGTAGCCCACTTGATGCCACATTTCAGTGTACTGACCACTGGAAATGACATACCTGAATCCTTGAATCGCATAGGTCATAGGCAGCCAAGGATGAATGGCTTGTGCCCAGTTCGGCAGCAGCTCAAGCGGATAAGTCCCAGCGCTTGAAGCTAGCTGGAGAATCATCAGCAGCAGAACTACGAATCGACCCGGCTGATCCAGCCATGTGACCAGCATTTGAATGATCAGCATGAAGGTCAAGCCGACGACGAAGGTAAAGACATAAAACAAGGGAATGCTCTGTACCTTCAAGTCTAAGACATAAGTGAGGACGGTCGTCGCAATCAAAGCTTGGAAAGTACTCATCAGACTAAAGGTTAACAGCTTGCTAACCAGTAATCGGAGCCCGTATGCACCTGGCGTGGATGTGCTTCTGGCTGCGTAGATGGTTGTGAACACTAAGGAGCCTGCAAATAACGCCATGGAAATGAAGTAAGGGGCAATGCCATTCGCGTAGATCGCAACCTTCCGGTTGTCATTTGCTGTGATTTTCACGGGTTCTGCCAGCATCTTAATCGTTTTGTCATCGGCTTTGACAGCTGCGGTCTGCTTGGCAGCATCATTCAATTTCGCAGCTAGTTCACTGCTGCCATCCACTAATTTCGGTGCACCTGCATCCAGCTCAGTCGCACCCTCATTAAGCTGCGCGGCGCCACTGGCCACTTTATGGATGCCCGTACTCATTTGCGTCATACCGCCAGCAAGCTCTCCGGCACCGGTGCTGACTTGCGCGGCGCCGTTTTGCAGCTTGGTGCCGCCAGCAGTTAGCTGCGGCAAGTTCGAATTGAATGTGTGCAAGCCATCAGCTAGCTGCTGTTGCCCTGTTTGTAGTTGAGTGGCTCCAGCAACTAATTGTTTTTGTCCGTCACGGAGTTTCTCAGCTCCAGTTACTAGCTTATCAGTGCCAGTAGCTACGGCCTGACCACCCGTGAGAAGCTTCTTCTCGGCGTCATGCAGCTTTTTGTTTCCTTCAGCGACCTCTTTACTGGCTGCAAGGAGTTTGGTAACTGTAGCATTCGAAGCTAGATCGGGATGCGCCGCGACGAATGCCTCAAGACCTGAGGCAAGCTGAGCGGAGCCGTCCTCCAATTTATCACTAGCGCTTACGGCCGATGTAAGACCTTCTACTAATTGCGTGCTTCCTGCGGAAGCGGAGGTAAGGCCCGAGACCAATTGATCCGCTCCCGTTTGGGAGGCTTGCAACCCCGAAACTAAGGAAGAGGTGCCTGCTAAGGTTTTCTGAGCACCTTGTTCCAACTGTGCGCCTGCATCTTGCAATTGGTTCACTCCGCTCGATAGCGCAGCTGCACCCTTGCTGACCTCCAAAGCGCCTGAGCTGAGCCCCGCAGCTCCTTTTTGCAGCAAACCAGCATTGTCGTCCAATTGCTTGGTTCCATCCGCAAGGATGACCAAATTGGTTTTTACTTGATGAATCCCATCACTTAAGGATTTTGCACCAGCGCCCAGATCGGAGGCACCTTTTCCAGCTTCGCTGAGCCCGTTCGAAATGGTTTCAAATTCGGACAGAATGCTTGTAGAGTAGGCCTCTGTCAGTGTTTTGGAAAGTTTATTTTTCAATTCCTTCGTTGCACTTTCCCCAATTTGACCGGCAACAAAGTTGTAATAACTGTTGGATTCGAAAATAATTTCTGCCTGCTTCGGATTGGCATTCGTAATCGAGGCTGCGTCTGCTGAAAATGAAGCGGGCACCGTAATGGTGGCATAATAATGGTTATTTCTCATGCCTTGTGCCGCGTCCTCAGCACTCATAAATCCCCAGGAAAAGTTTTCATTTTTGCGTAACTCATCCATGAATTCATTACCTATGTTTCGTGATTCGCCTTCAAAATCAGCGCCTTGATCGAGATTGACGACAGCAATCGGCAGCTTCTCCAGTTGACCGTAGGGATCCCAAGTTCCTTTTATTAAAAATCCGCTATATAGAATAGGGACTAAAGCAACAGCGATGAATGTGATGATCATCATGGGGTTCTTGATAAAGCGGCGAAATTCACCTGCAAATACCTGTAAAATATTTTTTTTCAATTGCGATGCTCCTTTACATATGACAATCGTCGTTAATGATGTTCCCTTTTTCCTAGTAATTATTCGAAAGATGTCGTTTTCCACCTATGAGGGATTCGGCAAGGTTAATGACTGTTACTGTATAATACCATCGACAAATGATAAAATATATTTAAGTTTAATTTACTAATATAAACAAAAAGTTAAGGATGAGTGACATTGAATATTATACAACTCCAGTATTTCATTGACTCCGCTGAGTCTGGTTCGTTTACTGAAACGGCCAAAAAGCACGGTATTACCGTTCCTGCCGTCAGTCAATCCATCAGTCAGCTAGAGAATGAATTAGAAGCTACGCTTTTTACCCGTTCCAAAAGAGGCATTGCTCTTACACAGGATGGGTTTAAAGCTATGAAATATGCACGTACCATCCTAACCAACGTCCGTAATATGCGAAACGAGCTCGCAAAGTCCAATTCAATCAATACAGGGAATATCGTAATCGCTACGATTCCTGGTATGGTTTCATTGGTT
The DNA here is from genome assembly GCF_059692215.1 of Paenibacillus sp. J22P51. Taxonomy (NCBI): domain Bacteria; kingdom Bacillati; phylum Bacillota; class Bacilli; order Caryophanales; family Paenibacillaceae; genus Paenibacillus; species Paenibacillus sp. J22P51. The sequence continues at coordinate 48,692 of NZ_JCAUAZ010000014.1, read as the reverse complement.
ACGAACTCAACAATTACTTTTATGGGGATCTATCCTCATATTAATGTTCAACTTCTGGAGGGCGATAATACAGCGGTGATGAATCAGGTTATGAAAGGGGAAGCGGATATGGGGTTCGTCTCCCTGTCTCGCGAGAGTCAGGATGAATCGTTCACGTGGGAGCCAGTGATTAGAGGGGAAGCTGTCATTGTGGTGAATAAGCAATCCCCTTTGCGATTTCTAACTGCCATAACGGGCTCAGAATTACATAATGAAGTATTCGTTATTTATAAAGATACTTATATTGAGAAGATTGCGGCGGAGTTGATTTCAGGAGATACTGGCAACCGAATTGCATTAACGACGAATAACACTCAAGCCATCATGCAAATGGTTAGCCGCGGCAATGCCATTACCATCGCAACGGATTACATCGTGACTACCATGCCGGAGAAATTCAAGAGGGAGGTCGTCACGATACCGATTGGCAAATATAAAAAATACCCGAACTATCTGTGGCGAATCACGAAGAAGGATGTTGAGGTGTCCGCGATCATTAAGGAGTATACGCAGCATTTGTTTGCGAATTTGGAGTGAGGGGATGATTCCCAAACGTAATAACCACATTTCCCTTCTTACGCCCTGTATCCACATACCCATGAGCCTCGGCCATCTGCTCTAGCGGATAGCGTCTATCAATCACGGCTTTTATTTTTCCCGTATCAAAAAGCTCTGCAAGAAAAACCAGATTTTCTTTCTTCTGTTGTAAGCCCGAAGCTGTGAACTTGGCTTTTTTGCTGCCTATTTTGGATGTCCAGAGCATCTGAAGCATGATGCCAAGTGATGGAACCGTGGAGAGATAGACCCCGCTTGAGGATAGCGCGCCTCTACAATGTGAGAATGAACGCTTGCCTATCGCATCGAAAATAATGTCATAAGTCTGACCGCTTTTGGTGAAATCCTCTTGTGTATAGTCAATGACTTGGTCAGCACCCAAAGATTTCACTAATGCAATATTAGTGGAACTGCATACCCCCGTCACTTCCGCGCCGAAGTACTTGGCCAGCTGTACCGCATAGGCACCTACGGAGCCGGAAGCACCGTTGATCAATACCTTTTGCCCCCGTTGAAGTTGTGCCGTATCTCGAAGGAAGGTCAGCGCGGTTAATCCGCCGTCACAGAGGCCAGCAGCCGCTTCAAAGCTCGCATTGGCTGGAAGGATAGCCAGTGTGCCAGTTTCGGGCAGACAGGTGTACTCAGCATAGGCACCGAATTTTGTCGGACTAATACCGGAAACGCGGTCGCCAACCCGGAAGGACGTCACGCTTTTACCCACCGCGTCAATTTCTCCAGCCAACTCCACGCCTAGAATCGTATGTTTCGGTCTGCCCAGACCATACATGAATCGGATGATAAAAGGGTCGGCTTTACGGAACGCGCAATCCGATGGCGTAACAATGGCTGCATGCAGTTTAATCCGTACTTCATTGTCCTTAGGTGTCGGCATTGCTACCTCTTTGAGCTGAAGAACCTCGGGTGTTCCGTACTTCGTACATACAATTGCTCTCATTCGAACCCCTCCTGGATGGGAATTGATCTTTCTTAGACCTGTTCCTCTTCGATAAAAAACACATCTTCCAACGGTAATTTGAAAACACGAGCAATGCGAAAAGCCAATTCCAAAGAAGGGGAGTATTTGCCCTGTTCAAGAGCGACGATGGTTTGTCTTGTTACCCCAACTTTATCTGCCAACTGCTGTTGGGTCATTTCATCTTGATTAAAACGTAATTTCCGTATGTGATTGCTAATAAGACTTTTGCCCATCTTAAACTCCTTTCCGATAATGGTAGAGCGATGTGAACACACCGGCCATTTCTGACAAGAACCCTGAGAAGATCAGAATGATGAACATCGTGGTTGGCGCCATATTCATCACCAGCGATCCCATGGCTAGAAGAAAGCCTAGCGTAAAGACATAGTGAGAATTTCTTGTGGCTTTTAGATCAATTAATTTGTCGAGTTCATCTGAGAAGGAAGGTTCCACTTCTTTGGTCGTTATGCGAAAGATGATATTGAAGATAATAGCAATGATGATTTTGGCTACAATGGATACCGGAATAAGGATTAAGATAGCTGCCGCCCAAAAGCGGAGAGTTTCCGTCGTATCCATACTCGTATCCTGAACCTTTTGAAAGACATACCAACAATAGAAACCAAAAATCAGCAAAGTACTTATGAATGAGACGATATGCTTTTTCTCTTGATAGGACATTCTTTCATGCCTCCTGTATGATCATTTTTACCCCATGTAAAATATTATATACACAATGTAACTTATACTATACATGAAGTCAACTGTACAATACACCATTTTATATAAAAATGTCGTGAACCCAAACATGATATAATCAGCCTAGAATGATGCAGGTAAAAGGGGATAGCCATGAGTGTAATTCGTTTGGAGAACGTCACGAAGAAATATGAAGACGCGATGATTTTTCGCGATATTTATTTTAAGGTAAGTCAAGGTGAACGAATTGGCCTGATTGGACGGAATGGTGCCGGGAAATCGACGGTTTTTAAGCTGATCATGGGTAAGGAAGAGCCGACGTCAGGCAAAGTGGATATCGATCCGCAGGTTAAAATAGGGTACTTCTCGCAATTTTCAGAAATGACCGGAAACTTGTCCGTTCAGCAAGAGTTGGAAATGTGTTTCGAGCAAGTTGCGCTGATTGAACGCGAGCTGCAGGAAGTTGGAGAGAAGCTCGGCTTCGTAACAGATGATGGGGAAATGGATAAGCTGTTGACCAGGCAGGCTGAGCTGTTTGAGCAAATGGAGCATTTGGACGGGTGGAATGTATCCGTTGAGATTAATACGGTGCTTACGAAGCTAGGCTTCAATGAACGGTCGCGGCATCAACCTATTGATGAATTGTCCGGCGGTTGGAGAAACCGTGCTGCACTGGCCAAAATGCTCATAGAGCTGCCTGATGTTGTCCTGCTGGACGAGCCGACGAATTATTTAGATATCGAAGGAATCGCTTGGTTGGAGCAGTGGCTCTATCGATTCAAAGGCGCGATGATTCTAATATCACATGACCGAGAATTCATCGACAAAGTGGTCACGCAGGTGATCGAGATCGAGAACTATCGTTTTCAGGAATATGAAGGGAATTACACCGACTACATCCGCAAAAAGAAGATGCGCAAAAAGGAACTCGACCGCCAATTTGAGTGGGAGGAAGAGCTGCTCCTCATGGAGGCGGAGGCCATCGATAGCCGCGCCAGCAAGAAGTCGTCCAAGGATCGACTCTCGCGTCAACTAGCGGATAACAAAAAACGGATTGAGCCTCACCCTGTCAATGTGCTGATCACGGATATTTACGAGAGACTGCGGTTCCCGGACAAGCTGTGCGAAGTGAAGCGTATCGGGCAGACTTACGAGGAGCGGACCATTTTCCAAGACGTTAGCTTCGATATTCAAAAGGAAGACCGCTTAGTCATCGTTGGCCCTAATGGAAGCGGGAAATCCACGCTCATCAAGGTGCTTACAGGTCAGGAGAAGCCGGAGTCCGGCGAGGTGATCTGGGAGAAAGGCGTCAGCTACGCGTACTTCAACCGTATGTGGGAGGAGTTGAATCCGAAGGATACCGTTAGCCACGCAGTGAATACATATGGATTGGGCCTGGATGCGCCGCGGAAAAAGGTGAACAAATTCCTCGCCATGCTGCAATTCTCGGAGATGGATCTGAGCAAGTTCATTGGCAACCTCTCTGGCGGTCAAAAAGCGCGGGTCGCGCTAGCCAAATGTTTGCTCTCTGGTGCGGCGGTCATCATCTTGGATGAGCCGACGAATCATTTGGATCTCATGAGTATTCAAGTCATGGAGCAGGCATTGATTCATTTCCCTGGCGCTGTGATTACGGTCAGCCATGATCGGTTTTTCATCGATAAAATTGGCACGAAAATGCTGACGTTCGACCCAGTAACGGGGGTAAGTGAGCAGAATTTATAAATTGGCTGGAGGGATCGTCACCAGGCTCGCCATGGGAAGTCGCCGAGCTTGTGCCAGGAGCGACCTTAAATGAGAACGTTTGATCCCATCTATTCTGTGTGGTATTATTTAACAATAAATGAACAAAGGTGGGATCGCAAGATGAGAATCCAATTAGAAGGCATCACGATGTTATCGAATGATGTGGCAAGGCTAGCTCGTTTTTATCGTGATGTGCTTGGCTTTCGAATCGTGGTGGAAGAAGCGGCGTATGTCGAATTTGAAAATAGCGGCGTCCGTCTTTCGATTTGCTCGACTCCCCTTATGGCTGATAATACGAATGATCATCCTTCGTTTCTGGAAACACGCAAAGGGCAGGCTTTTGAGTTCAATTTTCAATGTGACTCACCGGAAGAAGTGAGCGCGCTTTATCAGGAATACGTCTCCAAAGGGGCTGCGGCGATTATGGAGCCAAAAGCAAAGTCTTGGGGACACGTAACTGCCTTCTTTGCTGATCCAGATGGGAATATACATTCACTTTTCGCGATCGATCCAAAATCACCTTAGTATACAAGAGGAGAAAGAGGTAATAACCCCTTTCCAAATCGAAGGGGGTTAATGGCAAGTAGGCTAACTTAAGCATTCAAAGGGTTTGAAATTCTGCGAATCCCACTGCGAATGATCATCTCCGCGATGAGTAAATTCGGCAGCCAGCAGAGCCAAGCAATGACACCGAACGTATCATTTGTATCCGTAAGCCCCCAAAACACACCCGCTAAAGGCGTCATGACGCGCAAGGAGATTGCCGCACAGGTTAGTGCGTAATTTCTTAGCATCCATTGACCGTGCGCGAGCGGATTGCGATCGCTGATCATACTTTTTAAGCTGAGGTAAAGCGTGTACAACCACATGAGTGATAGTGTCCCGAAACCAATCTGTGCACTTAAGCCGCCACTTGCAAAGAATGCTAGGTATAGCCCTGTCACACCTGCAGCCGTAATCATTGCCGCGTACACATAACCAATTGCACGGTGAATGTTCGGGGTGCGAAGGCGAATCCCCTTGATAAATTGCAACCAACCGATTCCCAACGCAACTCCAGCAGAAACCGCATGGGTCCACAGCACGGGATACCACAGATCAGGCATGCTGCCCTTATCGGTTACAAACCCTAGATCCCTTATGCCGTCTGGATTCCCATAGAAGAATAAGGCATAAGCCGCGATCCCAACGGCCAGAAAAGCCAAAATGCCAAATACCCAACTCCGTCTTCTTCTTCGGTTTCTTTTCACTTTGCATCCCTCACAGCTCATCGAATTCTATATGATTCGATCTTACCACTTAGGTAGTTATTTCCAGAAGCGACCGTGGTCGTAGCAGGCGCTCCTCCTTAAGTCGGGGATTGGGCTCAGCCATGCTCTCTAGGCTAAATCCAGCTCCAAAACCACCGGACAATGATCACTCCCCAGGATATCGCAAGCAATCGATGCCTCGGTAATCTTAGGAGCTAGTCGCTCTGACGCGAGGAAGTAGTCAATCCGCCAGCCCACATTCCGAGCGCGAACGCCTGGCATATTGGACCACCACGAATACATATCCGTTCGCTCTGGATACAGGTGTCGGAACGTATCGATAAAGCCTGCTGCCAGCAAATCGGTCATTTTGCCACGCTCTTCGAGGGTGAAGCCGGAGTTGTTGTGGTTGCCTTTGGCATTTTTCAAGTCGATCTCGTTATGGGCGACATTCAAATCACCGCAAACCAAGACAGGCTTCAGCGTATCTAATCCGACTAAATAGTCGCGAAAGCGATCCTCCCACTCTAACCGATAGGGCAGTCTGGATAAATCACGCTTCGCATTTGGTGTATATACCGTTACGAGATAGAAATTCTCGAATTCCAAGGTCAGGATGCGGCCCTCAGGCTCGGAGTCTTCCTCCATACCGTAACGGACAGAAAGTGGCTCCACTTTCGAGAAAACGGCCGTGCCGGAATACCCTTTTTTCTCCGCATAGTTCCAATATTGCTGATATCCCTCGCCGAGGTCGAGGTCGATTTGACCCTCCTGCAGCTTCGTTTCCTGCAAGCAAAACAAATCAGCATCCACCTCTTTGAAATAATCCGTAAACCCTTTATTCACGCAGGCTCTCAAGCCATTCACATTCCAAGATACCAGTTTCATCAGTGTTTCTCCTTGCTTTTAGCTTATGATTTTTATGAACTAAAAATCAGTGTACCATATGTTCGTCCTATAGATCTTCTTCTTTTGATGAATCCGACTAGGGCTCGCTATTACTTCCCCAAAACACCACCACACCAATCCACACCACCACTCCCCCTCACACGCCAATCCAGCACACCAACCCACACCACCACTCCTCCCCTCACGCCAATCCAGCACACCAATCCACACCACCACTCCCCCTCACACGCCAATCCAGCACACCAATCCACACCACCACTCCCCCTCACACGCCAATCCAGCACACCAATCCACACCATCACTCCCCCTCACACGCCAATCCAGCACACCAATCAATCCACACCACCACTCCCCCTCACGCCAATCCAGCACACCAACCCACACCACCACTCCTCCCCTCACGCCAATCCGTTCACTGGATAAATCCAGTAGATTTCCGTGTTCGATGGCTGAAAATCGACTTTAATTGGACAAATCCATTCAATTTTTCAAAATAGGCCGAAAACAGCTCGTTTTTGGAGGTATCTACTGGATAAATCCAATCAAACAACAATTCCCGCCATCAATTATGGAATTTAACTGTATTAATCCAATGGGGCCGGGTCTAGTCAGGGAAGTGGGCTAGGCTGAGCTAGGACGGCCCGGGAAATGGGGGTGGGCTCTCGGTCTACCTCACAAATGATCCAACGAAACATTCTTGAGCTCGTAATAACGAACATCCGCCCCTCGAACAACCGGAGTCAAATAGCCCTTGTCTACCATTGACTGAAGCCTCTTCCGCGCAGTCCGGAAATCGACATCGAACTGGTCGATGACATCTTTTGGCCTCACTCGACTGCCCAACTGCCATGCCAATCTGAGCACTTCTTTCTCCAATAGCACAGTGAAGCTCGTCGCTTCTTGGCGAATCATACGTGGGCCGATTACCATATGCAGCAGCATCCGACAAACATCAGGGCGATGCTGAATATCATCGAAGGAGAAATGAATCATTTTCCAACCCATGCCGGTTAAAAATGTTTCGCGATTCAGCGCATAGCTAAACTTCTCACGATCCATGTCCTTCACATGACTTTGATAACCATCACATTCAATCCCGAAACGACCAAAAGGAGTCAAATAAGCAAAATCAATAAACTGCGATTTGCGATTCCAATCGTAAATTTCATACTCGGGATGCAAGTGGTCAAAATGCTGAAACAATGGATACCAGACATTTTGAAGAAATAGCTTTTCCGCATGGTTATGTCCCCGCAGGAGACGCCCCTTTCTTTCACCTTTGCGAAGTGCTGTATGCTTCTCCATATAAGCTTCATGTGCGAGTTCGAAATCCAAAAGATCCAACCTCCCTCTCCAACTAAAATGAAAAAACGCCCTCTCGCCAAATTGGCAAAAGGACGTTCCTCGTCTCTGAGCATAGTATAACAAATCGCCCAATATAAGAAAATACCATACTCTTTCATCAGGATTATTGATTTAATTTCCCTCGAAACAGGTGCTATACTTTATTTATCCAACTAAACGTATAGGATTAATTCCATGCCCGTGAAAGCGAGGGTTCCCCCATGCCTAAAATATATAATAATTTAACAGAGCTCATCGGCAATACACCGCTGCTTGAGCTCTGGAATTTCAATAAACGGCAAGAGCTTGAAGCGCGAATCGTCGCGAAGCTGGAGTATTTCAACCCAGCAGGCAGCGTGAAGGATCGCATTGGCTATGCCATGCTGAAGGATGCCAAGCGCAGAGGGAAGATTAATCAAGATACCGTCATCATAGAGCCGACGAGTGGGAATACAGGCATTGGTCTTGCCTTTGCGGCTGCTGCGTTGGGTTATCGGTTAATCATCATTCTACCGGATTCCTTTAGTGAGGAGCGCCGCAAAATTGTAAGGGCGCTTGGCGCAGAGCTTGTACTTACGCCAGCTGCCGAAGGCATGCAAGGTGCGATTCGCAAAGCTAAAGTGTTAGCTGCTGAGCTGCCTAACTCGTATATCCCGCAGCAGTTCAGCAATCCAGCGAACCCCGAGATCCATCGCACAACAACAGCAGAAGAAATTTGGCGAGATACGGGCGGGAAGGTTGATATTTTCGTGGCTGGCGTAGGTTCAGGGGGCACCATTACTGGTGTAGGAGAGATCTTGAAGCAGCGACATTCCGATGTTCAAATTGTTGCCGTAGAACCTGCCGGTTCTCCCGTATTGTCAGGTGGTACACGTGGTGTACACCAGATTCAAGGGATCGGCGCTGGTTTTGTGCCAGATAATTTCAACCGGGCTGTTGTGGATGAAATCCTCGCCGTTAGCAATGAAGAGGCGATGGAGACGGCACGCCAATTGGCCAAAAGCGAAGGGCTTCTCGTCGGCATTTCATCTGGCGCTGCTGCTTTTGCAGCAGTCCAATTGGCGAAACGGCCTGAGAATAAAGGGAAGACGATCGTCGTCATCCTGCCGGATACCGGTGAGCGATATTTGTCATCGGCGCTTTATGCAGAGCTCGAATAGGAATGCTAACGAAACCAAATAGACCGTGAAGGGTAGCGAAGTCGCACCTTTCACGGTTTTTTTCATGCCGAAATTTAACGAAATTCGCCACGCAAAATTACGACATAAAAATTCTTATTGAAAACAATTATCATTATCACTATACTAATAATGAAAATCATTATCAATTACATAGGAGGATTCAATAATCATGAAACAGGCATCCGTAAAAATAGGTATGGCCGTACTTTTACTCTCGTTGACAGTCGCATGCGGCCAAGGGACCACAACCAAACCAGCTGCAACACCAGCAGCAAGTGCTCCAGCGAAGGCAGCTGCAACACCTGCCGTAACGCCGGCTCCAACTGCGGTACCAAAGGTTGCAATTGATGAAGCCAAAGCGACGGAGCTTCTCGCGCAGTTCAAAACGCCAAACCCTGCTAAAGTTATTACCGTCTCCGTGGGTATCTCTGAAATTCTCAATGAGCTTGGCGTCATGCCAGTTGGCGTACCAACTACGACAAGCAAGATGCCGGCAGCGTATGCGAATGTGACGAAAATCGGTAGTTCACATGCACCTGATTTGGAGCAAATTGCTAAGCTAACGCCTGATGTGATTGTTTCACCAGCGTCGATTAAAGATAGTTTGGAGAAGAAGTTCCAACCTGCGAAGCTGCCATCTGCTTACATTCCAGTGGATTCCTTAGAAGAGCTGAAGCTTTCTACAGTTGTATTGGGTAGATTATTCAAGCAAGAAGCGAAAGCAACCGCACTTCTTGAGAAAACAACAACGGAAGAAACAGCAGCGCGTGAGCTAGGCAAAGGTAAAGCAGCACCGAAGGTACTTATCCTCTTCGGATCTGCTGAATCCTTGATGTTCATGAACGAGAACACGTTCACAGGCAGCTTGGTGAAACAACTAGGAGCTTCAAACGTGGTCTCCGACGTTCTTAAGCTGAAAGAAGCGTATGTGCCGTTGAATATGGAAAGTATCGTTGCTGCCAATCCAGATGTCATTTTGCTAGTAGCACATGGTGATCCTGCGGCTGTATCGAAGAAATTAGAAGAGGATTTGAAAAAGAACGGCTCTTGGGAGAAATTGAACGCGTTCAAGAACGGCAAATTTAAACCACTGGATTACAATCTTTTCGGTATCGCATCTATCGTTAATGCACCTGCAGCTTTCAAAGATTTAGCGCAAGTTTTGTATAAATAAACACGGGGGAATGCATTCGTGGTCGAGAAGCAGAAAAGAAAAGTCACGTATATTGGGATTGCATGTGTTCTGCTTCTCGTAGGCACATTGCTATCCATCGGCCTAGGCAGTGTCCGTATTTCACCAATGGATACCCTTCTTACTGTATTTGGTCATGGCAGTGGTTCTAATCAAACAATTCTGTGGGATATTCGTATCCCCAGAGTTGTTCTAGCCTTAGTGATCGGGGCTAACCTAGCGGCCTCCGGTGCCTTACTCCAGGCGGTTCTGCTCAATCCGCTTGCAGATCCTGGATTAACTGGCGTTTCGAGTGGTGCAGCCGTGGCTGTATTGCTCATTTTGCTGGCTTTTCCCACCTATTTCTCGTTAGTACCCTTAGCTGCCATAATTGGAGGCTCCTTAGCGGCCATCATGGTCTATGTATGGGCGTGGAGCAAAAGAAGTGGCTTTGCACCAATCAGGGTCATTCTATCCGGCGTTGCCGTTAATGCCGTCTTCGGCGGTGTCATCGGGCTGCTCTCTATTTTATATAGCGACAAGCTTCCGACGGCACTTCAATGGCTGAATGGCAGCTTATCCGGTAAAGGAATGGCTGGCGTAACGACGATTTTGCCTTATTCTATCGTTGGTTGGATAGCGGCACTTCTGTGCATTCGCCAAGCGAATATCTTGCGTTTAGGCGAACAGGCGGCGCATAACCTCGGCCAGAACCTGACACGCATCCGTTTCACACTTTCTTTCATCGCTGTTTATCTAGCTGCAATATCAGTATCCACGGTTGGGCTTGTCGGGTTCGTAGGACTCGTCGTCCCGCATATCGCACGCATGCTGATCGGTTCCGATTATCGCGGTATGCTTCCACTGAGTGTTGTACTCGGAGCGCTCGTACTGTTGATTGCAGATACGCTCGGACGCACCGTATTTGCTCCTTTAGAAATACCCTCTGGTATTGTGATGGCGATGATTGGTGGTCCTTATTTCCTGTATCTGATGCGAAAGGGGGAAGCAGCCCGTGCTTGATGTACAGTCCTTAACGATTCGATATGGAGAGAAAATGATTGTGGATGACTTCTCGCTGGATGTCAAGGAAGGGGAAGTCGTATCGATAATCGGACCCAACGGTTCCGGGAAGTCGACCATTCTCAAAGGCGTTTCTAGGCTCATACCCTGTGAAAGCGGTCGCGTCTGCATTGCGCAGCAAGAGCTGCAATCACTTAGTACGAAGCAAGTATCACGGATCATGTGCATGCTATGTCAATCCAACACAAGTCCTGCGGACATGACCATAGAGGAGCTTGTTGGCTATGGACGGATGCCGCATAAGAAGTGGTTTGAACGCTTTAATGGGGAAGATTACGACATCATTAACTGGGCACTCGAGCAAACGGGAATGCTTACTTACAAGGATCGCCTTGTAAACTCCTTATCCGGTGGCGAAGCACAGCGAGCTTGGATCGCCATGGCGTTGGCACAGCGTCCCAAAGTATTACTGCTCGATGAGCCAACGACGTATCTGGACATCGCTCATCAACTAGATGTGTTGGAGCTAGTCCGTAAGTTAAATCGTGAGCTTAACCTTACCGTGGTCATGGTTCTGCATGATTTGAATCATGCTAGCGCGTATAGCGACAACATTTGTGTGCTGAAAAATGGACAACGTTTTCAATACGGCAAACCGCAAGATGTGCTAACGAGCGATCTGCTCCGACATGTCTACGAGGTGGAAACCGACATTCAATATGGCGCGCATGGTGCGGGTCCCCGCATACATATTCTAAAGAAAAGCAGGGGTGTGTCCTAATGAAACAATTGGATCTAGAAATCAGCAAGCTGCAGTATTTGAAATTCTCCGAAGGCTTAAAAACGTTAATGCTAAGCACGGTAGATGATAAAGGTAAACCATTCACATCCTATGCGCCATTTGTAAAGAAGGATGGTAAGCTTTACATCTTCATTAGTCGAATCGCACACCATTACCGTTATATGGAGAAAAACCCTTCGGTTGATGTAATGTTAATAGAAGATGAAGCTTCCACAGAGAACCTGTTTGCAAGACAACGTGCACGTTTCGTATGTACAGCCGCTAATATTGGAAATGAAGATAAAGAAGATATTTTCGAGCTGTTCGGTGAGCGTTTTGGTAAGCAAATGATTAATGTTTTGAAAACGCTTGACTTCTCTTTGTTCGAGCTTTCGACGACGGAAGGCCGCTATGTAGCTGGCTTCGGTCAAGCATTCGATATCGATTTGGCAGCAACGAAGTTTGAACACGTAGCCAGAGACGGTCACCAACCAGCGAAATCATCCTAATACGAGCCCGAAGGAGTGCTTATTCATGAGTTTTGAAACGGTATTACCGATATGGAACGCGATTCAAGGTCGTTTTCATAAAACAGTTCAAAAGCTCCCAGAAGCTGATCTGACCCTCGAATTGGGTTCAGCTTCGATCGGTTACATGCTTCGTCATAATGCTGAGGTTGAATATATGTTTGCGAATTGGTTTTTCGGCGTGAAAATTCCAGAAGGCATTAAACTTTATACAGCAGGCGGTCCTAACGGCCCGAAGGTAAAACCTTCATTTACGAACCTGCAGGAATTAGTCGATGATCTGACAGCTTCGAACAACTATCTGATTGAAGCGATGCGCGCCCTGCCTGAAGAGGCATGGACCGTATCTGTAGAATCGCCGATGGGACCATCAACACCACTAGAAGCAGTGGGAAGATTGATGTATCACACAGGCATTCATTCAGGGCAAATTTCGTTGATTCAAAAGCATTTCGCTGTTCAAGAGAATACGGCGCACTAAGAAGCTGCTATAACCGCAAAAAAGAGACTATGGGGCCATCTCCATAGTCTCTTTCAGTTCGGGCAGAAGCCGGGCGTTTTGGCACAGATGAGCTTGGCGTATTTCGGATCCAGCTTCGCGAGCTCATTGAAATAACCACTAACCGCATGGTTACCAGCAAACGAGCCGGTTGGAAAGTCGAGCTCAACACCCTTTTTTACATGAATATAGTGATAGAGATCACCAGTGAGCGGAGAGGTATAAACGAGCGGTGGAAGCTTAGGGACCATATCATTGCGATTGTAGATGCGGTAGTGGGGGCCCGTTTTACGGTTATATTGATTGGCGAAGGTCGTATTCCCCACGCGAGGTGAACCGTAGGTATAGACAGCGGGATCTTTGAATTTAGTGTTCGTTGCCAGATCAGAGGCGCATAATGTCGCGAGTGCACCACCCAAGCTATGCCCCGTGAGGTAGAGCTGCTTGTGAGCAGATAACTTGTTCATGGCAGTGATAATTTGCTTACGCGCAGACTGATAGATATCTAGAAACCCTTGGTGCGCAAGGCCGCCTTGCTTGGCATAAGGGAATTCGGTTTGTCTAGCAATGGCGTCGGAGATCCAATCTGAGGTAGTGGAAGTCCCTCGAAATACAATGACAATCTGATTGTCAGATTCCGCAATAAATCCGAATGGTTCCCGCCCGCTTAGCACGGATATTGCCGTGAAGGGAGTAACAATTCGATAAGTAGCAGGCAAAATAATGCCTTCCGTCCCCTGTTCCAGTTGCGTATAGCTTTGGCCGCACATCGCAGCGAGGCGAATGGCAGTTCGCGTATCCATAGAGTTGCTGAACATGATTCCATGCCTCCACAGCCAGGATATGATATACCTATTTATATGAAAATATTGGATACATGTCCTCCGGCAGCTGCCTATTTGTGTGGGATTTCAGGTATAATAGGCAAATGTTGCAACCATTACATGCGCGAAGCAATGTTGGTTGTCAATTATGCGAAAGGTGGAATAGACACATGTTGAGAAGGTTTTTTTCGTACTATCGGCCCTATAAGCAGTTATTTATATTGGATTTTACTTGTGCGGTGGTGGCTGGATTGCTGGAGCTAGGGTTCCCGCTGGCCGTCAATCAGGTTATCGATAAATTGCTTCCTGCAGGGAATTGGGCTTGGATTATATGGGCGTGCGTAGGATTGTTGGGCGTCTATGCGCTGAATACACTGCTGAACTTTGTTGTGACGTATTGGGGACATATGCTGGGGATTAACATTGAAACAGATATGCGGAAGAAAATGTTCAACCATCTGCAGAAGCTGAGCTTTCGATTCTATGACAATAACAAAACGGGGCAGTTGATGTCGCGCATGGCGAATGATTTACTTGAAATCGGCGAGGTTGCGCATCATGGTCCAGAGGATCTGTTTATTGCTGTGATGACGCTCATTGGCGCACTTTTACTTATGCTGCAAATTAATGTGAAGCTTGCGTTGCTAACGTTCGTCATTGTGCCGTTCCTGTTATGGATTGCGGTGTATTTTAATCAGAAAATGACGAAGACGTTCCGTCGCATGATGGGCGATCTAGCCGATATTAACGCGCGAGTCGAAGATAACATCGGCGGTATTCGTGTGGTACAAGCGTTCGCGAACGAATCTCATGAGAAGAAATTGTTCGAGGTGAACAATGGCCGATTTCGATTGACGAAGCTTGCGTCCTACAAAATCATGGCGTGGAACATCTCTCTAAGCTACATTTTGATGCGTTCCGTTACGGTATTCGTTCTTATCTGCGGCACGTGGTTTGTGATTGATAAGCAAATTTCCTATGGCGAGTTCATTGCTTTTGTACTATTAACGAATGTATTCTTAGGTCCGATTCAGAAAATCAATAACGTCATTGAAAGCTATCCGAAGGGGATTGCTGGCTTCAAACGCTATGTAGAGGTCATCGACACGGAGCCGGAGGTTGCCAATCACCCGAATGCGATCAAGGTAGACCACCTGGATGGCCAAATCAAATTCAACGGCGTGTCCTTCGGTTATGGGGACGAAGCCCGTGTTTTGAATAATATCAACCTATCGATTAAGGCTGGTGAAACGGTCGCTTTCGTCGGTCCTTCAGGCGCAGGCAAAACGACCATCTGCTCCCTGCTGCCTCGATTCTACGATGTGAGCGAAGGCAGCATCGCCATTGACGGCCTCGATATCCGCAATATCGAGCTGGAATCGCTGCGCCGCCAAATCGGCATCGTGCAGCAGGATGTCTTCCTGTTCTCCGGCACGATGCGGGAGAACATTGCGTACGGCAAGCTAGGCGCGACGGATGAGGAGATCTGGGACGCTGCGCGGCGCGCGCAGCTGCAGGGGTATATCCAGTCCCAACCGAAGGGACTGGATACAGTGATCGGAGAGCGCGGCGTCAAGCTCTCCGGCGGGCAGAAGCAGCGCCTCGCGATCGCGCGCATGTTCTTGAAGAATCCGCCGATTCTCATCCTGGATGAGGCGACATCGGCGCTGGATACCGAGACCGAAGCTGCGATCCAGATGTCCTTGGCGGAGCTGTCGAAGGGCCGCACGACACTCGTCATTGCACATCGACTCGCGACGATCAAGAACGCGGACCGTATCGTCGTTGTGACGGAAGAAGGAATCACCGAGCAAGGCGCGCACGAGGAACTCATCGCAGTCGGTGGTGTGTACAGCCGCTTGCATCAAGCGCAGTTTAGCTCTTAAGGTTATGGATGCTTTCACCTCCCGGTTTTTGATCAGGGAGGTGGAGGCTTTTTCTTTTTCAACAGAATAGACTAGTCCCGCCAAAACCTTCATGTTAAACTTAGCCAATACGAAATCTATTTTACCCAAGGTAAATAATGAATGAGGTGGCACGGATTGAAGTCAATAGGACGTTGGCTATTGCTGGGAGCGATCACGCTGATCGGTATTTTCTTATTAAGTAATATTAGGCAGATGTTCCTGTCCGTCCAGCCCGATCAGATCAAAGTGACAGTCAATGCCAGCATTAGCATTCAGAAGCTAAGTGAGATGCTGCCTGGCAGTAAGATTTTGAATGAGAAAAGCGGTCTGCTAGAGGTCCCCTACGGCAAGTTCTGGGAATACCAAGGCACAGCTATGACGATTAAAGGTGTGCTGAGATCATCGGTTGTTCCGCTAGATAAGCCTATCATTTCGTGGCGTTATTATGGCTACACCGTCAAAGACCAGCTGAAAGGCTTCTTACATGGCGATTTTGGCAAATACCGAGATCCCTATACACGTAAAGAAGTTGCGATGACGCAAGCGATTCCTAAAATGCTGTTAAAAACCTGCACCTACTTCATACCTGGCTTACTGCTTGCGATCTTACTCAGTATGCTATTTGCGTTATGGGCTTCGATAGCGAGGCGAATTGGTGCCATTCTGGATGGCATTCATGCATTGCTTGTCGGTTTGCCGGACTTTTTCTTGATTGTGCTTATTCAATTGGGTGCGATTTATGCCACTAGACTTCTGGGGCACTATGTACTGCTAGTCGTTCAAGTTGGTGACAGAACGCCATTCCTCATTCCCTTCCTTACCATTGCGTTGATCCCGTCGGTGACGATATATGGGACACTTCGTGTCGCCATTGCACGTGAGCTGGGGCAGGATTACGTTGTAACCGCACTGGCCAAAGGATTGACGCGACGCGAGGTGCTCTTTTCGCATGTGCTCCGGAATGTGATGGAGGATGTGTTGGCTATTTTGCCTCGAGCTACGACATTAGCCTTAGCCAGCATGGCGGTCGCGGAGGCCATTTGCGGCATAGGGGGCTTGGGAGGCTTCATCATTTTGCCAATCTATCAGGGGATTACTTCCATGTCTGCGATCTGTGTGGTGCTTGGTTTGGTTGCCATGGCCTTTCATATCCTGTATGCGCTGCTGCGGAAGCGGTTTGTGGTACGTGCAGAGGAGGTGGCTAGACCGTGAGGAAACGTTCTTCTACCGCTTTTTATGTATCCATAGCTATCCTGGCACTCTTCTTGATTGTGATGGTGTTCGGGTCCTGGTTGAAGCCGCATGGCATTACGCCAGAGGACAAAATCAACATGATCCAATACCAAGAGGACGGTAAAACAAGATACGCAATCCCGCCTTATGCACCGAATAGCACTTTCCTGCTGGGAACGGATCATCGGGGCTTCGATATGCTCAGCTTATTATTAAATGGGTTAAAATACACGCTTGGCACAGCACTTGCGCTGACCCTGCTCCGTTTTGCCGTGGCATTGCCTTGGGGATTGTGGAGCGGGATGACGGGCCGAGGCCGAGGCCTTCTCCGATCCTTACAGTGGGCGGTTGCGGCGGTGCCAGCATTTATTTTCCTTTATCCGCCGCTAGCGGGGATGTATTACGGGCTAAGGCTCGATCTCGGTGCCAAAGCGGACCCGCACAACAAATTGTTGTTCAGTATCACCTTCATCATCTTAATTACCGTGATTGGATTGTTCCCGTTAGCACATCAGGTTTCAGATCGGACACGCTATTATAGTGGCAAAATGTTTATCGAAGCGTCCCGCCTCATGGGCGGTTCGTTCTGGCACCGAACACTCCGGCATATTTTCCCCTCGATGAGAAATGAAATGATGTTCATTTTCTTAAGCGAGTTCATGCAGGTGCTTTTCCTGCTCGGGCAGCTTGCCGTATTCAATATCGTGCTCGGTGGTACGGAAACAATCGGCGACGAGGAAGCCGGTTTCCAAATCACCATCAGCACCTCCGGTGAATGGCTGTCACTGATCGCCTACGGCGCACGCTATATTCGTCTGCACCCGTGGATTATTCTCAGCGCGGGAACAAGCTTTGCTGCGTTGTTCCTCTCACTGCAATTTTTCTTGAATCAGCTCAAACGTCGCTATGGCGAGGAACGGCAGCTGATGTAATAGGGTCGAGCGTCCATCCGAAGGGTGGGGCTCGGCTTTTTTGTTGAGGTGGGTGGCTGGCTGGCGCTGCGCCATAGTTAGTTGTAACGGCTGAAGGGGTTAGACACCTTCTTCACTGAGTAATCTCCAACCCAATCCCAACTCCACCCCCACCCCCACCCCCACCCCCACCCCCACCCCCTCCCCATTGGATTTATCCAGTGTAATTTTAATTTAGGGAGATGAAATGGCTGTTTAATTGGATTTATACAGTAGACACCACCGAAATCGAGCTATTTGGGGCTCAATTCAAATATTTGAGTGGATTTCTCCAATCAAAGCTGATTTTTGGAGGTCGAATACGGGATTCTACTGTATTTATCCAGTGTAGAGCGCGGTGGAGGCGACTTGCGAGAAAGGTGGTTAGTAGATTACGCATAATAATACGCCGGTTGACTGCTGATGCTGTTTAGGTAGATTGGTGTTTGAATGGGGGACGGGGTTAGGCGCGCACACCTGCAACCATTTTATATAACATAATAATTGTTAACATGGTACATATTATATGTTAAAATATCAAAAAAGGAGGCACCTAAACATGGAAGACAAACAAGACAAAACGAAGAGACTCTCGGTTTATTTGCCTGAGAAAGTGAAATCGGATCTAGAACGGATGGCAGAAGACACGGGCTTGTCGATGACACAGCTGATCGTCATGGCGACACAGGGACTGCTAGCGAATTACGCTGCGCAAGGCGGAGCGATTTTTGCGGATTTGCTGTCGGCGAGACACCGAATCCTTCACGAAGTGAAGGAGAAGCAGGCGCATTTGGACCAGGAAAAGCTGAGCATGCAAGCCTACTACGGTGCACGAGCAGAGGAGTATGAACGGATTTATCACCGCGAGGATGCGGAGTTTAGGCAAGAACTGGCCTTTCTGTCCGATATTATTAAGAAGCAGGTGGAGGGGCGCCGAGTGCTGGAGATCGCCTGCGGCACTGGCTATTGGACACAAATTGCTGCTGAAACAGCGACGCAGCTTGTAGGGATAGACATACGACCAGAGGTACTGCGCATTGCAGAGTCGAAGCCATGGCCGAAGGGGAATGCTGCCTTTAGAGAAGGCGATGCGTATGAGCTCTCCGAGATACAAGGGGAGTTTGATTACGGGCTGGCGAATTTCTGGTTCTCGCATATTCCACGCAATCGGATCGACAGCTTTTTACAAGGCTTCCACGAACGGTTGGGCAGCGGTGCGCAGGTTTTTATCGCGGATAACGTGTATGTACCTGGAAGAGGCGGCGAGCTAATCACCCATGCGGATAGTGAAGACACCTACAAAAGACGCGAGCTAGCCGACGGCTCCAAGCATGAAATTCTCAAGAACTATTTTACCTATGAAGAGCTGAATGAGATCTTTCGGCCGCTATCGCAACATTTGCGGATATTCGTGGGGGGCAGCTTCTGGTACGTGAGCTATACAATCAAATAATCCATACCAACCTTCACCCTTCCGTAGGAGGCATTTACCATGAGTGTAACGTTCCATACGACCATTATGAAAGCCCACAATAAGAATGCTACCGGGATCTCCATCCCCGAAGAGGTTATGACCACGTTAGCAGGAGGAAAAAAGCCAAGCGTTTCCGTCACCCTTAACGGTTACACGTATCGGACAACAATCGCTGTGATGGGAGGGGAATATCTGATCCCGCTTAGCGAAGCCCATAGACAAGCCTCCGGCTTGAAGGCCGATGACCCTGTTGAGGTCACATTGGCGCTGGATCTTGCACCTCGGACGATGGAGGTCCCAGCCGATCTTCAATCCGCTTTGTCCGAAGTAGAAGGTGCAGCCCAGCGATTTGAAGCACTCGCTTTCTCCAAGCGCAAAGAATTCGTCCGACAGGTCGAGGACGCGAAAACACAAGAGACGCGCCTCCGCCGGATTGCCAATGTTGTCACGCGGATGAGTGGGGTCTAATAGTCGACACGCTCTAGTGCCCGGATGTGAATTTCAGTCCAAGCACACCGACCAAAATCAAGACCATAAACAGGATACGCAGTAAGCTGATCGGCTCGTTGAGGAAAAGTGTGCCAATGATAATCGCACCGACGGCGCCGATTCCTGTCCAAGCGGCATAAGCCGTTCCGATGGGCAAGGTTTTCGTGGCCGAGGCTAAGAAATAAAAGCTAACGATCATCCCGAGAATTGTGATAACAGTGGGAACGAGCCGTGTAAATCCGTTGGAAAATTTCAGCGAGATGGCCCATGCCACCTCAAACACACCTGCAATGACTAAATATAACCATGCCATAATGAACACTCCTTCATGTAGGTATTATGTCGCCAGTCCCATAAAAAAACAAAGAAAAGCCCGGGAATATCGCACTGCTGCGATAGACTCCCGGGCTTTTCTCCCTCCGTGACCACAGCGTATCCGCTGTGTGTTTTCCCTTGGACCAGCCGGTGTTTGCGCACCGCGGAACCCTAGAAAACGACATGCCGTTATTATAGGCTGGCTAACATATTATGTCAAGTTACACATTTTGTATAATTGCTCTTTACCTTACTCCTCCAAAGCAATCCCGTTCAACGCGACATGCGCACGGAACATATCCATTCCGTCCGGCTGTTCCTGCTCGGATACCCACGTAGCTTGATCCCAAATCTTCGACAGCTTGAGCGCGCGGCTGCAATGCACGAAGCATTCTTGTACTTCGACGCCGACAGCGGCGATCGGTGACTTCCCGTTCAGCTGCATAGTCGACAGCAGTTCCTCGTCCTTCGTCAGCCAAGCGCGACCATTGACGCGGAGTACCATCTCAACACCTGGAATGATGAACAGGAGGCCGACTTCCGGGTTGGTTAGCAGATTTTGCATCGAGTCTAGTCGGCGATTGCCAAGTCTTTCTGGGAAGATAAAGCGGCGTTCATCCAAAACCCGTACGAATCCTGCAGCATCCCCGCGGGGGGACACATCGCTCGAGCCATTCGCATTCGACGTAGAGAAGAAGAATAAAGGCGATTTTGCGATGAATGCACGTGCGTGCTCGTCGATTTGATTGATAACCTTATGTTGAACCGCAGGATGCGGCTCCCCAATATCTGCTCTAATCTCGTCGATGGATCGTATAATACCGGGAAATGGGGGTGTTGTATTATTTTGTGTGGTGTCCATACCAGCCAATCCTTCCTCAAAGCCCAGGGCTATTACTAATCTTTGTGTACTCAACTTGTTTACTTTCTAGTATACGCCGATACACCCGTTCAAATGAATGAAGCCCTGCAAGCCGCTCTTACGAGCTAAGCTTGCAGGGCTTCAATCTGTGCCGAGAACATTACTTGGATTCAGCAGTTAGTTGATTGTAGATATCATCCCACAGAACTCGTCTGGCGGATACATATCGCTTCGCATAATAGGATTCGCTCAACTTATTCTTAACAACACCTTGATTCGTAGCGGAGTGAACGAATTCACCGTCTCCGAGGTACATCCCTACATGAGAGATACCGCTGCCATCCGTGTTGAAAAATACAAGATCGCCCTTACGAAGATCCTTTTTGTCAACCCAGTAGCCTTCGCCGTTTTGTGATTTGGAGCTGTGTGGAATATCGATGCCGAACTCGCCGAACAAGTAGGACGTGAAACCAGAGCAATCGAATCCTTTGGTTGTCGTTCCTGCCCATCTGTAAGGAGTTCCTACAAGCTCGTCTACCGCTTTATCCATATCGGATGCTGCGAAAACGCTTCCTACACTAACACTCAAAAACAAAACAAGACTAAATACAAGACCAACAACTTTCTTCAACTGCTTGTCTCCTTCCGGTGCCTACGAGGTTAGCTGGAGGGTTCGGTTGAAGGTTCCCTATGATCCCTGTCTTGCAAGATCAATTCACCCGGAGTGGTTCCCCCGTTTCCCCATAAACTGAGGAATTCGGCATGAAATATTTGGTTTTTGATGCTAGTCCTTTTTATTCGTCATAAAAAATGAAATTCCTCTTTTATGTTTGAAAAATAGGCTGAAAATAAGTGAAATAGTTCGGAAAAAAGACAAAAAAAAGCCCCTTTCTCAATGAGAAGGGGAGAATGTTTGCCTATTCGCTGTTTTGCTGGATATTAATTGGATATTTTGGCAGAAAGAAGCTGATATTGGGAGGAAATACCCCAGATTTGGATGAAAATGTGGAAGAGGGGGTACAGCTGGTAAATGATTAGCGCTGCTAGACCTGCCCACAGGTAGGTGGCGGTGACCGTGACCCCTGCCAATAGTCCTGAAAAGAGTAAAAGGGTAATGGCAAGTCCGACAATCGGCAGCGAATGTCGAAAGAAAGAGATGACAGTCGATGTGATACCTAACTTGGCTGCGATCGCGAATTGGACATACATAAACAGAAGCTGAAGGAGAAATCCGTAGACCAGTAAGCTGAGAATCCAGGGCAGAAGCTTGAGAACAACCTGCTCGTAGGAAGTGCTATGCCCTAGAATATAAGTGGCTTTGGGGAATATCCAGATGAGTGGAAGCAGGGTAAGTGCGATCCGGATAAGATACACAAGCAGGAAAGGGAGCAAGAGCTGCTTCATCCCGCGAAAGAAACGGTAACCAGCATTCTGGTGAACGTGTGTTAGTGAATAGAAAACACCACCATTTAAGAGGGGGGTTAGCAGCATGCGGGCACACAAGAGAGCAGCGAACCACCATAGATAAGAATAACTAAGATCTGTTTTGAGTAACTGAAACTGGCCTTCAGCTAGAAAGATCTGCAATGCCTGTTTGGGCTGCTCAGCGCCAGGGAAACGATGCATGAGGGGGATGAGTATTCCCTGCACAAGCTTATACAGGAGAATACCCCAACCCATTTGATATAGGAATAAAATAATGGTGGCAAAAGGCTGCGCCATAGCTGCCCTGAAGCCGGATTTGATATAGGTGGCCAACGAGGGTCCCTCCTCAGAGTTTGTCATAAGAAGTAAGCCAAGTCCTTACCAGGCTACTGAGCCGAATATGGCTTGCAGGAGTTGAATAATGCCGAGATTCCACCGAATTTGCCACTTAGTATTTAAATGTGTTTGATAGAAGTTGTTGATGTGCTTATTTTCGAGTATGAGCGTGTACTTAGGATCGATTCGCACCCAGTCTACAGGGGATGTATGCGTTAATTTGAATTCGATGCTGCCTTCCTTGCCATCCCATGTTTTATCAAGCGTTGTGCCATCTGCAAAATGGAACAGAATCGGCACCTCCGGCGAGTTGCCGCCATGCTTAACAATGCGAACCGTGCTTTCGTAAGTCTCGGATCCCTTACTGCCCTGAGGCCGAACGTTGACACTCGCGACGGAATAATCCATCATCATCTCGCCGTACACATACTGATTGAAGAAATCATCCCATTTCGTTTTGCTGACATCCTCCACAACCTGTTGGAAATCCTTCGTCGAGGGATGCTTGAATTGCCATCTTTGGAAATAGGTTTTCATAATTTTATCCATGACTTTGGTGCCGACCTGCTGCTCAATCGCTTTCAGTACGAGCTTGCCGCGTGTGTACACATTTTCCGCATATTGATCATGGCCTGTGTAGGCCCATGCGTCCTTCTGCAGCCCATTTGGTGAGGTGACGTAGCTGGATTCGACAGGCAAATTAGGCGCATCGCCATATTCAGCTTCCATGACTTTATCTTCTGCATAAGAGGTGAAGCCTTCATCGAGCCAAGCTTCCTCAAATTCATTGCTGGCGACAAGCCCGTAGAAGAATTGGTGACCGATCTCATGGACGACGACACGTTCCAGTTCTAAGTCTGGATCTTTGTCGTTGGCGCCCCAAGCGGTGACCAAGGTCGGATATTCCATGCCGCCGGCGCCATTCCCGCCAGGTGGTGGTACAACGATGGAAAGCGTTGAGTACGGATACGTTCCGTACCACTGGCTATAGCGCGATAGCGCTTTTTTGGCAGCATACATGTAACGATCCTTTAAATCTTGATGATTGGGATCGAGATAAAGCTTGATTTTGACCCCAGGAACTTGTGGGGCGGAGAAGGGCTCTTCCACATAGACGAAATGAGGAGACGCCGACCAAGCGAAATCATGGACATCTTCGGCATAGAATTGGTACGTCTTCATACCATTGTCCGTCACAGCAGGCTTTACAGGAAAGCCAGTGGCCGCCACAATGTAATTTGCGGGTACCTGAATTTTCACATCATACATGCCGAAATCGGCATAGAACTCGGAATTGCCATGGTACTGATGAAGATCCCAGCCAGGCTCCGTACGTCCTCTTGTGCCCTTGCGTTCGTAAGCAGCTACCTTCGGAAACCATTGCCCTGCCATAACGAAATCATCCACATACCCCATTCGGGCAAAGGCTGCAGGCAGATTAACAAGGAACTCCGTTGTGATGGTTACTTGTTCTCCTGATCCTACAGGTTTAGGCAAAGGGATTTTGAGCAGCGTATGGTCGTCCTTATTGCCGTCATCCGGCTGCACGAACGTCATCCGCTTGGTGAGATCATCGCCAGTATCTGATTTCACTGATAACAGCTCCATGCTTCCGCCGCTTTCGGCCTTCGCTTCATCCTCCCGCAGCTTTCCGCCGGATTCGCGCATAAACGTCGTTTTCTTTGAAGCAAAAGCATTCGGATAGAGATGCAGATAAATTTCTTGTACAGGAACAGATCCTGGATTTTCCCACGTGAGCGTTTGTTGCCCTTGGAGCTGCTGCGTTTCTGGTGTGTAGGCAACGTTCATGTGATATTCGGCAATCCGATAACTAAGTGGTGTTGAGGTTTCTACTGGTTTGCCATTATCTGCAGGCTGCATGTCCGGTGTCTTAACATTAGGTACCTCTTTAGAGACGACAGGAACAGTCCCTCTTGGTGTGGAGGGGAGCAAGGTGTTCGTTAGTAACACTGCGCCGGCAGCAAGGAGCATGACAGCAAACCACTGTACCTTGCGGCTATTGAATAGAGCATTCATATCCATGAGATTCACCCCGCCTAAACAAGCATCTACAGCATGTATATGTAGACAACCTAGGGAATATTTCTGCGAGGTGAAAGAAATGTGAGAAATGAGAGAAATAGGCATGGAAGAGCCATCGCCCCTTGTTCTAGCGGGTGACTTTCGCTACAATGAAAGCAAGTCGTCATTTTAACTTTATGTAGAGTGGAAGGTGCCATAATGGAAGCGGATAAGAAGAAGCTGGCCTTAAATATAGTAAGTTCGAAAGTGAATCACAAAGGCTTTGGTGCAGGAGCAATTGATCTCAGTAATGTCTCGGGTATCATTATTGACGGGGATGAAGCGTACCTAGATGAAGGAACGCTTCACGCCAAGAGTAAGATCGAGAAAGGGATCAAATTCTCCACGAACAAAGAGGATGTCCCGAATGGCCGTAAAGCGTGGATTGTGTGGGTAGCCGTTGATCGAACTGAAGAGGGTGCCTACTATGCGGGGATGTCAGCTTGCGAAATGTTAATCGATACCGAAGCGCGCCGCGGATGGAAGATTCTTGCGGAGCACGTGAACAAAATGGACGGTGCGATGAAGCGTAAATTTATCCTAGAGGGGTTATCTGACAGTGAGCGAGCAGCCCTGCGCAACCAATTGATTGCGCACAACGAAGACTGGTGGAATCGCTCCGAACAAAGCCTCAAGGACGCACTCTCCTAAGGTTTCTATACCGGATATGGAGAATATGAACATTATGTGTCATCCATTGTTACGTAATGTCGAAGCGGGTATACTAGACCCTAGTGTATGTTACCTCATATACTAGGACAGCAAAAAGGCAGGACTAAGACGCGCTTAGTACTGCCTTTTTGTGTTGTCTTCTAACTGATAAATTAATCATTCCACCAACGTTTAAGGTCATTCCACCAAGAGCCGTTATCTCCTTTGGAACCGGCTTTTTGACCGCCCGCCGCACCTGGATTAGCAGGCTTACCTGTACAATACGTGGTAGGTTCCGTGCCAGCGAGGAAGGCCTCCATCTTGGCGTTCGGGCAGTCCTCGTTGGACAATTTGCCGCTCGCAGGATCAATATAAACGGTCGATACACCCTCAGGGATCGGGAACAGCTTCGGCGGAATTGCATCCAAGGTCTGTTCCGTGAAATCCGCGAAGATCGGGGAGGCTAGATGAGATTCCACCGTTGTGATATTACGGCTCTTGTCATAGCCAACCCAGACAGCAGTGGAAAGCTCCGGTGTGAAGCCGACGAGCCAAGCGTCTGTATCGGTTGTACCGGTTTTGCCGGCAATCGGCCGTTTTATGGTGCTAGCGACACGGTTGCCTGTGCCACCCTCCTCGAATACGCTCTCCATTAGATTCGTCATCACATACGCAACTGCAGGTGGAATCACTTGCTGCTCCACTGGTTTCGCTTCATATAAGACTCTGCCATTCGCATCTTCAATTCGCAAAATGGCAGTAGGTTCTCGATGTATGCCTTGATCCGCAATGGAGGCAAAGGCCGAAGCCATCTCCAGTGGACTCACGGGGAAGGAACCTAGCGCTAGAGACGGGAGCGGCTTCATCGGTGAAGCGACCCCCAGCTTACGCGCGAAGTCGATGACCTTCTGAGGACCCACTTCGAGAATCGTGTGCACCGCATAAATATTATCCGACTTCGAAATCGCCTGACGCATATCAATATTCCCATTTGTATACTGGTCATTGAAATTCCGCGGCGTATATTGCTGCCGTCCATCATCATAAGTAAACACAGTCGGCTCACTTTTGACCATGCTGACAGGGGTGAAGCCATTCATCAAGGCAACCATATAGACGAATGGTTTAAAGGAAGAACCTGGCTGTCGCGTATTTGAGAGAGCGCGATTGAACTGATTTTCCGTATAGTCGCGACCGCCGACCATGGCTTTGATCTCGCCCGTCCGCGGGTCGACCGCGACCAGCGCGGCTTGCAGCTCGGGCTTGCCTTCGAGCTGCTTCGTGATGACATTCTCAGCAATTTGCTGAGAATTCTTATCCAGCGTTGTATAGATGCGAATGCCGCCCTCATCGAATTGTTCTTCGGAAATGCCGAGCGTTTCCGTCGCTAGATTACGTACATAATCCCGGAAATAAGGAGCTGCTGAGGGCTTCTTTTTCTGTAACGGCTGAATCGTCAGCTTCTCCCTGCCTGCGGCATCGGCGGCGCTTTGAGTAATGAAACCACTGTTCACCATTGTCTGGAGGACGATTTTTTGCCGATCCATCGCATTTTGCAGATCATAATAGGGGGAATAGTAACGCGGTCCTTTCGGAACCCCAGCGATCATGGCGCTTTCCGCTAAAGTTAGCTCACTGGCATGCTTGCCGAAAAACAGCTCAGATGCGGTCTCAATCCCATAGGTGGAGTGCCCATAATAAATTTGATTCAAATAATCAGCCAGAATATCGTCTTTGCTGAGCTGCATTTCCATTTGCACGGCATACACCGTTTCTTTGAATTTACGCGTCCACGTACGATCATGAGTTAAGTATAAATTCCGAGCTAATTGCTGAGTAATCGTGCCGGCTCCTTGTACCTTTGCCATCGCTTGGACATTCACAATGGCCGCGCGTGCTACAGCTTTGACATCAACGCCGAAATGCTCGTAGAAATGCTGGTCCTCCACAGCAAGTGTTGCATGTATTAAGTAGGGTGAAATTTCGTTTAATGGAACGACCTGTCGATTCTGACCCGAATAGAAGGTGTCAATCACCTCGCCATGTACATCGTACATTTGGGAAGTTTGCATCGTTTTGGTAACCGGAAGCGTTTGGGAACGCAAATATACTAGAAAGGCGGCTGCTCCAATGAGCAACAACAGGCTGAGCGTGAAAAAGAAAGAAAACGTCTTCTTGATCCGCCGCATCCAACGCATAGAAGCAGGGATCTCATCTTTCCGTCTAGATGATTGTGATTCGGATGTTTGTTGCCGGGGCTTCTCGTTCTCAGACATACTTCCCATGCCTCCCTTCTCTATGCCCGAAGGCGCTACTATCCAGTATGGAAAAGCATGGCAGTCCGTATTCAACGAATTGTAAATATTTTTTGTTAGATGGTGAGAAAAGCTTAGGAAAATATTGCATTTTGGGGGCAATGAACTATAATACAATTTGTGCGTGTGAGAGGGCTGGGAAATAAAGCTCGAACTCGTATGACTTTTCCAACTGGTGGAACACTGTTAGAGATAACGAATGTCAGGAATTATTCATCCAAATAGAGAAGCGAAAGAAGGGTTACACATGGAATTATGGTACACAGAGAAACAAACGGATAGCTTCGGAATCACAGCGAAAGTAACAGAAACATATGTGAGAGAGCAAACGGATTTCCAAGATCTATCCATGATCGAAACCGAAGAGTGGGGCACGATGCTAACACTGGACGGAATGGTTATGACAACCGTGAAAGACGAGTTCGTCTATCATGAGATGGTTGCTCACCCTGCGCTTGTAACTCACCCGAACCCAGAGTTCGTACTTGTAGTTGGCGGCGGAGATGGCGGCGTTATTCGTGAAATTATGAAGCACCCGAAAGTGAAGAAGGCTGTTCTTGTTGATATCGATGGCAAAGTCATCGAGTACTCCAAGAAGTACCTGCCAACCATTGCTGGTGAGCTGGACAACCCGCGTGTAGAAGTTATCGTTAACGATGGCTACATGCACATTCACGATCACAAAAATACATACGATGTCATCATGGTTGATTCCACTGAGCCTGTAGGACCAGCTGTTGAGCTGTTCTCCAAAGGCTTCTACCAAGGTATCTTCGATGCATTGAAAGAAGACGGGATCTTCGTTGCCCAAACCGATAACCCATGGTTCAAAGCTGATTTGATCCAAACGGTTAATCGTGATGTGAAAGAAATTTTCCCAATCGTTCGTGTGTACAGTGCCAACATTCCGACTTACCCAAGCGGTCTGTGGACTTTCACAATGGGCAGCAAAAAGCATGACCCACTGCAAGTGGAAGAATCGGCAATCCCTGAATTCCCGACGAAATACTACACACCTCGCTTGCACAAAGCAGCGTTCGTGCTGCCTAGGTTTGTAGAAGATTTGATTAAATAAGCTGCTATAAGCAGCTTTCCATGAGTTATCGCTGGAGATACGGAACGAGGTTCCGTTATGCAGCCGAAAACTGCCATATTTCAATAGTTACGGAACGTAGTTCCTCTATTTCTCCGATTTCAGGCCAAAGACGGCGGATTTCGAACGAATAAGGGAATGACGTTCCGTAACTTTGTCTTAACCGACATATCTGACTAAATAAGGGATCGTCGTTCCGTTAAGATGATGCAGCTGCTCCAGGGTTGCTTATCTGTGGATCGTCGATCCTTTCACATTTTGAGAAAATAGCTATCAAACACTGCCATACAGCTGTCAGCAGCACCTAGCTATACTGTAAACATAAGGACAGGACATGAATCGCACCAAGCAAGCGAACCTGTACCATGTACCATCCACTAGGAGGCTATTAATATGTTTACTACCATTGAAAGTTTAGTCAAAGAATTTCAAGCAGAAGCGCAAACAACACAAAAGCTGTTGGATACATTAACCGATGAGTCGCTTAATCAAACACAAGCCGAAGGCTACCGTCCGCTTGGTTATATTGCTTGGCATCTCGTTCACGCAGAACGCGGCATGCTGTACGGCACGGGTTTGAAATTCGAATCGCCGCCAGCTGCAAGTGAGCCGCCTGCGCAGGCAGCTGTCATTGCAGAAGCGTATCGGACAACAACGCAGAACATTATAAACGCGATCAGCACGCAACTTACAGATGAGAAACTGCAAGATGTTGTTATGATGTTTGGAATGCCGTGGACGATCAGCACAACACTATATAGTTTCTTGAAACATGAAATTCATCATCGCGGTCAGTTGACGATTCTGATGCGTCAGGCTGGCCTGCCTGTAATCGGTGCCTATGGACCAGCCAAAGAGCAATGGGCAGCCATAGGGATGCCTGTCCCAGCGTTATAAGAATTAACTCAGGAGCCTTCAAGTCCGTTTTCTAACGGATAAGGAGGCTTTTTTGCTTCTAATTTGAGGCAGTGGAGCATAAATCCAACGGCGGCCTTGCAGGGATACATTGAATTTACGAATCCTTTCATATAAACTATTAGCTAATATGCCTACACTTGGCATAAGGTGCCATGTGTGCAGAAGAAGAGGGGAATCTCGAATCATGACGGATAAGCAGCGGGTGCGGATTCGAATCGAAAGTCGAAGCGGGAGCGAGACCACGGTGCAGAAGGCGCGCGGAGATCTCTACCGCAAAGGCGATCATACCTATATCCGCTATGAAGAAGAGCCGAATGAGCTAGGACGGACTGTGACGATCATTAAGTTGGAAGACAATCAGATCCGTATTATACGCCAAGGGGATGTACAAGCGGAGCAAACCTTCGTCCCTGGGGAGAAGCGGACTGGCTTTTATCACACACCACAGCTTCGGATGGAACTGGAAATTGAGACACACAAGCTGACCTCGGAGGCCATCCATGGGATCGGAATTACGAGGTGGAGCTATGATCTATATGCATCAGGCACGCATGCGGGAGCCTATCGAATCAAGTTGTTAATTCAGGAGGAGTAAGACGAGATGGATGTTCTTAATGAAGTGAAAGCGAAAGTGAAACAAGCGATCAAAGAAGCTGTGATCACAGCAGGTATCGTGGAAGAGGCGCAGCTGCCAGAAATTATTCTGGAAGTGCCGAAAGAGAAGACACACGGTGATTTTGCGACGAATGTAGCGATGCAGCTGACGCGTATTGCGAAGGTGAATCCTAGACAGATCGCAGAGCAAATCATTGCGAATCTGAACAAAGACGCAGCTAATATTTCGGAAGCGGAAATTGCGGGGCCAGGCTTTATCAATTTTAAAATGGACAATGTATACCTCTACCCGGTAATTGCCAATGTAGCTAAGATCGGTGACCGATATGGGGAATCGAACGTAGGGCAAGGTCTTAAAGTGCAAGTGGAGTTCGTTAGCGCGAATCCAACGGGTTCCCTGCATTTGGGTCATGCGCGTGGAGCGGCAGTCGGCGATGTTCTTTGTAACGTTCTGGATCTTGCGGGATACGACGTTTCGCGTGAGTACTACATCAATGATGCTGGCAATCAAGTTGTCAACTTGGCCAAATCCATCGAGGCACGTTATCTGCAAGCGCTTGGTCAAGAAGCGGAAATGCCCGAAGACGGCTACTTCGGCGAAGATATTAAAGGCTTTGCAACAGATCTGGCAGCTGCAGAAGGCGATCGTCTACTTAGCTTGCCGGATGAGGAGCGTCGTGCTTATTTCCGTACCTACGGACTTGAGAAAGAGCTCGACAAAATCAAACGCGATTTGGGCCGCTTTGGGGTTCATTTCGACAATTGGTTCTCCGAGACGTCGATATATGAAGATAACTTAATCCCGCCTGTGCTTCAAGAGCTTCGGGACAATGGACATATCTATGAAGAAGAGGGCGCAACGTGGTTGAATACCACACCGCTTGGGGATGACAAGAATCGTGTTTTGATCAAAAATGACGGTTCCTTTACCTACCTCACACCGGATATCGCCTACCACCGCAACAAATTTGGGCGCGGCTATGACCGCTTAATTAATATTTGGGGCGCTGATCACCATGGCTACATCCCGCGGATGAAAGCCGCCATGACGGCCCTTGGCTTCGAAGCAGACCGACTCGTCGTACTGATCGCCCAAATGGTGAGCTTATTCCAAAATGGCGAAAAGGTGAAAATGTCCAAGCGTACCGGCAAAGCCGTTACGATGGAGGACTTGATGGACGAAGTCGGCGTAGATCCGATTCGTTATTTCTTCGCCATGCGGAGTATGGACTCGCATTTGGATTTCGATATGGACTTGGCGGTTTCCCAGTCCAATGAGAACCCTGTGTTCTATGTGCAGTATGCCCATGCACGGATTTGCAGCATCTTCCGCCAAGCGGAAGAGCAGAACATTGCGGTACTGCCGCTGGAGCAGGTTGACCTGTCCCAGCTTACTTCGGAAGCTGAGTTCGACTTGCTGCGCAAGATCGGCGAGCTTCCGGAAGAGATCGCCATTGCGGCTGAGCAGTACGCGCCGCACCGCTTGATCCGCTATGTGTACGAACTGGCAAGCCAGTTCCATAGCTACTATAGAGGCCACTACGTCATCACAGATGACGCAGCCTTAACCCAAGCACGCCTCGCCTTGCTCGGCGCGCTTCGCACGACCCTAGCCAACACGCTCCGCGTTGTTGGCGTATCCGCCCCTGAGCGGATGTAACACCCGCTCAGCACGAATAAGCTCCCCTTGACACAGTGGTCAGGGGGAGCTTATTCGCTTTTCAGGCGCAGAGTGCCACCCTGCGCCTTTCACTCCTGCCCCGCGGCGCGGATCGCTCGCTGGGCATTCAATTGCCCTGGCTGCCAGCGGGCGTTCGCGCGCTTGTTCAGTGGAAACGAGCAGCGGCGCAGCGCGCTCTTAATTTGCTGCGGCGACATGGGGCGCAGCGAAAGCATTAAAGCGATAACACCGCTTACATGCGCTGTTGCCATCGAAGTGCCGCTGAGCTCATTATATTTACCGCCTATCCAAGCGGAATATACACGCTCGCCAGGGGCATAGATGTCGATTTGTGTCCCGCGATTGCTGAAGGGAGCAATCTTGCCCATCCGTGTTGTCGCTCCTACGGAGACCACTTGGGAAAACCGAGCGGGGTAATCAATTGTTTTCTTTCTGCCATCATTACCAGAAGAGGCTACGATAATCTTCCCTCTGTAATAGGCGTTAAGAACCGCTTGCTCCAGTGTCGGATTGTACGTCTTCATGCCGAAGCTCATATTAATAATATCGAGGTCGTTTTGGACGCACCAATCGATACCAGCAATAATATCGGATACATAGGCACTTCCATTTTGGTCAAAAGCTTTAACAGGATGAATGATCGCCCGGGGCGCTACTCCAACAATGCCGGAATTACGTCCTGTCGCCGCGATCGTACCCGCGATATGCGTTCCATGTCCGTTATCGTCATGGGGCATTAATCTGCGATTTAATAAGTTGATGCCTTGCGAAATCGAGTTCCGCAAATCAGGATGTTTGAAATCGATGCCGGTATCAATGACTCCAATGTGAATGTTTTGCCCGACGGATTTGCTCCAGATTTCAGGAGCGCCGATTTGATCAACCCCCCAAGGAATGGTGCGCGTGCGTGAACTGGATAAAATGCTAGCACGTTTCGGCACGGTTTTTCTGCCTTTAACTTTATTTAACATTAATTTCGTATCCGCTTCGATACGTGTCGTGCTGGAAAAGCTTCGAAGTTTGGTATCTGGACTCAGCGTGCAGGAGAAGGCGTGAATAATGTCTAACGGCAGAACCATGGAAAGGTTGGGGAGATCAGACGTCATTCGAAGGAGCTCTGATTTGCAGGCAAAGTAGTCCGTCTTTGAGGCGAAATGGATGAGATGCTTTCTAGCTGTTTGTTTAGCAAGACCTAGATCTTCATGAAGCAGATGAAGAAAGGTGGCTGTATCCATCGTGCCATCCCCCCGTTACAACATATACTCATATCTCCCCTATCCTATGTACATGTCATCTCACTTGACCGTGTCATCGCCTTTATAGAAATAAATGGGTGCAAAGCCGTGTCAGATGCGTAGGTTCGACATAGGATACATAGAGAGGCGCGGGCAGGAGTGTCTCTTTCTCAGGTAGCGGAAACGTCATCTGTTCATCAGTGGCGGTTCCTTTGGGTACAGTCGCAGGCGAAGGGGGACCTTCGCTTGTATTCCGTTTCATGGGGTGTTTTTAGATGCTAGGCAGCCATGTATTTCAAAATATAGATTTTATATGTTTCACAATAATTCGGCTATATTTCATGATAAACGCACTCGACCTAAGAGGTCGGTGTAGACGTTTATTGTGGGGTAGTTGCAATTTTAGAAAAAATAGGTTTTACTTAATGAAGATATTGGTTATGGTAGATAACGTAGTCAAGAAAAGATCGAAAAGGATGTGCCTTAGATGAGCAGCGAATACACACTCAAAATCACCACAGAGCAAGCACGCGAAATGCCCATGGTGGATTTGGCGTTCGAATTGCTGAAGTCGGCGAATACGCCGTTTTACTATCGTGAACTTATGGCTGAAATTGCTAAAATAAAAGGGCTTTCTGAAGATAATGTCATGCAAGTGATTGCCCAGCTATATACGGAGATCAACATCGATGGACGTTTTGCTTGTGTAGGTACGAACCTATGGGGCTTGAAGCGTTGGTATCCAGTTGAGAAGTCCGATGATGCGGTTGGGAATGCGAAGCGTCCTAGAATCATCAACGACGAAGATGATGATCTGGATGAAGACGTCTACGCGGAAGAAGAAGATACATACGCAGAAGAAGACGAGTATGATGCATTTGGTACCGAAACCGAAGAGGAAGAAGAAGCGGAAGAGGATACTGAATTCTTCGAAGACGAAGAAATCGAAGAAGATCTCGGCGAAGCGGGTATCGAAGAGAGCGATGATACTGAGGACGACGAAGATGATTTGGAATCCGATGAGGATGACGAAGATGAAGATTTGGAAGAGGACGAAGACGACAAATAACTTGTCTTGACAGTCACTACGCGTTCAGAGTAAACTATTGCATGGGCTTTAAAAGAATCTTAACAATTCGCGCATGCGTTCAAAAAGTGCCCCGTCACTACGGGTGTCACTTTTTTTGTTTTTTTGCGCTTTTTTTTTGTAATTTGTTCATGAAAACACTTATTTAGCAGAAGCTAATGCTATCACACCTTTGTTCTGGCGACACCCAAGAGCTTACGCATACGAAGCCAGTTTTCTAGCGAAAACGTTTAGCTTATGCTTATGAAGTCAGTTTGATATGAAAGCCAAGCACAAGCTTTTCAAGCACCTTTTCACAATCATTTCAGTTCAAGCTTACGAAGTCAGTTTTCTGGCATAAACTCGAAGACCATGCTTACGAAGCCAGTTTTATACTAAAACTTTTAGGAGGCGTACATAGTGACAAAATACATTTTCGTTACGGGAGGCGTAGTTTCATCCCTTGGCAAAGGAATTACCGCAGCTTCCTTGGGAAGACTGCTTAAGAACAGAGGTTTGAAAGTTACGATCCAGAAGTTCGATCCTTATATTAACGTGGACCCAGGAACCATGAGTCCTTACCAGCATGGCGAAGTTTTCGTAACTGACGATGGTGCAGAAACGGATTTGGATTTAGGTCATTATGAGCGTTTTATCGACATTAATTTGTCCAAAAGCTCGAACGTGACATCAGGTAAAGTGTACTCCTCTGTAATAACCAAAGAGCGTCGCGGGGAGTATTTGGGTGGGACCGTTCAAGTTATCCCTCACATTACCAATGAAATTAAAGAGCGTGTGATTCGCGCAGGCCGTGAAGCTGGGTCCGATGTAGTTATCACCGAAATCGGTGGTACTGTAGGGGATATCGAGAGCTTGCCGTTCCTTGAAGCGATTCGTCAAATGAAAAATGATATCGGCCGCGAGAACGTCATGTACGTTCACGTTACGCTGATTCCTTATATCAAAGCAGCTGGAGAAGTCAAAACAAAACCAACCCAACATAGCGTTAAAGAACTACGCGGTCTAGGTATTCAACCGCACGTGATCGTTTGTCGTACAGAGCATTCATTGACAGAAGATATGAAGCGTAAGCTAGCTTTGTTCTGTGATATCGATCCAGCCGCAGTTATTGAATGTAAAGATGCAGAAACCTTGTATGAAGTACCAATGATGCTTCGCGAGCAAGGTTTGGATGACTATGTTGTGAATCACTTGAAGTTGAACACGAATCAACCGGATATGACGGAATGGGAGAGCCTTGTTCGCAAGGTCAAATCCTTAACGAAGAAGACTGAGATCGCTATCGTAGGGAAGTACGTCGCTCTTCATGATGCGTACCTGAGTATCGTTGAAGCCCTTGGACATGCGGGTATCGATAATGATTCCGAGATTGATATTCGTTGGGTCAATGCAGAAGATATTTACGACCACAACGTGCATTCACTTCTCTCTGGCGTTCAAGGGATTCTTGTACCAGGCGGATTTGGTGATCGCGGGATCGAAGGGAAAGTCGCGGCAATTCGCTATGCACGTGAGAAAGAGATTCCTTTCTTCGGTATTTGCTTGGGGATGCAGGTTGCTGTTATCGAATACGCACGTTCTGTTTGCGGTTTGGATGGCGCGAATAGCTCCGAGATCAATCCAACAACGGCGTACCCAGTTATCGATCTATTGCCAGAGCAAAAGGATATCGAAAATCTAGGCGGTACGATGCGTTTAGGTCTATACCCTTGCAAGCTGACTCCGGGTTCACTAGCTGCGACTACGTATAATGATGAGCTTGTTTACGAGAGACATCGTCACCGGTATGAATTTAATAATGAATACCGTGAGTTGATTGAATCCGCAGGCTTGCGTATTTCAGGTACATCACCGGATGGTCGTCTGGTTGAGATGGTAGAGCTTCCAGGTCACCCTTGGTTCTTGGCTGTACAATTCCACCCGGAATTTACATCCCGTCCGAACCGTCCTCAGCCGCTTTTCCGTGAATTCGTGAAAGCTGCACAATTGATTTCTCGTTAAAAATCACGTTGCGAATCAGGGAGATGTCTCCTGATAATCAACTTTTATGTAAAACTTTTCAAAAAGCCGCTCTCCTCAGAAGGAAAACGAAAATGAATAGCGAATACCTTGACTTATAGGATTGGAACTTGTTATTCGTTTTCGGGAGGGGACTTGGCAGATGAAGAAAAAAGTGTTGGTAGTGGATGATCAAAATGGAATTCGTGTGCTCCTCATGGAAGTGTTCAGTAACGAAGGGTACGACACCTATCAAGCCTCCAATGGCAAGTTGGCCTTGGATATCGTAAGAAATGTTTCACCTGACCTCATACTACTAGACATGAAAATACCCGGTATGGACGGACTTGATATTTTGAAACATGTCAAAGAAATTGATGTATCTATCAAAGTGATTATGATGACGGCATATGGTGAGCTGGATATGATCAAAGAAGCGACGGATTTAGGTGCAATTATGCATTTTACGAAGCCATTTGATATTGATGAGCTGCGACTGGCTGTTAATATGCAATTGAATAATGAAACGAGCAGTGGTTTCGCCGTAGGATCCTAGTCATAGGGTCTTTTTTTGTTGTGGAATAGTAAGGCTTGGTTATCATTTGAAAAGTTATGTGCTATAATAACTCAGGTATGACAGAGAGCGGTATGCGCATCTAATAAAGAGGTTCTAGGAGGAAGAGAAACATGGCATTGGTTTCAATGAATGAATTTTTACCTAAGGCAAAAGCGAACAAGTTCGCGGTAGGACAATTTAATATGAACAATCTTGAGTTCGCTCAAGCGATTGTTGAAGCTGCAATCGAACTGAAATCCCCGTTCATTTATGGTGTTAGCGAAGGCGCACTGAAATATATGGGTATCGAGTTTACAGTAGCTATTGCTGAAGCAGCAGCTAAGAAATCCGGTCTTCCGATCGCTTTGCACTTGGACCACGGTAGTTCGTTTGAAGTAGCAATGAAATGTATCCGTGCAGGATTCAGCTCCGTTATGTTCGATGGTTCCCACTATTCTTTCGAAGAGAACATTCGTTTAACGAAAGAAGTTGTTAAAGCTGCTCGTGCAATGGGCGTATCCGTTGAGGGTGAGCTTGGAACAATTGGTGGCGTTGAGGATGACATTTCCGTTGATGAAGAGCACGCTAACCTTGCAAAACCAGAAGAAGCGATCCGTTTCTATGAAGAAACAGGCGTGGATTGTTTGGCAATCGCAGTAGGTACTGCACACGGTATGTACGCAGGCGAGCCGAACATTCACTTTGATATTATTGAAGCAGTTTCCAAAGCAATCCCAGTTCCAGTTGTATTGCACGGTGGATCTGGCGTTCCAGACGAAATGATCCGTAGATCAATTGCAGCAGGCGTTGGCAAAATCAACGTGAATACAGAGAATCAAGTGGCATGCACAGAGAGCATCCGCGCAGCTCTGAACAAAGATGCTAAAATTTATGATCCTCGTAAATATCTCACCCCAGCTCGTAACGCTATGATCGAAGTAGTAAAATCCAAAATTCAATTGTTCGGAAGCAGCAACCAAGCTTAATTCCAAATTGTATAGACAGGATAGGAAATGCAGTAATACACGGATGGATGGTCGACAAATGTTGCCATCAGTCTGTGTCATTACAGGCGTTTCCTTCTTCTGTTTGTTGATAACATAGCAGGAAATGTCATCCTTTTGCTTCGCATCAAGTTTGACAAACGCGTTCATCCCTAAGGGAAGACGAAGTCGTTTGTTTTACCTCACGCTTATTTATTTATTTCCTTTTTGTGGTTGTGGATTTTCGTCGCATGGTTGTGGAATTTAGTAGAATTTGTTGATTAACGTTTGTGAGAAGGCACCTGGTTTAGGGGGAGAAGTATGTTGGAGAAATTAATGGTGGTCGGTGGACGTCCGCTACGGGGAACAGTTCAAATCAGTGGAGCAAAGAATAGTGCGATTGCACTTATTCCTGCCGCAGTACTTGCAGAAACACCAGTAACGTTGGATAACCTTCCGCATCTAAGTGATGTGGCTATATATACAGAAATTTTGACTGATCTAGGCGCAACTATCGATTGGAATGAAGATCGCATGACGATCGACCCAAGTCAAATGAAGTCTCTTGCGATGCCAAATGGCAAAGTGAAGAAGCTGCGGGCATCGTATTATTTAATGGGCGCTCTTTTGGGCAGATTTGGAGAGGCGACAATTGGACTTCCAGGCGGGTGTAATTTTGAACCGCGTCCGATTGACTTGCATATTAAAGGTTTTGAAGCTTTGGGTGCCGTGGTCAGCAATGAGAACGGAGCGCTTCATATTCGTGCGAAGGAACTGCGCGGGGCTAAGATTTATTTGGACATGGCAAGTGTTGGCGCAACCATCAATATCATGTTGGCCGCTTCACGAGCTAAGGGATTAACAACAATTGAAAATGCGGCGAAAGAGCCTGAAATTATAGATGTGGCAACACTTTTGAATTCGATGGGTGCGAAAATTAAGGGAGCTGGTACGGATACGATTCGTATTGAAGGGGTTTCTGAACTCCATGGCTGCCGTCATTCCATTATCCCCGATCGTATTCAAGCAGGAACGTATATGATTGCTGCAGCAGCGACGCGCGGCGATGTTACGGTAGACAATGTGATTCCTAAGCATTTGGAGGCACTTACGGCGAAGCTTCAAGAGATGGGTGTACATGTCTACGAAATGGACGAATCCATTCGCATCGTAGGCCAGCCTATCTACGAAAGCGTAGATGTGAAAGCATTAATTTACCCTGGGTTTGCAACGGATTTACAGTCTCCAATGTCCAGCCTGCTTTGCCAAGCAAAGGGTGTTAGTGTATTAACAGATCATGTTTATAGCAATCGATTTAAGCATATTCCTGAGCTTGTACGCATGGGTGCTAAGATAAGAGTTGAAGGACGTTCGGCCATCATTGAAGGCTCGCAACTGAGCTCGGCCAAAGTAAGAGCAACAGATTTGCGCGCGGGAGCGGCTTTGGTTATCGCAGGTCTAAGTGTAATGACTGGCGGAGTTACCGAAGTGTCTGGTGTGGAGTTCATTGATCGCGGTTATGAGAATTTAGTATTCAATCTATCTTCCCTAGGTGCAGAAGTTTGGCGTGAGAACGAGGAATAAAGTACCAAACAACAGGCAATGCTAGAATCCAATTGAAAATTTAATAGTTTGGTGGTTGAAACATGAGCATGCAGCTTGCTGAGCTTGAAGTACTCAAGCTTACTGAATTATATAAACTAGCTAAGAAACATCAGATCCCATATTACGGTACGCTGAAGAAAAGAGAACTCATTTTTGCCATTTTACGTGCACAAGCAGCAGAGAGTGGATTCCTGTTCATGCAAGGTGTCCTGGAAATATTGCAAGAGGGATTCGGATTCTTACGTCCGATCAACTACTTGCCAAGTTCAGAGGATATCTATATTTCAGCCTCTCAAATTCGCAAGTTTGATTTACGTTCAGGGGATATCGTCTCTGGTAAGTGTCGTCCTCCCAAAGAGAATGAGCGCTATTATGGGCTTCTCCAGGTAGAAGCCGTGAATGGCGAGAAGCCTGAAACAGCTTCGGAACGCTTACATTTCCCAGCGCTGACGCCTCTCTATCCTGATACACGCATTACGTTGGAGACAGAGCCTACCAAGATTTCAATGCGGATTATGGACTTGCTTGCTCCTGTCGGCTTGGGTCAGCGCGGACTTGTTGTAGCGCCGCCTAAAGCGGGTAAAACGTTATTGCTCAAAGAAATCGCGAACAGTATTTCTACGAATTATCCCGAGATTGAGCTATTCGTTCTGCTGATTGACGAGCGTCCGGAGGAAGTTACCGATATGCAGCGCTCTGTCAAAGGCGAAGTCGTCGCTTCAACCTTCGATGAGCTTCCGGAGAATCACATTAAAGTTGCTGAACTTGTTCTAGAACGTGCTATGCGTCTAGTTGAACATAAAAAAGATGTCGTTATCCTGCTTGATAGTATTACACGCTTAGCAAGAGCGTATAACCTCGTAGTTCCGCCTTCAGGCCGGACGTTGTCCGGTGGTGTTGACCCCGCGGCATTCCATCGTCCTAAGCGTTTTTTCGGAGCTGCTCGTAACATTGAAGAAGGCGGCAGCTTAACCATTCTTGCCACAGCACTCGTTGAAACAGGTTCGCGTATGGATGACGTCATTTATGAAGAATTTAAAGGTACAGGGAATTTGGAGCTTCATCTCGATCGTAAAATGGCCGAACGCCGTATCTTCCCTGCTATCGACATTCGTCGTTCTGGGACTCGCCGCGAGGAAGCGTTGCTCAGCAAAGATGAGCTAGAGAAAGTATGGGCACTTCGCAAGGGCATGAATGATTCACATGAGTATACCGAAGCCTTTATTAAAAAGCTTGCGGATACGAAGACGAATCAAGAGTTTTTGGACTCGCTGGCATCCCCAGGGGCGGCAGCGTCCTCAGGAGCGAGCAAGGGGAAAGTCAAAAACTCAGCATCGTAAGTTTACAGATAACGAGCGATCGTTATACAAAGAGGAGTACCGTTATGAACTTGGTTTATTCAGATTCACAAGGAAATGTATTTGATCATCCTGATTATTTGGCTCTCGGTCGAAATGCAGAAATGATCACTGAAATATTAGATGAAGAACTGATCCCTCTTCCCGAGGGGTCAACACTCGTGAGTCTGCCCTTCACTCGTCCGGTCGGCATTGATGCTGCAACGGGTGACATGAAGCTGGTGGAAGGGGATTATCACGCCGTTGGAGCCTTGCTTCCGCAGGGCTTCACAAGACTTCTTCTCCCGGGTTATGTGAAATCGGATAAAACGAAGGCACTGCCTTTGTTCGGTTACACGGCTGTGGTGTGGAAAGAGGACGGCTTTTACGTGGCTGCGCGGTTGACTGATAATCCGTACTTCTGGAACCCGGTTCACTGTGACCCTGATGAGCTCGAGGTAGAAGTCAAACGGCTAGTCGCCAAGTACCCGGAGAATCGCTTATATGCGCATTTATCGA
The DNA here is from genome assembly GCF_059692215.1 of Paenibacillus sp. J22P51. Lineage (NCBI taxonomy): Bacteria > Bacillati > Bacillota > Bacilli > Caryophanales > Paenibacillaceae > Paenibacillus > Paenibacillus sp. J22P51. The sequence goes on along the minus strand of NZ_JCAUAZ010000014.1, from coordinate 7,502 downwards.
ACTGTGCGCTTGGTTACGAATGCTTAACGGCTTCGAATACGTTCTTGCAGCGCTGGGAAGGGGCTGTCCCTGTCTCGTACTCCTGCAACGCAGGATGCTTCGGGTGCATCTCAGAGCAGCCGGATGAGAGCGGCTTTGTCGCTCCCCAAACGCGCATGAATTTCAAACCGAAAGTCGAAGAGATTACAGAGATCATGTTAGAGCATCTGCGGACGCCGGAGAGCATCATCTCCTTCGGCCAAGGTTGCGAAGGGGAACCGAGCACGCAGGCTGTCATCATTATTGATGCCATCAAGCGGGTACGTGAGCAAACGAAAATGGGCTACATCAATATCAACACGAATGCGGGCCTTACGGATCATATTCGCGGTATTGTTGACGCTGGTCTTGATTTGATGCGCGTAAGTACGATCAGCGCTTTGGATGATCACTACAACGCCTACTACAAGCCAAGAGCCTATACGCTCAAGAATGTAGAAAAATCACTCCGATATGCAACCGATAAAGGTGTCATTACATCGATTAACTACCTCGTATTCCCAGGTGTAACCGATCGGGAAGAGGAAATTGAAGCGATGATTGAATTTGTACGCAGAACGGGATTGAAATTGATTCAATTGCGCAACCTGAATATTGATCCCGAGAGTTACTTAGGCATTATTCCTAAGGCTCAGGGAGAGCTGCTAGGAATGAAGCAAATGATCGAGATTTTTGAGCAGGAATTGCCGGATGTTGTTCTAGGTTCTTACTCCCACACACCTAAATTCTATACGAGTGATCGTACGCTTACGACTGTGCTTTAAGCTAATTAGGTGGAAGTATTACCCCAATGATTTCTCATTGCATCCAGACTTGCGAGTATGCTACAATGCAGTAGTACGTCCATTAACTCTGTTTCAGCAAATGATTCAGGGCGGAAAGAGGTGAACCAAATGAAAGCAGGAATTCATCCTACTTATCATGCAACCACAGTGACTTGCGCTTGTGGTAACGTGTTCGAAACGGGTTCAATCAAGCCAAATCTTCGTGTTGAGATTTGCTCCAATTGCCATCCTTTCTACACAGGTAAACAAAAGTTTATCGATGTAGGCGGCCGTGTCGACAAGTTCAAAAAGAAATACGGAATCTAATTGGTATCATTTGCTTGATTGCCAATCAGCATAAGACAACCTCCCTTGGTCATCCTAAGTTTAGGCTTAGAGTCCAATGGGAGGTGTTTTTATGTTCAAGGGTCTAGTTAAGCTAACAGGAGCGGCTTTCCTTATAGCGAGTTTAGTAGGCTGTGGCATGTGGACGGGGAACAACAAGAAAACGGATGACAACTCTACGTATAAAGTTCAGAATTATAAGCAAGACGGCATGTTGGGTATCACGAGTGTGAACCCGAATAATCCGTTGAACCCTACGTATCATCATTATGAGGATGATGCGAATCTCATGAAGGCAGTGCTTGCTCAGCTGCCAGGCATTGAGAAGACCAATATTGCGATCAACGGGCCTTCAGCCAACGTGCGCATCCGACCGAATGCTTCGTTGACGACAGCCCAGATCGAGGAGCTGCGTTCGCAAGCGCAAATGGCTTTGGAAACGAACATGCCACGGTATAAGATACAGGTAAGAATGGTGCATTAATCAGAGAGACTTTAGCTAACGCTAAAGAGGTAGTTTTTCCCCTCAGGTTGCTATTTGGCAGTGAATCAGCTATACTATTTTTACTGTGCTAGACGGGGAGGTAGCGGTGCCCTGTAACTCGCAATCCGCTGTAGCGAGGTTGAATTCCTGTTAGCGGTACTGTGATGTGAGGTCTGGCTCTTACACGTGGTGTTGAGAGTTGGGTCCTTCGCAATGGATGCTCATGAACCCGGTCAGGTCTGGAAGGAAGCAGCCGTAAGTGAGATGTTCCATGTGCCGAGGGGCTGCCTGATTTGAGCCAACGATAAGAGTTCGCTTGTATCACTTTATCAATAACAGGTGCACGGTGTAATCATACCGTATATGTAAGAACACATAACCGAAACGCCAGCAAGTAGGGCGTTTTTTCTTTTACATTCAGCAGGAAAAATATGACTTTAAAGAGAATCTTTATATCATACATACAAGCACTGATGCCGCTCAAAGATCGTTCGATAAGAGAAAGTGAAGGAGCTGTTGACATGCCCATTCATTCGCCTCAGATGTACTCGGTATCGATAGACGAACTACGGAAGTTATTCAATCATAGTTTACAAATAGGTATGCTGATGGTTGATGAGGATGAGAAGCTTCTTCTTGCCACGGATCAGCTCTTAAAAGTTTCAGGCTATTCAGCGGATGAAATTACAGGCGTTGCGTTCTCTCATTTTTTTAAAGTGAGGGCTTCTTTGCGTGAGTTGTATGAATTTCATTTTAAGAATGAGATGGATGTAGGCGAGTGGCCTCATGGATTTTTGCTGGGCAAAAACGGGGGAATGATTTACTTCCAATTCTCGGTGCTCAAGCTTAATCACGCGAATTCATCAATATATCTATTATCTTTGAAAAATAAAGAAGAAGGCAAAACGTTAAACTTGCTGCAACGGTTTTCGGATGCCTTTTTGAAAGATATCAATTTAGGTGTGCTATTAATTAATATGGATTATCGACTTGCCGACATCAGTGATCGGGCCTGTCAAATGCTAGCGATGGAGAAAGAACATATCCTCAATAAGTCGTTGGATGAGATTTTTGCCACGGTTCCTAGCCAGCATCAGCTCGTGCAGCGAACGATTTTGCATGGTGCGATTGTCCGCAATCATGCCGTTTCCTGGACAAATAATCAAGAACGGTTTGATTTGCTTCTCGATTCTAATGTTTTGAAGGATAGTCAAGGGACTATCGTGGGAGCTTACGTCATTTTCAAAGATGTTACCAATATGCGCTCACTGGAACAAATGGTTCAGAGAAGTGATCGGCTTGCCATGATTGGACAGATTGCCGCAGGTACAGCGCATGAAATCCGAAATCCCTTAACATCAATCAAAGGTTTCTTACAGATGCTCCGACGCACATTCGGTGACCGTGGGATGGATAAGGAACAAAACTTTACCGATGTGATGCTGGGAGAGATTGATCGGATTAATGCTTTGGTGAATGAGTTTCTAATGCTGAGTAAGCCGAAGCATGTGTCCTATGATCGTGTTCATGTTACGGAAGTCATGCATGGCATAGTGCCGGTCATTCATAATGAGGCTATCCTATATAACGTTCAGCTCCACTACGAGGCTTCTTCTCATCTCCCTGAAGTGATTGCGGATAATGAGCTCTTGAAGCAAGTGTTCTTGAATGTATGCAAAAATGGGATCGAAGCCATGCCCGAAGGTGGGGTATTAACGATATCGGAGCGTGTCGATACGAATGAGCGAAATGTGTGTGTGGATATTCATGACACTGGTTCAGGGATTCCACTGTTCGTCATTGATAAAATTTTCGATCCCTTCTTTACGACGAAGGATACGGGGACTGGACTCGGGCTCTCCGTCTGCCAACGTATCATTCATGATATGGGCGGGACGATTCGTGTAGCCTCCAAAGGCTTTGGGACGACATTCACCATAACGATTCCCTATACGTGATCCTCTATTTCATCCCTCGAAGCGTTATAGTATAATAGATACAGTCAATCCACGCAGGGATTATTGGAGAGGAACACTATGGCACACATTGCTTTGTATCGTACGTGGAGGTCGCAGACGTTTCGTGATGTTGTCGGACAGAGGCATATCACACAAACACTGCAGAACTCTTTGCGTGAAAATCGCCTAACCCATGCTTATTTGTTTAACGGACCCCGTGGAACGGGTAAAACAAGTACAGCCAAAATATTAGCCAAAGCCATCAACTGCTTAAACGGACCCTCTGAGGAGCCGTGCAATCAATGCTCTGCCTGTGAGCGTATCACAGAAGGCGCTGTAATGGACGTAGTAGAGATCGATGCGGCTTCCAATCGCGGTGTGGAAGAAATTCGTGATATCCGAGATAAAGTGAAATACGCACCGACCGAAGTCAGGCAGAAAGTGTACATTATCGATGAAGTGCATATGCTGACGACAGAAGCGTTCAATGCTTTACTGAAGACATTGGAAGAGCCGCCGGCGCACGTGATGTTTATTTTGGCGACAACGGAGCCTCATAAGATTCCCGCAACGATTATTTCTCGCTGTCAACGCTTCGACTTCCGTCGCGTATCCATGGAGGATGAGGTGGGGCGTCTACAGTATGTTTGTGATCAAGAGCGAATTTCGATTGATAAAGAAGCTCTTCACTATATAGCAAGATTATCCGATGGTGGGATGCGGGATGCGTTAAGTCTGCTGGATCAGGCTGCATCTTTTGCTACGGGAGAAATTCAGCTTGCCGATATTTTGTCGATCACAGGCGGTATAGCTTCGGACCAATTTAAGAGACTGGTCACGTATATCAAGGAACAGAATCTAGGGGCAGCTCTAGAGTTAATTGATACCTTCATGCAAGAGGGGAAGAGCGCAGACAAGTGTATTGAGAATTTAATTCACTATTTCCGCGATTTGCTGATGGTGCGAATGGTACCGAATTCACCTGTGATCTCCGAACGCGTATTTGATATGGCAGAGCTTAAAGAAATTGCGAGTCACTTCACGCCAAGTGAAATGATGAGTATGATTGAAACGCTGAACCATTATCAGAGTGAGATGAAATACTCGGTACAGCCGCAAACTTTACTTGAAATTTCTATTATGAAAATAAGTGGTGGCCATCGAGGGACAGAAGGCAGCTCGGTTGTTCGTTCCTTGGAGCAAAGCGGCGGGCGCCCTCCGCAAGGGGATCTTATCGCTCAGTTGAGCCAAAGAATGAAACAACTTGAAGATCAGCTAGCACAACTGGTAAAATCGGGAGTGACAGTTGCTTCGGGTGAGAGCTCTAAGCAAGCGCCAGCTGCCAAAGTCGCTGTCGCCTCGGCACCGTCTAAGAAGTCGGGACTTAAGCTGGACCCCTATTTGAAGGCCTCCGAAAGTCCAGAGACGAAGACCGCGCTGATGAAGTGGAGTCAAGTGTTAGGTGATGTCAAAGAGAAGAAGATTACCGTTCACGCTTGGTTCGTTAATGGTGATCTGGTAGCAATGCTAGATGATGTTGTACTCGTAGCATTCAAGAATGATATGCATCGCAATACAACGGAGAAGCCAGAGAATAAAGTCATTATTGAACAAGTGCTTTCTTCTGTGTTTGGAAAACCAATGCGTTTGTTGACCTTAATGCGTAAGGAATGGGATGATGCGAAGAGTGAAGCAACGCACGCCCCGCCTGAAGAGATGGAATTAGTGGCAGAGGATGGTCGCGGAAACGCGGTCAAAGAAGAATGGATATCCGAAGCCATTCAATTGTTTGGTGAAGACTTAGTAACAATTAAAGAAGACTAACGATAAGGGAGCGATCTATTATGAATAACATGAACCAAATGATGAAACAAGTGAAAAAAATGCAAGAGCAAATGATGAAGGCACAAGAAGAACTAGGCACGAAAATGATTGAAGGAACAGCTGGCGGCGGTGTGGTAACGTGTATCATTAACGGACACAAGAAAGTACAAAGCATCACAATCAAACCAGAAGCGGTTGATCCAGAGGATGTTGAAATGCTGCAAGATCTAGTTCTGACTGCTGTTAATGACGCAATGTCCAAAGCAGAAGAAATCGCTAACAAAGATATGGGCAAATTCACAGGCGGTATGAATATCCCTGGATTGTTCTAAGAAGCCAAGAACCAACGATTCTGCACCATGAAGGAGTACTTCCTTTGTATTACCCCGAACCGATAGCGAAGTTAATCGATGCCTTCTCTCGATTGCCGGGAGTAGGTCCCAAGACAGCGGGGCGCTTAGCCTTTCACGTCCTTCGTATGAAAGAAGAAGATGTGATCGATTTTGCCAAGTCGCTTGTTAATGTAAAGCGGAACCTGCACTATTGCTCCGTCTGCTGCAATATTACTGATGTGGATCCTTGTCGGATTTGTCAGGATAAAAGTCGTGATAGTTCCGTCATCTGTGTTGTGCAGGAGCCGAAGGACTTGGTTGCACTAGAGCGAACCAAAGAATTTGAAGGCTATTATCATGTGCTGCATGGTGCAATATCTCCGATGGAGGGAATAGGTCCAGATCAAATTCATATCGCTGAATTGCTCAAGCGTTTGGGTGATGAAACGGTGCAGGAATTAATTCTGGCGACCAATCCCAACATTGAGGGCGAAGCCACAGCGATGTACTTATCTAGACTAATCAAACCCTTTGGGTTGCGGGTTACTCGTATTGCCCATGGCTTGCCGGTAGGCGGCGATTTGGAATATGCGGATGAAGTAACCTTGTCCAAGGCGATGGAAGGTCGCAGGGAATTATAAAAGCATACATGATAGGGAGAGCTGCGAAGCTCTCTTTTTTTTTGCCTAGAAAAATGGCGGTATAAGTTCTGAAAATTCCATAATCCCCATATGTATGAATTAACCCAATTGTGGGAGGAATGGAGGTTTGCCCTATGAAACCGGCTCTATTAGGCATGCGTGGATTTAAGAGTCCGCGAGCGAAGACTGTTCAGGAAGAACTGAAAAGGGACAAGATTATGTTGATTCAAGAAATACGTTCTGCACACCAGACTTGGGTAGCAGCGCAAGCTCACTTTGACTTCGCAGTGGACAAGGATCAGATTGACTATACGATCTACGCAATGGAAGCGGCGGAGAAGAGGTTTGAAATGCTCATCAAACAAGCTAAGAGGCTTGGGATAAGTATGATTGACAGCGATCGTCTAATGGAGGTGTAGAACGTGATTCTTAAATATGCCATTTGGGGGGTGCTGATACTCTCCTCTCTCATGTTGGTGTTGATTGTATTCCGTAGCCGCGGTGGTGGTAGACTAGTAGCGTCTCTAGGTTTAAATGTGGTAGTTGCAGCTTTTCTGTTATACATAATAAATCTACTGAGTGCATATACACATTTAGAATTACCTATTAATACGGCCACCTTAGGAACGGCTACCCTATTAGGGATCCCTGGTGTTATGCTGATGGTTGGAGTGAAATTGGCTTTACTCTGAATGTAAAAATAATACATCTGTAATTAGGTTGACTCTGTTGCGGCATCTGTGTTATCTTATAAAAGTTGCCGCTGAGACATGCGGAAATACAAAAGTAACTTGAGAAAAACAAGTTGCAAAACAAAAGTAACTATGGTATATTGATCTTCCGGCTTTCGAGAGAGAGCGGATAGGACAAGACCAATTGATCTTTGAAAACTGAACAACGAGTGAGTAAGCACGAACGAGAAATCGTTCAAAAAAGAGATTGCAAAATCTCGCTAGCAACGCAAATGAGCAATTAAGCTTTCAAATAGGACGAGCAATCGTCCACTATTATGGAGAGTTTGATCCTGGCTCAGGACGAACGCTGGCGGCGTGCCTAATACATGCAAGTCGAGCGGGTTTACCCTTCGGGGTAAGCTAGCGGCGGACGGGTGAGTA
>NZ_JCAUAZ010000013.1:0-177881 GCF_059692215.1 Paenibacillus sp. J22P51 | reverse complement strand
TTCATTATATCGTTGTCTTGATTCGCTCATGGACAGACACCTCTTAGATAATAGTTAAGATTATTATTACTTCTACACTAAGAGACGTCCACTTTTAATTCTAAGTGCAATTTTCCATTTATTTGTTAATTTCAGTCTTAATAAGTGAAAATAGATGTACTTTTTCCAGTTAATTGAGGAGGTAAGGGGTGACTTTGTATTATTTTAAATATAGGAACGGTGGACGGGCGTATAATTGCCTAGGTGATAATCGTAATGGCTTGGGAACCCATGAGCTCCCAGACCTCTCTGAAAGCAGCTAATGGGTAGGCTTCTTGTTCACCTGTCATCGGGTCGTTCATATAGGCATAATCATCGTCCCATCCGGTTAGCAACAGGGCATGCTCGGGCTGATACCAAGGAACTAGCTCACCTGTCTCGTCTTCCCATTCCAAATCCAAATAAGGGGTATCCATATGCTCGGTTGCCCAAATCATTGCAGGGCTACCCGCTGCGAGGACGCCAAGTAAATCGTCAAAGGAGGTTCCTGTCAGATCGCGGATATGACCAGGCAGCCACTGATTCATCAGCTTAGCGATAGGGGTATGATAAATCCCATACCCGACCGCAAACGGATCACCAACGAAAACATCTCTGGGATTCGCGCCAACGAAAGCCCCGAACTCATTCTCGTAGGGCATGTCCCCCGTGGGCAAGGCTTGAGCTACTTCTTCTTTAGTAATTGGCAGTCCAGCCCAATTCAGCAGCATCGTCGCAGCGACGGCTTCACACCCATTTGGCAGCTCAGGCAGCTGGGAGAGAGCGGGAATCGCTTTAATTTGAACATGGTGCTCGGTAGGAGTAGAGTCTACAGCTTCAGATGACGTCGAATTAGATATGGTTGACGTTTCCGTTGTTCCTGCTTCAGAAGTAGCGTTGTTTTCGGAGAGAGTATCCGAGATAGCTGCGTTTGTAGTTGTAGTAGTAGAAGTAGATAGTGGACTGATTAAATAGGAAGAATGCGCTGTCGTCGATACTGTTTGTCCACTAGGGGAGTTTGTTTTTATGAGAAGGAAACATGTAAAGCTGACCAATGCCAGCATAATCACCGTGATAGATTTCTTCATGTCGCACATCCGTTCCTGTCGTTGTTTTCATTACATCATGGGTTGCCAGAGAATGCAATACATGGAATCCGAAATATGCCCATAGATACATACCTAACTCATTTGCTCGCATAGACTAGGTAAACAAGCATGTCTAAGAACAACAAGGTTATAATTGAGAAAAATATCAGGATGACTGTGGAGGCATGGAATGAGACGTTTCTATGTGTGGTTTGCAACTGCTTTTGTTTGTTACACAGCTGTCGTGTTGGTCTATTTCATCAAAGGGGATTTATTTCAAATTCCTGCGACTTTAGTAGGAACTGTAGCTGATCCAAATACGTTTATGACTCATGCAGAGATTGCGAAGGCGGAGACGCTTTCTCGGATTCATTCCTTAACCTTCTTTTTAAGCGCTCCTTTGCAAATGGGGGTGACAGTCGCCTTATTCGGCATCGCCGTCAGCTTCCGTCAACTCGCTGAGAAAGTATTCCGAGCTTCTTTCCTGCAAATGCTTGTATTTGTGTTGTTGTTTACCCTCGTTATGGACGTGCTATTTCTCCCGATTGATGTATTTTTGTTCAAAATCGACCAAGCCTACGGCATCTCCAAGGAGACGCCTATCCTATTTCTGAAGGATTATGTAAAAACGTTTCTCATAGATATCGTGGGTACGATAGTGATGGTAGGGATTTTCAGATGGATCAGTAAGTGGAGTCCTAAGCGTTGGTGGGTGTGGCTGTGGTTGATTTCGATTCCATTGATCTTATTCGTAACGTTTATTCAACCAGTGGTGTTGGATCCGCTGTTCAATCAGTTCCAGCCACTTCAAAATCAGGAGCTTAAAGCGCAAATTCTGGATCTTGCGGCCAAATCACACATTCCGACTGATCAAGTCTACGAGGTTAACATGTCAGAGAGGACGCATGGAATTAACGCTTACGTGAATGGTATCGGTGGTAACGCGCGTATTGTGCTCTGGGATACCATTCTGAATAAGCTGCAGCCGGATGAGATCCTGACCGTGATGGCGCATGAGATGGGGCATTACGTAGAACGCCATATCTATTGGGGGATTGCTTATGGTGTCGCCCTCAGCTTTGTTGGCTTCTGGCTGGCATTTCACGCGTACCGCTTAATCTTAAAGCGTTGGGGTTCACTGTGGGGAATGCGAGGGGAGAGAGACTTAGCGGCCTTACCGATTCTGGTGCTGCTCATATCGCTCATGAGCTTCCTTTCTTCGCCAGCACAAAATGCTTTCTCGAGGGTGATCGAACACCGAGCAGATGTCTATGCGATGAAAATGACGGGAGATGGGAACGCGGCCATCCGCGCTTTTCAACATATTGCGCAGGAAAATCTAAGTCCAGTCACCCAGCCTAAGCTGGTACAATGGTTCCGTGGCTCTCATCCGACGATCGAGGAGAGAATCTTGTATTTCGACCAGTTTACGAAGTAGGTCGAGCATAGTATGCAAAATCAAAAAGCACGAATGCCCGCCTACTTGCGTAGGAGCCATTCGTGCTTCTTTTATTTCAAAGGGTTAGTCATTTCTGCGAGTCATTTGCTGCCACACAGAGCCTTCAGCGGCATGGCCGCCTTCGATACGCTCGAGGGCAATCTTGACCTGCATCCGTACCTCAAATTCGGGGTCGTCTGCAGCTTGCTTCAAGTCATCAAGTACGGTGTGGTCCCCGACTTCGTAAAGGAAACGCGCCGCACGCCAGCGGACGAGCTTGTTGCGGTCCTTGAGCGCCTTGGCCATGGCGGGCATGGCGGCAGGGTCCCCGAGATCGGACAGCGTATCGCCTGCCGTCCGACGCACTGAAGGCGTATCGTCCTCGAGGGAACGATACAGGTAGGGCAGTACCTCGGGTTCCTTGATATCACCGAGGTATACCGTAGCCAGTCGCCGAAGCGACGTGTTCTCGTCCTGCAGCGCATGGACGAGAAGCGGCAGCGTCGTAAGCGACGGCTGGATCTTCTGAAGCGCGGCGTAGCGCAGCTTCCAATCACTGTTTCGCAGCTGCTCCGCGGCTGCGATAAGGTCCCCTGTGGCGACTTCTTCCACAGGGGCGTCAGTGGTCTCCTGCATCGCGCGGGAGACCAGTTCTTCTACGCGGGCATCGTCGTAAGAAGCGTCCAGTTCCTGGACGACTTCGCCTGCGATGTCTGACAGCTCGCCGTAGCGGACGCCGAGCTCCTCGAGCTTCCGCTCTTTGATCAGGTTCGGCGAAGCCGTACCTGCGCGCACCGCGGCTTGCGTGAAGCGCTCCGGCATGGCGACACGCGCTTCTTCTGCGCCTGCGCGCACCCTCACCTGGAGCGGAATACCGCGAAACATCTGCACGAGCACCTGTGCTTCGCCGAAGGATGCCTCAGACGCAGACTGCTCGGTTGGCAGGCTGCTTCCTGCGGATGGCTGGGCTTCACCATAGATCTCGCGCGCCTGCGCAAGGATGAACTGCCAGTCACCCTTCGAGCTGCGGTCTACCGCGATGAAGTCCGCTGCATGGAAGATGCTGATAACGCCAGGTACAGCAAGCAATTTTTGCACTTCGGGAGGAGCATCTGTAAGATTTTTTTTCGTATACGTTTCACGCACGCCGGCTGGTAAAGACTCATCCATGTTGAGCTTCATCGAATTGGGGCTGGGTGTGGGTTCGATGGAAATGATTTTCATAGTGTACAACTCCTTAGTTGGATCAGCTCATCATAACTTGCTAATCTAATGAAAAGGCCCGGACGGGGGACCGTCCAGGCCTTTTATCGGCAGCTAGTGCCCTTCGTTCTTAGTCTAGGTCGACTAAATTACGATTTAAATATAGATCGAGTGTTTTGGTAAGATCAAATACCGTATGAGCCAGGTCCACATTTTCAAAAACATGATCGCAGTGGTCACGGTAGGCTAATTCATTTTCGTAATCAGACAAATATTTGGAGGCGATTTCTTCGGAATCTCCGCTTTCTTTCATCCGTTCTTCGAGTGTGTCCCTCTGGGCATAAATGAAGATCTGGATGACGCGGTCACCATATAGCGTTTTGAGCGTTTCGGCGCCAAAGCGATTCAAGATCAAGTAGATGCTGCCGCTTTGCTGGAACATTAGCTCAATATCTGCGCTTTTGATTCCATATAGATGGTCATTAACGGTACTAACTTCAATGAATTCGCCGCCAGCTTGTGCTTGAACAAATTGAGCGGGTGAGATGAAGTGATAATCTTGACCATCTTCCTCTGTTGCTTTCGGAGGTCGTGTGGTGTACGAAATCACTTGTTTCATCCCCAGCGTGGAGCCGGACATTTCCGCAACGGTTTTACGGCCTGCCCCGTGTGGGCCAGTGAATACAAAAATCATTTCCTTATCCTTTAATGCGTACATGGAACATACCTCCTTCGATTGGATGGGGGGGTAAATCCTACGTGCGAGCACGGGTTGAAACGATTTTTGATCAATAGGAACTTAATTAACCATAGCTATATTTTACAACGTAAGGCTTCATCGGTAAAGTCTTGTATGAAATCGCTTCATTTCTTCTATCGTTTTCCGCCACCGCCGCGAGTGCCTCTTGGTGCACTTCCGCGTGCGCCGCCTTGCCCGCCGCGCGGGCCGCTCGGTCTGTCGCCCCGAGGAGCGCCACCACGTGCTCCGCCATCGCCACGAGGTGCTGCGCTGCGCGCACCACGCTCATCACTCCGTCCGCGAGCCGCACCGCTAGTTCGAGCGCCAAAGCCCTCACCACGCGGAGCACCGCCTGTGCGAGCGCCAAAGCCCTCGCCGCGAGGAGCGCCGCCTGTGCGAGCGCCGAAGCCCTCACCGCGAGGAGCACCGCCTGTACGAGCGCCGAAGCCTTCGCCACGAGGAGCGCCGCCTGTACGAACGCCGAAGCCTTCACCGCGAGGAGCGCCGCCTGTGCGAGCGCCAAAGCCCTCGCCGCGAGGAGCAGCGCCACCGCGTGCTCCGCCTTCGCCACGGCCTTTGCCACCGCGAAGTGTACGAGACGCAGCAGCTGCGTCATCCCGACCTGCGCCAGCGTACTTGTTGTATGGCGAATAAGACTTATCGCCATGTGGAGCTGAACGCTTGCGCTCTGCTCCTTCACCACCGCCGTTGTAGGAACCAGTTACGCGTGCTTTCGCAGCGCCCATGTTCGTGCCACGTGCTGGAGCAGCATTGGTTGTTGCCGCTTCATGAATGACTGTTGCGCGCCCCCATGTATTCGGACTACGTTCTGAATTCACTTTAGCCGGTCTTTCGCCTGAACGCGCAGCGCCAGCTGCACCTCCGCGAGAACCGAATTTGTCACCTTTGGCGCCAAAGCCTGTTTTACGCTCGCTGCCGTATTGCATATTCGAACGATCACTGCGCAATTCGCGCGCTCCAGGTCTTCCCGCACGTCCACCGCTGCGTTGCTCTGGGGCACCAGTTCGATCATTGCGTCTGCCACCACGTGAAGAAACGCCAGCTCCACCTTTACGAGCGGAGCCTCTGCCTTCTTGCTGCGTGTATTCTTCTGTCGTAGAACGAACGCGTCTTTGCTGTCCATCAGGACTGCGCAATGACATTTTAATTCCTTTTTCGATGAGCTCAATCGTTGGCATATCTCTTTGCGTCGCGAAGGTCACAGCAACACCAGACTCTCCAGCACGGCCTGTTCTGCCAATTCGGTGGATGTAGCTTTCGGCATCCTGTGGTACGTCATAGTTGAAGATATGCGTTACCCCTTCAACATCTAGCCCACGAGCTGCGATATCGGTAGCGACTAGTAGCTCGATACGACCTTCTCTGAAACGCTTCATCACTTGCTCACGTTTGGCTTGAGACAAGTCACCGTGCAGCTCATCGGACATTAAACCGATTTCTTGCAAAGTTTCATTGAGCGCAATTGCCTTGGCTTTGGTGCGGCAAAAAATCATCGCAAGATAAGGTCTATATTGTTTGATTGCTGCAATTAGAGCATCCTGTTTATCGCGATCTGTCGTAGGAACAAGTACCTGCTGAATTTCAGTCAACGTGACTTGTTTACTTTGAATTTTAATTTCTTTTGCTTCCTTCATATAAGCCTTAGACAGATTGATGACCTGGTCGGGCATTGTAGCGGAGAAGAGCAGCGTTTGGCGGTAAGGTGACGTTTGCGCAATGATATCCTTGACTTCATGCAAGAAGCCCATGTGCAGCATTTGATCCGCTTCATCTAATACGAGTATTTTCAATTTATAGAAGTTGATAGAACCGCGGCGAAGGTGATCGAGCAATCTTCCCGGTGTTCCTACTACTATATGTATGTTACCTTGAAGCTTTCTAAGCTGTTTTTCTACATCTTGCCCGCCGTATGCAGCTAGGACCTTTGCTCCTGTAATCGGGACAAGGGTTTTCAACTCATTGCTGATTTGAATCGCTAACTCACGTGTAGGCGTTAGTATAAGTGCCTGAACGTCTGAGCTTTCTACATCAATAGTTTCTAATATAGGAAGTACAAAGGCAAGGGTTTTACCTGTACCTGTTTGAGCTTGTGCGATAACATCCGATCCTTTTAAAAGTACAGGAATCGCTTCCCGCTGAATGGGGGTCGGTTCTACGACACCTTGATTTTGCAAAACTTGAACTAAACTATCTCTGATACCTAATGAGGCAAATCCATTTGACATGGGTAATTGGCCAGCTCCCTTTTTCCTTCTTAGTAAAGACGATCCCCTCATTGTACAGGAATGAAAGACAAATGAAAACAGGAGCCGACCCACAAGCAGAAATAAACTACTTTATTAATAGAAGTTATACATGCAGGGTGTGCTCCAAAAAGGCATGGCAAGACCCCCTAGTAAGAAAATGAACTTCTCATAGGAGGCTAGCCCCAATCTTTCTAGTCGTGAGGTAAAGACTGGGCAGTCCCAAACACACGTGTGACCGTCTGATTGAAGTCTGTTAATAATGGCATGAGGGAATTGCCTTTCCAGCTTTCCTGTGCGTAGCTATTCATTTTGTTAAGGAAATCTCGATTCGCTGAAATGTAAACATCCATTAGATCTGGTTTAAGCACTCGAAGCTTTTCAGCAATGGCTTGTTTAAACGGATGAGAAAGCAAGTCATGATGAACAGCCGTTTCATAACTATTGTAACCTTTATTCAAATCATTAGCCGGTAACGAGTCATCATAAGGATTGTCGTCGTTGTAGAAGCCCTTATTCGTTCCTTGATTATTCGTTTCTTTGGTTAAGCCCTTTGTGCCAACGGCACTGCTATCCATCATCAATGCGACATAGGCATTTTGATTCGTAATCATAACGAAGGCTGTGTTCACTCCGTCCATGGTGTGCAATTGATCAGAAAGATATTGGCTGTATTCCAGCGTGGTATTGTTATGCGTCACTGGACCGGAGAGCTGCTGTACTTGATAGGCTCTCTCATTCTGATCCGCTTTTTCGACATGTGCGCCAAAATTCGAGCTAGTTGAGTTATTGCGATCGCCTCTATACTCTTTGCCGTTCGAGCCGCATGCAGATAATGTGAGCAAGAGGAATATCATTCCATAAATCGGAAAACCTAACTTCCTGAACATCGTGAACAGACCTCCCAATGCGTTTTAATGTCTATAGGATGAGATGTTTCTGTCGAATTATTCGTGTTCACAAATAAAGGCTTTTATGCATAAAGAGGTGGGTGTATGGAAATAACCATGGAGGGAAATATATCGCTACAGACCGCTGTTTAAGAACAATTTGTGAACTCTCCTACAGCGATTGACAAAAAGTTTTCACGAATTTATAGTTATTAAAGTGAATTGACATGGGCATGGCCTTCGTGGTAAAAATATTGTTTTAAAAGTGGGGTTGATACAATGAGTCAATTGAAAAAGTTCTGGCGTCTGCTACCCCTTTTAGCGGTGATGACGCTCATGCTAACTGGGTGCGGAGACCCAACCTTATCTGCTTTAGTGCCTAAGGGTCCTGTAGCGACGGAGCAGCTTTATTTAATGAAATTAAGTCTCTTTATCATGATTTTTGTCGTAATTGTCGTATTTGCGATTTATGTGTACGTTTTAGTTCGCTTTCGCAAACGTAAAGGCGACGAAAGCATACCGAAGCAAGTCGAAGGAAGTCATGTTTTGGAGATTATCTGGACGGTAATTCCAATTCTCTTGCTGTTAGTACTTGCGGTGCCAACAGTGTCCTACACGTTCAAACACTCCGAGAATTACAACAAGAACAAAGACGCTATCCATGTGAAAGTCACTGCACATCAGTTCTGGTGGCAGTTTGAATATCCAGACCTTGGAATCGCAACAGCACAACAGCTTGTGATCCCTAAGGATAAAATCATTGCATTTGATGTTGTTTCTGCTGACGTAGCGCATGCATTCTGGGTACCATCCCTAGGTGGTAAAGTCGATACGAACCCAGGTATCCGTAATACGCTTTACTTGCAAGCTGATGAAATTGCAACTTTCCAAGGTAGATGTACAGAGCTTTGCGGAGCATCGCATGCTTTGATGAACTTCACCGTTGCAGCGAAGTCTGAAGCAGACTTTAATGCTTGGGTTGCGAAAATGAAAGCACCTTCTACTGTGCCGGCAACTGCACAAAAAGGTGAAGTGCTATTTAAAGAAAATTGCATGTCTTGTCATGCTGTGAATGCAAGCGGACCAGGGGTTGCACCTAACCTTAAAGGCTTCGCGGACCGCGACACACTTGCGGGTATCTTAGAGCACACGCCTGAGAACTTGGCATCGTGGATACATAATCCGCAAGAACTTAAACCAGGCAACAAAATGCCGGCTTTTGGTAAAGAAGCTAACGGTAAATTAGATGACGCTCAAATTAAAGAAATTGTTACGTACTTACAAACATTGAAATAAACTCTTGATGTAAAGGAGGTTCATACGTTGGCTCACTCTCATCCAGTAAAAAAACATACCGGGCTTATGGATTGGCTTACTACCGTCGATCATAAGAAAATCGGTATCCTGTATTTACTAGCGGGCGGCTTCTTCTTCCTCATCGGAGGACTTGAAGCCATCTTGATTCGGATTCAACTCGCTTATCCCGATCAACAAATTTTCGTAGGCGATGCATTTAACCAATTAACAACGATGCACGGAACAACGATGATTTTCTTTGCGGCCATGCCGGTAATCTTCGCTTTCATGAATGCCATCGTTCCTCTACAAATTGGTGCAAGGGACGTAGCTTTCCCTTTCGTTAACTCACTTGGTTTCTGGTTATTCTTCGCCGGCGGTGTGCTCATGAACACAAGTTGGTTCTTGGGCGGCGCACCTGACGCGGGTTGGACGGGATACGCACCATTATCCTCGATTACCGATGCAAGTTGGGGACAAACGCTAGAGAACAACATTCAAGGTACTGACTTCTATGTACTTGGTTTGCAAATTGCTGGTATCGGTACGCTAATCGGGGGGATTAACTTCCTCGTTACGATTATCAACATGCGTGCTCCTGGTCTTACATACATGCGTTTGCCTATGTTTACATGGTCTGCATTTGTAACTTCAGGTCTGATTGTTCTAGCTTTCCCAGCAATTACGGTTGCTTTGGTTGAGCTAATGTTCGACCGTGTCTTCGGCGGTGCATTCTTCGATGCAGCCAGAGGCGGTAACAACGTGCTATGGGAGCATTTATTCTGGATTTTCGGGCATCCCGAAGTTTACATTTTGATTCTTCCAGCATTCGGTATTATTTCTGAGATCGTATCTACTTTTTCGAAAAAACGTCTGTTCGGATACAGCTCCATGGTATTTGCAACAGTACTTATTGGTTTCTTAGGCTTCATGGTTTGGGTTCACCATATGTTTACAGCGGGTCTAGGTCCAGTAGCGAACTCGATCTTCGCGATTGCTACTATGGCGATTGCTGTTCCAACAGGTGTGAAAATCTTTAACTGGTTGTTCACGCTTTGGGGTGGTCAAATCCGTTTCACAACGGCGAATGTTTTCGCAACAGCGTTCATTCCGACTTTCGTAATGGGTGGAACAACAGGGGTTATGCTTGCGATTCCAGCAGCTGACTTTCAATACCATGATACGTATTTCGTAGTCGCGCATTTCCACTACGTTATCGTTGGTGGTCTAGTTCTTGGATTGTTCGCAGGTCTTTACTACTGGTGGCCGAAAATGTTCGGTCGTATGCTTAGTGAAGGCTTAGGTAAATTGCATTTCTGGTTGTTCTTCATCGGCTTCCATCTGACATTCTTCCCGCAGCATTTCTTGGGTCTAATGGGGATGCCGCGACGCGTCTTTACGTATCAACCAGGGTATGATCTCGAAGTCGGTAACTTAGTATCAACAGTTGGTGCGTTCTTCATGGGTATCGGTACTTTGGTGTTCATCATCAACATTATCGCTACAGCAAGAAAACCAATGACAGCTCCTGCAGATCCGTGGGATGGTCGCTCCTTGGAGTGGACAATTCCGTCACCTGCACCTGAGTATAACTTCAAACAAACTCCGCTTGTTCGCGGTTTGGATGCTTTCTGGAAAGAAAAAATGGCTGGTAACAAGCAAATGACGCCAGCTGAGCCAATTGGTTCGATCCACATGCCTTCTGCATCGATCTTGCCGCTTGTGATGTCTGTTGGTTTGTTCATCGCTGGTTTTGGCTTTATGTACAAAAATTACTATGTAGCTGCTGCAGGTATCGTAGTTACATTCATTGCCATGTTCTTGCGTTCCGTATATGACGACCACGGTTGGCATATTGAACCAGAAGAGCTGGAAGACGATAAAGGGGGTAAGGCATAGGCATGAGTACTCATCATACGGGCGCACTGCCTGCTAATCCGGAAACGGCTACCCTCGAAGGGAAAAATAAAGTTCTTGGCTTTTGGCTTTTCCTAGGAGCAGAGGTTGTATTGTTCGGTTGTTTATTCGCAACTTACATTGCCCTTCGGAACTCTGTTCCGGATGGTCCAACAGCTGATGAGCTTTTCAAGCTCAAAACGGTTGGATGGTCAACCTTCATTCTCTTAACAAGTAGCTTAACGAGCGTATTCGCAATTATTGCGATGCACCGTCAAAAAGTAGGTCAATTGCTAGCTTGGTTAGCAGTTACGGTTTTGTTCGGTCTTTCCTTCTTAGGAATGGAGATCTACGAGTTTTACGAGTATGTTCATGAAGGCCACAAATTTACAACAAGTGCTTTCTCCACCTCGTTCTATACGTTGGTTGGCTTCCACGGTGCTCACGTAGCATTCGGTGTTTGCTGGATTACGCTGTTGATTTTCCAAGGACTCAAGAAAGGTCTTACAGTCGTTACGGCACCTAAGTTTTATGTCGCTTCCCTGTACTGGCACTTTATTGACTTAGTCTGGGTATTTATCTTCACAGTTGTTTATCTGATGGGGAAGGTGGGTCACTAAATGAGCAGCAATTCTCATGATACACACGCACCTAGCAAGCGAGTTAAGCACGAATCACCATTGAATCACTATTTAACTTACATTATTTCGATTCTACTCACGATGTTGGCATTCGCTGTCGTACTTTACGGAGACTTGGATCGTTCGTTTATCTTGATTTTCATCGTATCCCTCGGGATCGTGCAGGCTATCGTTCAGTTGCTTTTCTGGATGCATGCCAAAGAGAGAGGACACTTGTTCCCTCTAATCTTCATCTTCGCAGGAGCATTCGTTGCTCTTACCGGCGTGATCACAGCCGTATATTGGGTTTGGTGGTAAAAAAGTAAGAAGAGGCAACTTTGTCTAGACAAAGTGCCTCCTCTTTTTTTAAGCGGAGTTATTCGGAATTAGTTAGCTTGAAAGGAGATAGATGCAGGTATGAGTCAGATTGGTGGATTTTTCGATTTGTGGAATCCTGTTTTACTATTGATCGTCGTCGTAATCGGATATAGCTATGGTCGATTTGTTGTGAAAGGCATGGTGAAAGCAGCTGAATCAGAGCCAATTTCGATCTCTCAGCAGCTTCTATTCTACTCAGGGCTAGTCTTGTTCTATGTTGGGCAAGGAAGTCCAATTAGTTATATTGGGCATCACTACTTGTTCAGTATGCACATGCTTCAGCAAACGATTCTTTACTTAATCGTACCGATCTTCATTTGGTTAGGAACACCGGCATGGTTAGTCAGAGTATGTATGAAAAATATCGTATTTCGTGGCTTATTTTCCTTTT
Source organism: Paenibacillus sp. J22P51 (assembly GCF_059692215.1). Classification (NCBI taxonomy): domain Bacteria; kingdom Bacillati; phylum Bacillota; class Bacilli; order Caryophanales; family Paenibacillaceae; genus Paenibacillus; species Paenibacillus sp. J22P51. The sequence goes on along the minus strand of NZ_JCAUAZ010000013.1, from coordinate 165,660 downwards.
TCACTCGGCCTCTAATCGCATTATTCATGTTCAATATGCTCTTCTCCATCTACCATATGCCTTTTATTATGGATTACTTGATGAAGAATGATGTATGGCTTCTTGCTTATCATACGGTGCTGTTAGTGACGGCCTTTATCATGTGGTTCCCAGTATTTTGCCCGCTGCCTGAGCTGAATCGCTTGAACGACTTGAAGAAAATGGCGTATATTTTCGGGAATGGCGTCTTACTGACACCCGCTTGTGCGCTTATCATTTTTGCGGATTCGATTATCTACGATATGTATGACAATGTAACCGTTCCTTTTGCTCATTTATCACCGCTCGATGATCAACAACTCGGCGGTGTCATTATGAAAATATTGCAAGAGATTATCTATGGTGCCACATTAGCGTATATTTTCTTCCGCTGGTATCGCCGAGAGCGCAAGGATGATGACGAATTGGATCCACTTCCATCACAAGAAAGCATGAATAATCAAGGCGGGAACTGGAATCGCGCTTAGAGAAAGGATTTAGAAAGATGCACATATTACCCACGATTTCTACGATGTTTATCGTTATTAGCGCCATTTTTGTTGGGTTCGGCTGGTATCATATTGTAAAAGGGAACCGGGATACGCATGAGAAACTGATGGTTTTAGGCGCAATTTTCGCGTTAGCCTTTTTCATCATCTACATGTCCCGTACCTTATTTGAAGGGAATACGGCATTTGGCGGGCCAGAGAGCTTAAAGCTGCCTTATCATTTGTTCCTATTCTTCCATATCACTCTAGCAACAATAGGTGGCGTACTTGGTCTCGTCACATTGTGGTTTGCTTACAAAAAGAAATTCCTTAAACACAAGAAAATTGGTAAGGTTGCTGCGATTGTGTGGCTGCTAACAGCGCCTACAGGCGTTATGGTATACGTATTGTTGTACGTCTTGTACCCAGGTGGAACAACGAAGCCAGTAATTGATGCCATTTTCGGTTTGTAAACCATATGAATAGCACGGAATGATGTGAAAGATCATCGTTCCGTGCTATTTTTTTGTTCATTCATTATTTTTCCAATTTCATGTAAAATAGTGAGCGTAAGCTACTTCGTAATGAAAGGAAGGCTCATGGATGACATACCCTTTAGTTGTTGAACAGGTATCGAAGCAGTACGGAGATAAAACAGCCGTGAATCGGATCCAGCTGCGTGTGAAGCAGGGAGAAATATATGGGTTATTAGGCGCGAATGGGGCCGGTAAAACGACAACAATGCGGATGGTACTCGGCCTTATTTATCCGGATGAAGGCAACATCATGTGGAACGGGCAGGGATATCGGGAAGAGCTTCGCAGCTTGATGGGGTATTTGCCTGAGGAGCGTGGATTGTATCCCAAAGTAAAAATCAGTGAGCAGATCTTATACTTAGCTGAGCTTAGGGGGATGAAGCGACGCGATGCAGATCGCAGCTTGAAGATGTGGTTGGAACGGTTTGAGGTTCCTGATTACTACAACCGAAAGGTTGAGGAGCTGTCCAAAGGAAACCAGCAGAAGATTCAATTCATTGCGGCGGTCATACATAATCCGGAGATCCTCATTCTGGATGAAGCCTTTAGCGGGCTAGATCCGGTGAATGTCGAGCTGTTGAAGAAAACGGTGAAAAGCCTCCGTGATGAGGGAAGAACGATTTTATTTTCCAGCCATCGAATGGAGCATGTGGAGGAGCTTTGTGAGAATATCTGTATTCTACACCGCTCAAATACGATTCTTCAAGGCAGCTTAAAGGACATTAAAGCGAGCTTCCCGAAGGAGAGAGTAGTGCTGGAGACTGCGACGAGCGTAGATGGGTTAGAGAAGCTTCAAGGCGTAACATCGGTGAACCAAGGGCTAAATGGGTACGAGCTTCGCATTGCGCAGCCGGAAGCCGCGCAGCGTATTCTGCAATACGCGATGGAACGATCCACTGTGCAGCGATTTCAGATTATGGAGCCGACCTTGAATGAAATTTTTATCCAGAAGGTGGGAAGCCAACATGAATAGTATATCGACAGTCATTAAATTTACATACCTGTCTCGCTTTCGCACGAAATCGTTTCAAGTGATGAGTCTAATCTTACTAATCTTGATGTCGCTTTTGATTCATCTTCCAGCCATTATAAATCAATTCTCTTCGGATGAGGCGATGAAAATAGGGGTATTTGGCACGCAACAAGCGGTTGTGGCGTCCAAATTAACTGCTTTTTATAACAATCAACCGAATGCAGAGATACAAATTGTACCCCTTTCAGATCAAGGCAGTGAAGAAGCAAATGAGGCGTATGGGAAGCAGCAAATTGCGGATAAGAAAATCAAGGGATACTTAGAGTTCACTGATGGGAAACAGGGCGGATTTCCGAAGATGCGCTACAAATCCACAGGAACGCTGGAGTTCTCACCGAAAAATAAGCTGCAAACGACGCTTCAGCTAATCAAAACGGATATGGTGCTGCAAGGAGCCGGTCTGCCAGATGCGCTAAAAACCGATCTCCAAACGCCTGTGTCCTTGGAAACAGTGCAAATATCCACAACGGATCAAGCTGCTACGGGCAAAACAGAGTCCCAAATGAGGTTGTCCTATGTACTTGTTTATGTCCTGCTTTTCATGCTATACATGGGCGCAATTGGATTCGGGAATCTAGTTGCAACGGAAATTACTGCGGAGAAAAGCACGCGCGTTATGGAATTGCTCATTACTAGCGTGTCACCGCTGAAGCAGATGTTTGGTAAAATCATTGGCATTTGCTTGCTGGCGCTATCACAAATTGCCGCATTAATAGTCGTTTCCGTGCTTAATATTCGATTAAGCAATGCGTCGGCCATCAAGGATCTGAATCTCAGTTGGAGCGATTTAGAAATATCACTTATTGTCTATTTCTTAATTTTCTACTTACTCGGTTTCTTCATCTATGCGACGATTTTCGCGGCGGTAGGTTCGATTGTCAGTCGCACCGAGGATGTGGGGCCAGCCATTATGCCAGTTACCTATGTTATCGTTGCGGCTTTTATGATTGCGATCTTCGGACTTAATCATCCGAATGCACCGTTTGTGGTTACGATGTCTTTCGTGCCGTTTTTCTCACCTATGATTATGTTCTTACGTATCGGAATGAGCTCCCCGCCGTTCTGGCAGGTTGCGCTTTCGATCATCATACAACTGCTTTCCATCGGCGCAATGGCTTGGCTTTCGGCGAAGATCTACCGCACAGGCGTGTTGATGTACGGTAAGCGGCCTAGCTTGAAGGAGCTGCGCAAGGCGATGCGGGCGTATCGGTAGAGCTCTAGAGATAAATATGCTTACTTATACATCATAATCGGCACGGATTCCGGTTACGAAGGGTTGCAGACGCTCTATTTCACTAACATCGACTTAACACTCGGTTCTAAGAGCTAACAATCTCCCTCCAAATAGAAAAGAAGAAGATCGTTCTACCACCGTCCCGGCCGGTTAGAACGATCTTCTTGCGTTTAAGCGGTCACAGGGGACACCTTACGAACGGAAAAAATCGCAGCCTCTTAGCGCGAGAAGGAGGTCAGAGAAGTAAATCTTCCCTGCCCCCAGTCATTACAACAAAAATCTTACCATTTATTGGTACCAAGCATTTGCTAAATTATTTGTAAAATTCGAGTCGTTTAAAGGAACTTCCGAAACGGGTTTTTTAAGCTAACGGGCGGGATGATTCAATCAATTCTAAGATGAGGGGTGATTAATTTGAGTATTTGGGGGGTTATTGTTCTTTGTTTCAGAGTAATTGTATCGGTGATCGGTTATTTTTTTGACAAACTTATGACTGTTCGGGGATGCCAAAGTACTTCCTCATTTTATTTAATTCATGGTTAACACGCTGTGGAATCTCCTTCAAAAGCTCAGGCCATGGCACGAAAAACGAATCATCCCAAGCGAATTCGATAAATTCCATCGTTGGTCGAAACCGAAATGTCTGCAAATAGCGTTCCACCAATTGGTTCGTTTCCTTATCCGCAGTCATCTTATCCGATAGCATGTCTGGGACTAACAAACCTGCTCTGCCCGCTGTTTCATAGGTACACGTATCTAAATTCGGGACGAGCTCAAGCATAGCGAGAAGTGGGGAAAAAGCGTGTTTTCCAGGCTGTGAGATCAGCTTTACCTGGGTTGGATTGTCTTCAGATATATTGCTTCGATCCTTAAGCAGCCCTTTAAAATATTTGCCATGGAAGCTGCATTCACAATTGATAACACTGCCGTCACGCCCTACATAAATCCATATATGTTCCAGCTCGTACAAATGCTCGATGTCATAATCCCAGTAGATGGCATATTCAATGACTTTTTCGATTCTGGCATCCGACTCGAAGCTGATCATGCGACGAAAGGAAGGTGATTGACCGTCTTGATTGAATATCGTTACCCCAACGCGAACTGGAAAAAATGGCTCCAAGCGATCAAAAAACAGCTGTGGCGCATACGTTTTGACAAGCGCCAAATCGAGATCTAGATACTAACCCTGCAAATCTGCTTCCTCCTCTTTGCGTAACGAATCACTATAACTTTTATTATAGGAAAAGTAGGATTACATACCTTAAATTATTCTAGAAAATTCTATAAAATTATTGGAATTAATTTACATGTGGGAACAATCCCTAAGTGTAGCTATTTGGGGTCAAAAAAGCGACCTTTAGCCAGTAGGACTAAAGGTCGCTTTATCATTTTACAGAGAAAGCTTCAACAGCATTGGCGCATGCGGGGCAAGTGTAAATGAAAGCTCAGTAGGCGTACCGAGTTCTTCACGATTCCATAGGTCACGCACACTGCCGATTGTATCGATACCAAGTTGGGCAGATGTTACTTTAACAGTTTGAACTTCCTCACTCGTATTGAACAGAGCGACATAACGAATGCCGTCATGGCCATTCGAAGTCCAGACAATACGCTCTTCCTCGCGATACAATTGGCGGGCATCTCGCCCGTTACGAAGTACATCCAGCACTTCTTCATTCGTGAGTAGCGACAAGGTCCACTCATCATTGTCCCTTAGCTCTCCTCCAAACATCAGCGGCGAGCGGAAGATCGCCCAAAGCGTCATCATCGTTTTCTGCTCGTCCTTTGTGAAGCGCGTCCAGCGGTCGCTAGCCCCACCGTCGACGGAACGAATGCCGATGTGACCGAGCGGCAGCATATCGCAATCTGGCCAATTTCCTGCTCCAACATGCGGCGCCCATTTCTCACACCGTTCGAACATGCCGTAGAGTAGTCGCCAAATGTCCCAGAAGTCATCTGTCATGCGCCAGAGGTTGGCGTGCGCCTTCAGCTCTTCCGCGAACTCAAGCGGCGCCGGACCTGGGGAGAGGCTCAGCACCATCGGACGGCCACACTTATCAATAGCCCTCCGGATCATTTGAATCTCGTCTAATTGAATTCCGTAGAGTAGAGATGCTGCGATATCGTCGACTTTGACATAGTCTACGCCCCACGAGGCGTAAAGCTCGAATAAGGAATCATAATACTCCTGTGCGCCTTCCTTTGCCGGATCGACGCCGTACATATCCGTGTTCCATTTGCAAATAGCGCCATTCCACGTCTTTGCAATGGACCGTGCGCTCGCATTTGTCCCGAGTATTGGTGTATTAGCATGAACCGCTTGACGTGGAATACCTCTCATAATATGAATGCCAAACTTCAAACCCAGGCTGTGAACGTAATCAGCCAATGGCTTGAACCCTTGTCCATCTGTGGCGGATGGAAAACGGTTTGCTGCCGGTATGAGACGGGAAAACGCATCCATCTCGAGCGGAACATAAGGACGGTAAGCAGAAGAAACAGCTCCTGGCTCGTACCACTGTATATCGACAACAACGTACTCCCAGCCGTAAGGTTTTAGATATTCGGCCATATATGCCGCGTTCCCACGCACTTCTTCTTCATTGACGGCTGCTCCATAACAGTCCCAGCTATTCCAGCCGAGCGGCGGTGTGGCAGCCCATTGGTGATGATTGGTCATTGGGTGAACTCGTCCCTTCTCGTTTGAAGTAATAGCCATATAATAAGACGAAGTTGCTATGGAAGCTAGCCCAATGTTTTGCTATCGTATGTAAAATATTGCGGTATGTGTTTAATCGAACACGATCTGATCGATCGAAAGGAGTTCCTTTCCTTCACGGAACCTGCTTGGAGAGTAGCCTGTCCAACTGCGGAATACTTTGCTAAAATAGCTGCCATTTCTGTAACCAACCTCTTTAGCAATCTCTTCAACTGTCAATGAGCTGCTCCGAAGCAGTTTCACGGCAAGCTCGATTCGGAGTTTAGTGGTATAGGCCATAGGTGAGAAGCTAGTCGCTTGGTGGAAGGTACGTGCTAGATGGTACTTAGAGCTCCCAGCTGCTTCCGCAATATTGTCGAGTCCTTCAAGTATCCGGTAGTTGACCTCAATATAATCAGCTGCCCGTCGTACGATCTCTGGCCAATTACTGCGTTCCTGGCGCAGCACACTGCTACTTCGAAGAAGCTCCATCATGAAGCTGTACACAAGGGAGGACGCGTAATAACCGTCTTTAATTGCTCCGATTCGGGCTTCTGAGTATATAGTTTCAAGCCGACGAATTGCCAAGCTGCGGGGTTCAAACTGTGGCATCGGTCCAAGTTCCTGGAGTATTCCCTTCCACAATTGCTGCAGATGGCTCTGCCTAAATAGAGCGAAATAGAACGTCCAATGAGAGCTGTCTTCAGGTAAGTAGTAGCGATGCCTGCCGGGGATTTCAACCAAAAAGGAAGTTCCCTCTGGCACATCGTGATGTTGGCCGTCTAGCTCGATCTTCCCTCGTCCGGAAATCGTATATTGGAACAAATACAGTGGCCCGTCAATTCGCTTCATGCCGTCCCAATCATATTCTTGCTGCCTTATATCCTGAAATCCAACGGCAAATAACTGGTAAAGCGGAAGTACGGGGTTTTCTTGGAAACGGTACCCGTAAACGCCGTAGTTTTCCTTTACTACCATAATCAATGGTTACCCCTTGTTTGAATATTTGAATTAATACACCTTATTAAATATTACCATGATCCTACTGCTTATTAATATCCTGCACTTAAGACTGGTCGAGTGAGGAGATGGGGATAGAGATGGCTTTTCGAATGCGTACTTGACTTGGAGTTAACTCCAGAGAGTAAACTATACATGTTGGAATTATGAGCTACTGGAAAGCGAGGAATAATCAGATGGATTATGTGAAGCTTGGAAATACAGGCTTGGACGTATCGCGGATAAGTCTTGGTTGTATGAGCTTTGGTGTAGCAGAGCGGTGGACTCATCCATGGGTGCTGAATGAAGAGAGCAGTCGTCCTATTATTAAAAAAGCCCTCGAACTTGGTATCAATTTCTTTGATACGGCGAATATCTATTCAGACGGAACAAGCGAGGAGATTGTTGGACGAGCGCTGAAGGATTATGCGAATCGTGATGAGATTGTCATTGCCACTAAGGTTCATTTCCGTATGCATCATGGACCAAATGGGGCTGGTCTTTCCCGAAAGGCTATCATGAGTGAAATCGATAAGAGTCTTAAAAGGTTGGGAACAGATTACGTAGACCTTTATCAAATCCATCGCTGGGATTATAATACGCCGATTGAAGAAACAATGGAAGCCTTGCATGATGTTGTGAAAGCTGGGAAGGCAAGATACATTGGTGCTTCTGCGATGTACGCATGGCAGTTCCTAAAGGCCTTACATGTAGCTGAGAAAAATGGGTGGTCACGATTTGTATCGATGCAGAATCATCTAAACCTCATTTACCGTGAAGAGGAGAGAGAGATGATGCCGCTTTGTAAGGATCAAAAAATCGGCGTCATCCCATACAGTCCGCTGGCATCCGGAAGATTAACACGTGATTGGTCGGAAACAACGCACCGCTCTGAAACCGACCAAGCTCAGAAAATGAAATATGACGCATATGCAAATATGGATCGATTAATTGTAGAGCGCCTTGCAGCAATAGCAGAAAAACGCGGCGTTCCTCGAGCGCAAGTTGCACTTGCTTGGTTGTTGCAGAAAGAACCTGTAGCAGCTCCAATTATCGGTGTTACGAAAATGTCGCATCTTGATGATGCGGTAGCTGCGCTATCGCTTACGTTAACACCTGAAGAAATTACGTCGTTGGAAGAACAGTATGTTCCACATCGAGTAGTTGGTGCAATCTAAATGTTGATCGCTGAAGTAAGTGGGAAATTTGAATTGTCACAGGATACACTGCGCTATTATGAACGAATCGGACTTATTCCACGGGTGAACCGCAATAATAGCGGAATTAGGGACTATACGGAAGAAGACTGCAGATGGGTTGAATTTATCAAATGTATGCGAAGCGTAGGTCTTCCAGTTGAAACTTTGATTGAATATGTTCGACTGTATCAACAGGGTGATGAAACGTTGGAGGCAAGGAAAGAACTCCTAGTCGAGCAGCAGAAACAGCTCCTAACAAGAATGGCGGATATGAAGAAAGTCCTCGAACGACTAGAAAGTAAAATTGATAGATATGACCAGACCATCGACACCGCTCGCCAAATAACTGGATTTTCCCCTGCTAATTTCGCGGAAAAATAGGGGGGAATAAGGACTAACTGTATTTCATACAGTTAGTGTCAACGAATTCTCGCGAATGCGCTCATGTCGGTCGAAATAACTGGGGGTTTTCCAGTTATTGGCGATCGCGAGCCCGAATGCGCGCAAATAGCTGTATGTTATACAGCTATTCTCCCAAAACAAGGCCACCGCTCGTCGCGGCGCCCTCCACAACCCTGTTGCGCCCTCGCTAGCGGCGCACAACAACAAAGAAGCATGCAAGACGTAACCGTCTATGCATGCTTCTTTGTCAATGCTGCTCTATCTACCCGGCAGCAGCTGCTTGATCCAACCGCCGAAGCTCTTCGGATTCCGCGATTGAATGAGTACCACGCCTTCGCCGCGGAAGCGGCAGACGACGCCTTCGCCACTGGTAAGGCTAGAAATCCAGCCTTTAGCGGCTTTTTCAATCGTATACGGCGTATAATCTGGCCAGGCTACTAGATGCCCGTTATCAATCACCACTTCTTGGCCTGGCGCCAAGTTAATGGCATGGATCGCGCCGTAAGAGGAGAGGAACACGGTGCCGCGACCGCTAATTTCTACGATGAAGAAGCCCTCGCCCGACATGAAGCCGCTTGCCAGATTTTGCATCTTCGTGTTCACTTGGATGCCCGACGTGCCGGCAAGGAAGCCGTCTTTTTGGACATAAAGCTTGTATGAGCCATCTAATTCAACGGCTTCAATATCGCCGATAACAGCAGGTGCTAGGAGCACCTCGCCTGATCCACGGTTGGGGCTCAATTCTTGGAAGAAGAAGCTCTCGCCGCTGAGCATCCGCCCAAGGCCTCGCATAATCCCGCCGTCTGCCGTTCCCTTGAGCTCGATATTCGGAGACATAGAGACCATAGCACCAGATTCGGCCTTAATGTTCTCCCCAGCTTCAAGCTGTACGCGCAGCATAGGAAATGCGCCTTTATATAAGATTTCGTGTTTCATCGTAATCCTCCAGTATTTTCATTTTGAAAGGTATGTCCCTACTATTCTACGCCTCTTTGGGCCGAATGGTTGCATCCAAACTGCGATTCATATACACGAATCCAGCACAGATTAGCAAAATACTCATCGTCACAAAGAACACAGAAGTGAAGCCGTACGCAGCTGCCAGATGACTGCCGAGCAAGGGACCAATGAGATTCCCAAGGAACAGTGAAGATGTATTGAACCCATAAGCGGTGCCTTGAATCTCAGGAGCTGCAAGCTTCATGACAAGTGCGTTCAGCGAAGGAATCATCCCGCCGATGAACAGTCCGAGCAGGAACCTGCCGACTAAGAGCATCGTAATATTGGTGGCAAAAGCCTGCGGAATGAAAGCGACTGCCGCCATTGTTAGGGCGATTACCAGCGTCAAGCGCTGACCGATTCGGTCACCTAGTCTACCCAATGTCGGTGCGCCGAACAAATTGGCGATTCCCGTGATCGCGACGATGAGTCCGGCAAAAAAGGCCAAGTGCGCCCCCGTGTATAAGGTTTTGGCATACACGGTTACAATCGGCTCGATACTCATCATTCCGATCTGTGTGATCAGCGATGCGGCAAAGACAGGCAATAAGGGGCGAAACAAGCGCCACTGTGTTCGCTGTCGCGCCTTTTTCGCGGTGGCAGGCTTCCGCTCCTCCTTGATGAACACCATCACGATAATACTGGCACATAGCATGAGCCCTCCAGTGAAGAAGAACACATGGTGGTAACCGAGGAAGCTTGCCAGTAGACCGCCAATTAAGGGGCCGATGAGTGTACCCGCGATAGCTCCGGTTTGCAGCGTGCCGAGCGACTTACCTGAATGTTCTCGCGGTGTCAGCGAGGCTTGCAAAGAAACCGCCATCGAGATGAAGCCGGAGAAGAATCCGTTCAGCAATCTCAGCGATAGCAACTGCCAAGGCGATGTGACAATGCCCATAAGTGCTGTGACGATGGCCATCCCGAACCCGGCGCGCAGCAGCATGATTTTGCGTCCGCGTCGATCGGCAATGGCTCCCCATAATGGCTGGGTCAAAAAGGAAGTGATGAATTGGGCAGCTACGATCCAGCCTGTCCAACGGACAACATCGTCTAGATCGTGAACCCCTAACTCTCCGATGTAGAGAGGTAAGAACGGAAGAACCAGATTCATGCCACACGTAATGGAGAAGTTCGCGCCCCAAAGTATCCATAATGACTTTTTCCAATGCAAGGGGGTTGCCATGATGAGGACTCCTTATCCTTTTTTTCTCAGTATATCATAAATGAAGCTCACCCCAAGCATCTAGGTCCCTTGCGAAAACTGCTGCCGATAGCTGCGAGGCGACATCCCTTCGAGCTTAGTGAAGCTAGCTGCAAAATAAGCAGCCTGCTCAAAGCCAACCTCCTGGGCAATGTGTGCAATGGGCCGCTCCGTTTGCAAGAGCAAGAGCTTGGCCTGTGCCACTCTTAATTTCAAGAGATACGTTATAGGCGAGCAACCGTATTCTTTTTGCATACATCGAGCTATGTATACGGGATGGAAATTGAGCTCATCGCCGAGCTGCTTGGCAGACACAGGTTCACGAAAATGCTGTCTTAAGTAGGAAGCCGCTTTCTCTGCGCAGGCTCTGGAGGCGGATGCGTGATCGGTCTCAGCCGACGCAGACAGCTGGTGCAGGATTTCTTGAAATAACTGTTGCTGGGAAAAACGAACACTGCTCACATGCGCACGAGCCTGAAGCTGCAGAAGCTGATCGAATACCTCGTACATTTTCTCGGGGTGCTGCAGCGTCGTAAATTGTGGAATGCGCATCGTAAATGGTTCAACAGCGAAAGTCTCAACCACGGTTGAAATCGGAGGCGGGTCCTCCAAGGAAATATTTCCCGCAATAGGTTTAATTAGCTCCCATGCGCCGCCAACATGGAAATGAAGCCAATAGGTGTGAGTTAGCTCTGGGCATACCCTTGTCGCGAAATGGTAGCGGTCAGGCCGTAAAATGACGGCTTGTCCTACCCCTACTTCGAATCGCGAATCCTCCTCACCGATATAGAAGCAGCCTGTCGTTGTGATGAGCAGATCAAATACTTGGATGTTGCTGCGACTGGGGTGTTGTCCTCCTTTGGGGATGGAGTTCAATCCGCTCGCGATATAGTGGGGCAGAGGAGGGATCGTGATCTCAAGAAATGCCACGGAAGCCACCTTCTTTCATTCAGAATGAAAAGTTGGAATTGTATAAGTTTCAGTTGCGATGTTGATACATGAAATCAACTATAACAGCTATAATTTGAACTGACTACTAAGTTTCATTTTCATAACAAATAGAGAAGCATACTGGATGGTGGCGTGAACATGACGGCTGAGAAAAATAAGTTTTCTTTATGGTTTCTAGCATGGCCCATATTTGTAGAATTACTGCTGCAGCTGCTCCTGGGGGCTGTTGATACGTTAATGGTAAGCCGTGTCTCGGATGATGCGGTGGCTGTTGTGGGCTTGGCGAATCAAATCTTTCAAGCGGTCATGATTTTATTTATGACAGTGGCAAGCGGTGCAGGTATTTTAATTGCTCAGAAAATCGGGGCGAAACAGCAGGATTCCGCACGAACGGTTGGGATCATGGCCGTCACAATAAGTGGGTTCATTGGCGCCCTATTGAGTGTGATCTTGTATATGGAGGCTGTTCCGCTAGCAAGAATGTTTCATTTAGAAGAACGATTGCTTCCACTTGCTCATACGTATATTTCAATTGTCGGCAGCGGGATGGTGTTGACCGCATTAACGGCCACACTCAGCACAGCGATTCGGAACACTGGAAACACGAAGGGACCGATGATTACTGCGATTGGGATGAATGTTGTCCACGTGGTTTTGAATTACGGATGGATTAATGGCGCGCTCGGATTCCCACAGTTAGGTTTAACGGGTGTTGCGATCTCAACGTTAGTTAGTCGGCTGCTTGCGACTTGTTTGCTTCTATATATGTTTGTATCCGCCTTTGAGCGAAGGATCAGATGGCGTGATCTTGTTGTTTTTAACCGGAAGCTGTTTAGTGAGATTATCAAAATCGGCTGGCCGCTCGGCGTCAATATGTCGTCCTGGGTGCTGTCGCAGCTCGCGATTTATACCTTTTTGGCCACGATGGGCGCTTCGGCTTTGGCAGCTAGAACCTATATGAACACGTTGGAATCCATCTGCTTCATGTTGGGGTACTCGATTGCCTTATCGGCTCAAATCCAGATTGCGCATCTATTTGGATCGGGGCAGACGCAGGCAGCATATAAAGCGGGCTACCGCGGCACATGGATTGGACTCGGCTTAGTCGGGTGCAATAGCATCATTCTTTTGATCATAGGCAAAAGCTTCCTCGGCTTCTTCAGCTCAGACAAAGCGATCATAGAGCTAGCCCTCTCCTGTTTAGTGCTGACGGCTGTGCTTCAACCAGGCAGAATGATCAATATGGGCTTCGGCAATGCATTGAATGCGATTGGCGATACCCGCTTTAATATGGTGATCTCACTGTTCTCGATGTGGGGCGTTGCTGCGGGTCTTTCCTATGTGTTGGGCTTGCATTATGGGTGGGGGCTAGCTGGTATTTATGTTGCAATGATGTGCGATGAATATTTGCGCGGTATTCTCGTGGCCATTCGCTGGCGTCGAAAGAAGTATTTACGTTTGGCGGAAGGACGGACGAAGGGCATGGAAGCAGGCATGGAGGCTGGGCGTAGAAGCGAGGGCGGCGAAGGGAGTGTTCATAGTGCTTAGCCTCAACTATTTTGTGATCAAAAGGTTAGAGGGAGTGGCACCAAAGCCCTCCCCCTGCTGGTGATCTCAAGCCCTCCCCTGTTAGTGATCTCAAGTGGCACCAAAGCCCTCCCCCTACTGGTGATCTCAAGTTGTAGGCTTATTGTGGTCACCAAAGCCACCAAACATTCTACCTCCCCATTGGATAAATCCAATGTATACGCTTATAAGTCGCCAAAAATAGGGATTTAATTGGACAAATCCAGTGAAATCGAGCAATTTAGGTCTTTTTAGTCTGATTTGAGGTCACTCTACTGTATTAATCCATTGTAGAAGTGATTTCTTGCTCAAATAGAAGAAATTCACTGTATTTATCCAATGAGCATGTGGTGTTTCTCACGCACTCACCTCCGGTAAGTCCGAAATCGAATATCCTGGTTGTAGTTGCCGAAGCCTTCCCCATACAGCGTCAATCCACCGACATGCTCAGCATGTTCGGGTACTTCTAACCGTAATGTCCACTCGTTACGGGAAATGGGGAGGTTCTGGATCGTGACCGTGGAGAGTTGCTGTCCATCGAGAAAGGTCCCCTCTTCGGTGATGCGGAGTATCTTCAACCAACCATACTGATTTGTGTAGTCCGACCACCATGACGGGGTAAGCTGGCCGCGGCCATCGCCTGAATCACCAGGACTTGTCCAATAGCCGAGCAGGGTGTCATTCACATAAAAGTGAATATCGGACGGCCAATTGGCTGCGATACCTGGTGCTTCCGAGCCGATTTCGAGCGAGATTTCAATCTCCTCCAAGGTTTGACCAGGCAGCATATAGTTGGGAACACGATATTCGACAAAGCCCTTGGCAAACCAAAGGATTTTGGCATGCATGCGCTCCGGCTCAAAGAAAAAGCGAGGATCGTCGAACTGGCCGATCAAACGCTCGTCTGAGGCCAAACCGCAGGTAGGATGGACTTCAAAGCGAGTATAGTGGCCTACTGGAATAGACACTTCGTTGAACAATCGCTGCTGCTCGCTTGACTGGGGAAGTTGGACATCGATGCGTGAGAGGGCTAATGTGCAAATTTTATGCGTGCCGCCTTGTTTGCGAACGAGCTTCGTATGAATGAGTCCGCCTGTCTCCAGCTTTTTGACATGCATGGTCACGATGGCACTGCTCAGCGAAAGCCGCCTAGCCAAATCCTTCACATTCATTTCTTCTTCAGCTAATAATTCCAATATGTTAAGCCGCACATCGCTAGCCAGCGCTTCATACAAAGGCAGCCATTTGCGGTCTGTTGTCGTGTGAATCATGCCTATCAACTCCAGTTTAGTAGTGGTCCGATTAATATAAATGTGAATGCATCAAAAACGGGTGAAAGGTCTTGATCTTCATCTTTTTTTATTGTTTAATATGAGCTATACATAATAATTATATTAACTAATTTATATTTTTATTAATTATATAATGAGGTGAGCTTAATGTCCATGAAGGCTAGCATGATTATTGACAAGGATTTCAAAATAGGAGAAGTGGATCCGCGTTTGTATGGTTCCTTTATTGAGCATTTGGGACGTGCAGTGTATGGCGGGATCTATGAGCCTGGACATCCGCAGGCCGATGAGCAAGGTTTTCGGGGAGATGTACTGGAGTTAGTCAAAAGCCTGAATGTGCCGATTGTACGTTATCCCGGAGGGAACTTTGTTTCCGGCTACAAGTGGGAGGACGGCATCGGACCTGTAAATCAGCGCAAAAAGCGCCTTGATCTCGCTTGGAGAACAATTGAACCGAATCTGATTGGGCTCAATGAATTTATGGACTGGTGTCGCAAAGCGAACACGGATGCGATGATGGCTGTGAATCTGGGAACTCGCGGACCCGATGAGGCAAGGGACATTATTGAATACGCCAACATCGCGGGAGGCTCCTACTGGAGCGATTTGCGAATCTCTCATGGGTACCGTGAGCCGCATAATATCAAAACCTGGTGCTTAGGCAACGAAATGGACGGCCCTTGGCAAATAGGCAGTAAAGTCGCCGTTGAATATGGCCGTATTGCCTGCGAGACAGCGAAAGTGATGAAATGGGTCGACCCTTCGATCGAGCTTGTCGCTTGCGGCAGCTCAACCTTGAAAATGCCTACGTTCCCAGATTGGGAAGCGACTGTTCTCGAACATACTTACGATCATGTTGATTATATTTCACTCCATCAATATTACGGCAATCGGGAGCAAGATTCTGCGAATTTCTTGGCACAATCGTTAGGCATGGATCGATTCATCCATACGGTGATCGCTACGGCCGACTTCGTGCAAGCGAAAAAGCGCGGTAAGAAGAAAATCAATCTTTCCTTCGATGAATGGAATGTGTGGTACCACTCGCACGATGCGGATCGAAAGATCGAGCCTTGGTCCATCGCTCCGCCTCAACTAGAGGACATCTACAACCATGAAGATGCTCTTCTGGTAGGCTGTATGTTGATTTCCATGCTCAAACGTGCGGATCGTGTCAAAATGGCATGCTTAGCGCAACTGGTTAACGTTATCGCTCCGATCATGACCGCTAATGGTGGCGCGGCTTGGAAGCAAACGATTTACTATCCTTATTTGCATGCAAGTGTGTTTGGCCGTGGAACAGTCCTCGTACCGCTTATTAAGTCACCGAAGTATGATGCAAAGGACTATACGGATGTACCTTATCTCGAAGCCGTTGCCGTACATAATGAAGAAACATCAGAACTGACCATTTTTGCAGTGAATCGCCATCTGTCGGAAGCACTCCCACTAGAGATGGATCTTCGCAGCTTCGTTGGCTTCCAAATCAAAGAGCACATCGTATTGGAGCATGAGGATCTCAAGGCATCCAATACCTTAGAAGTGCCAGACCGGGTTAAACCACATTCCGCAGGGAATGCGACCATCACAGCGAATGGGCAAGTGGAAGCCGTCTTAGGGAAGGCATCTTGGAATGTGATCCGCCTTCAATTAGCTTAAAAATACGAAATTATAATTCAAAGGTACACCTATAAAAAGCCGCGTTTTGCCCCATAATAATCATAGGAGAAGCCTCGAGTGTGATTGATAAACGAGGTTACCCATGTGATGGTGCCGCGGCTCTTCTTTATTTTCTAATCCATACTTTGGTATGATGAGAGAAATGAGATTGAAGGAGTTTCGTCGCTATGAAGATGAGAGTAAGTTGGATGCGTGGTTTGCTGCTGGTCGCAGTTATAGGCCTAACAGCATGTGGAGATAAGCCATCGGTGACACCGAGTGCGAGCGTTTCGACTAAAGTAGATGTTCCAAAGCTATATCAGAATTATTGTATCTCCTGTCATGGTAATCAATTACAGGGCGGGCAAGGCCCGAACATCCAAAAAGTGGGAGAGCGCCTCGATGAAGCTGAAATCGTAAAGCGGATACAAAAGGGTGGTGGCGGGATGCCGCCGTTTCAGGTCACCATGAAGGAAGAGGAATTGAAAGCACTTGCAGCTTGGTTGGCCGGATTGAAATGATTGGAATAAGCTGGGAGGCTTAAGGTTCCTTTAAGGTAAGCTACATAATTCCTTCACATTTGACATTTACAATAGGGGCATGAGGAGAGTGATGTAAGATGCACTTGAATTTGAAGCCCCGGAAGCGTCTTTCGAGTAAGAAGAGCTTAAGCCGTCTGGGAGCATCGATTTCACTAGTTTTATTTATGATCGGTTTACCGATCTTGTCTGTCGTTGGTATGGAGTTTCTTGAACGTGGTAATCTACCTGAAACCATACAGTGGATTACAGGTAATCAACCTTTATTTATGCTCAATGTGGGGCTAACCTTTTGTCTGCTGGCCTTCACTTATGCACTCGTAGGATCCTTGGCAATCTCTGGCTCCATCGCGACCTTAATTCTCGGTCTGATGGCAATTATCTCGTATATGAAAGTGAAAATGATCGGGGAGCCGTTCTTCCCTTGGGATATATTGCTTAATAAAGAGAGTATGGATATTGCCTCGTTAGTCACTGGTAAAGCCGCGTTAATCCGGATTATTGCTGTTGCCGCTGCAATTCTCATCGTGCTGGCACTTAGATGGGTGATCCCGCGTGTTACGATACCAGTAATGGCTCGAATCGGTTTAGGGCTTTTTTCGCTCTACGCCTTGTATGCATTTGGGATCAAAACACCGTTAGCAGGTAAAGTATTAGACCACGCGGGTGTGGATGAAATTGTTTGGGATCAAAAGATGAACTATGCGAACAATGGTCTCACACTGGCTTTCACTCTTAACGTGAAAAACTCGATCGTTCAGAAGCCTGACACCTACAGCGAGCAAGCACTGGCTTCGGCTGCAGCGACTATTCAGGAGGCTGCGGTGCAGAAAGATGCAGGCGTTAAAAAAGCGAAAGCCACCCTTGCAGAAGGGAAGAAGCCGAATGTCATTTTCGTCATGAGCGAAGCCTTCTGGGATCCTACCCTGCTCACAAATGTCACATTCAGTGAGGACCCGCTCCCAACGATTCACCGTTTGCAGAAGGAGTCTAGCACGGGTTATTTGCTTTCTCCGCAATATGGCGGTGGTACAAGTAACGTTGAATTTGAAGTGTTGACGGGGAATTCAATGAGTTTCTTGCCAGGCGGATCCATTCCGTACCAGCAATATATTTCGAAGCCAGTTCCAAGCTTGGCGAGTTATTTTGCCGATCAAGGGTACAAAAGCATGGGGATTCACTCTTACGAAGGTTGGTTCTGGGACCGTAACTCGGTGTATAAGGAACTAGGATTTGAATCCTTTAAGAGCAGTGAGCACTTCGAGAATCCGGAAATGAAAGGTTACTTTATCTCTGATGCTGAGGTCGCCAGAAACGTGATGAGCGAAGTGGATAAAACGGAAAATCCGATGTTTATCTACACGGTAACCATGCAAAATCACGGTCCGTATGATGATCCTCGTTATGGGGAAAATAAGATCAAAGCAACAGGTGATCTTTCCGCGCAAGCGAAAAGTATTCTAGAAACGTACACGCAAGGCGCGCATGACGCGGATCAAAGCTTGCAAATGATGATCGATCATTTCAAGGATTCCGATGAACCGACAATGATCGTATTCTATGGTGACCATTTGCCAATGCTAGGCATGGATTATCAGGTGTATAAGGAAGCAGGCTTCATCTCAACAAGCGATGCTAATAAGTGGTCATTGGAAGAAATCAAGAAGATGCACAGCATCCCGCTTGTGACATGGTCCAACTTCGATATGCCGAAGCAGGACGTACCGCTGTTGAGCGATTCATTCTTAGGGGCTCATGTCCTTGATATGCTAAATATGGAAAAACCAGCGAATTTCGCGTTGGATGCCGAGTTGGCGCAGCAAGTGCCAGGTCTGCTTAGTAATTTGATCGTCGATCAAGACGGGCAGCTGCATGCAACTACGCCAGAATCTGCGGCACCCCTCATCGATGATTATAGGAACGTGCAGTACGACATAATGTTCGGTAAGCAGTACTTAGCTGATTACTTGGATCATGATTATTTAACCAAGGGTACGCAAGCAGACTACAATGCCGAGTTTGGCGGCACGGACGCTGCAAAGTCCGAGGCTCAAGGCAGCGAGGACGCGAAGCCGGCAAGTACGCAGTAGAGTGATTTGATCAAAGGCCGTCTCTTCAAGTAGATGATACTTGAGAGGCGGCTTTTTTGATGTTTAGGTGAGGGGTGCCTCAAGCCCACCTGCGCCCCTGCACACTTTTGCCCCCACCCGTCCCCGGCCCCCCGTCCACACCGACGCCCGGCCCCCTGCCCGCACCAATGCCCGCACCGACGCATGGACACCCGCCCGCACTTACGCCCACACCGTCGCTTGGACACCCACCACCGACGCCCGCACCCATTGGATAAATCCATTGTCTTGGTATGAAATGGAACAAAATCATGAGTTTGATTGGATAAATCCAATCAACACTAAAGTATAATCGCTTTCATTGGCGATTTTCAGCTATCTTAGTGGATAAATCCAATGAAACCAGAGATTTCACACTATTTTATGGGTAAACACTGTATTTATCCAATAGAACTGAATCCAGGAATACCGTATTCGCCTACAGGAAGCAGCACCCTGCTCAAATCTTGATTTCACGGCTCACCGCAGCAAATTAACTGGACTTTTTCCAGTTAAACAAAGCCGCAATCTACCCCAGAAATAACTGTTGCCAGCAACAGGGTTATTTTGGTAATATGAGATTCCGTCTCTACGCGGCGACTGCACGACAACGAAACGAAAAGGCTAACCGATCTTGAACGACAAAACAGGAGGTGTTTTATGCTTTTCGCGGTTCTAGCGCGCAAGGCGTACGCAAGAAACTTGCAGTACCGTGGCTCGCATATGCTGCATAACGCAGTAAGCGCGGTGTTCGGCTTTATTTATGCCAGCATCTGGATGGGCTTAGGCAACGACACATCACTTGGCGAGTACGGTGCTCATGGAATCGTGAGCTATATTGCTTTTAACCAAGCGATTCTGTGGATTACACAGTTTACGACGAATGGACTCGGACTCGAGCAAGCGGTTCGGACGGGTCAAATAGCGGTCGATCTAATGCGGCCGGTGCATTTATTTTATCAAGCGATGAGCCGTGAATGGGGCCAAGTGTGGTATCAATTTTTATATAAAAGCATTCCGATTTATGTCCTCTACATTTTCATCTTCTCCTTACAGCTTCCACAGCACGCTTCAGTGTATGGATGGACAGCGCTCTCACTCGTCACGGCCTCCTATATTTCGATCTGTATGAACTACTTAATTGGTGTAGCCGCCCTATGGACGACTGAATCCCGTTGGTTTTACTGGGTCAACTATTCGTTCGCTATGCTGTTATCGGGCTTTTTTATCCCCGTGGAATGGCTGCCAAGCTGGCTCCGGACCATCAGCTCGTACACGCCCTATCCTTATTTACTCTATTACCCGACGCGTGTCTACCTCGAACTTGAACATGGAACTGTTGTGCTCGGCGCTCTTCTTTGGGGCATCGGGTTTACTTGTGTCTGCTTGGCCGTTACTGGGGTGGTTCGCAGGAAACTGGAGGTGCAGGGCGGATGATCTCGATTCGGCTGTTTATGCTGCTCATTAAAGCAAGTTTGCGAAGTCGTATGCAGTATAAGTTCAATTTTGTATTCTCAACGATCATGGCTTCGTTCATTCAAATCTCTGAATTCTTAATGGTGGCGCTGGTGATGATGAAATTTGGTCATATACATGGCTGGACGCTGTACGAGGTGAGCTACTTATATGGGGTGATGATGGTTTCCAAAGCCATTTATCGCACACTTGCCTCCGACGTGCATCATCTCGAAAAGTATCTCGTTTCCGGTGATTTGGATGCGATACTGATTCGACCAGTTCCTGTGCTGCTTGCCCTGATGACACAAAATTCAAGGATTCTCTTTGCTGAAATCGGCCAGGGGCTGATCCTCCTCTTCATTTCGATGAAAGCGCTGCTAGCTAGTGGACAAATTGGATGGAGCGCCATCCCATTGACCGGCTTCATCATCCTCACAGGCGCGGTCATTTTATTCGCGATTGGGCTGGCGACGGCGGCAGCTGGCTTTTGGCTCACACGTATTGAGTCCCTGCAAAATATGACAGAGGACGCCTCCCAAACAGCGGCTCGTTATCCGCTTAGCATTTATCCCAAATGGCTGCAAGGCGCACTGCTAGTACTCGTTCCGGTAGGCTTCGTGAATTATATTCCTGCTCTTTATGTGCTCAGGCATCAAGGTGGGGTAGAGCTGTTGCTAGGCACGTTGGCGGTCTCCATAGCCGTTTTGTGGCTAGCCATGCGATTCTGGAAGCTAGGACTTTCACGTTATCAAAGCACAGGCAGTTAATCACATTTTATAAAAAGGAGGGAAAGTACGCTATGATTACGGTTAGGCATTTACGCAAAACCTTTCAAGCCCCCGTCATCCAAGAAGGGAAGTTCTCGGGGATCCGAACCCTATTCTCCAGACAATATAAAGAGAAAGAAGCCGTGCGTGATGTGAGCTTCGAGATTGAAACCGGCGAGTTCGTCGGGTATATTGGACCTAATGGGGCGGGAAAGTCGACGACGATTAAAATGCTCACAGGCATCCTGCACCCCACCTCTGGTGAGGTTCTGATTCATGGTTGCAGCCCGCAGAAGCAACGGAAGCAGGTAGTTAGGCAGCTTGGTGTTGTTTTTGGGCACCGAAGCCAGCTGTGGTGGGATCTTCCGGTAAAGGATTCCTATGAAATCCTCATTGCGATGTATCGCGTTGAGGAGGCCCAGGCTCGCCGTCGGTTAGGTGAGTTGACGGAGCTGCTCGATTTAAAAGAAATCTTAGATACCCCCGTTCGCAAGCTTTCCCTCGGTCAGCGTATGCGTGCGGATTTGGCGGCTTCGATGCTGCATGATCCGGATATTTTGTTCCTGGATGAGCCTACGATCGGCTTGGATGTCGTTGCCAAACGGAATATTCGGGGGTTCCTGCAAACGTTGAATCGGGATTTCGGGAAGACGATATTGCTCACGACGCACGATATGGACGATATTGAGCAGCTCTGCCCTAGGGTGATCGTCATTAATCATGGGCAAATTGGCTATGATGGTTCCATAGACAAGCTGAGAGAACGCATTGGATTACCAACGATGATGAAGGTATCCTATCACGGTGAAATTCAAGTACCGGAGAGCTGGGACTTGCCTTTCCGTGTGGTAGAACAAGATGCCAATCTCCTGACGATTGCTTGCAATCGGCAAGAGCTGAAAGCGATGGATGTGCTGCGCATTGTGAGTGGCTGGGGCGATATGGACGATGTACATATGGAAGAACCGGAATTTGAAGAAGTCATTCAAAACGTTTACATTTAAAATAAAGAAATCACTTGGGAGTGGACTGAGACCATGGCGATAGGCAATGAAGAACGAGAGAAGGAAGCGCAGCGCGTCTCTGTGGTGCGAGCCAATATTCAGCGGCGCATTATTGAGTTGCGCCAAACGGTGGATGACCGCAGATCGGAAGCGACGGCCATTGGTCGAAGCTTCTGGGACGATATCTCCGTCAACGCAGACAATGACGATGATTTGATTGAAACCGCAGCGAGTATGGCTCAGCAGGAGCATGTGCTGCAAGGGCAAGAACGCAGCTATCGGCTGGCGCAGGATGCACTGCGTAAGCTGGAGCGTGTCGTCGATGCACCGTATTTCAGCCGTATTGATTTTCAAGAGAAGAGCGAACAGGATAGAGAGAAAATCTATATTGGTTTAACGTCTTTTATCGATAGTAAAACCGATGAAATCCTCATCTACGATTGGCGTGCGCCGATCGCCAGCTTGTTCTATGACTATCCGCCAGGCCCGGCGACATATCGGACGCCAGAGATGGATGTCAGCGGCGAGCTCTGGCTCAAGCGTCAATACATCATCAAGGCTGGCGAGCTGCAGGATGTGTTCGATACGGGTATCTCGATCGGTGATGAGATGCTGCAGAAGATGCTTAGCCGCAGTGCGGATGAGAAGATGAGCTCCATCGTTACGACGATACAGCGTGAGCAGAATCAGATCATCCGCGATGATCATCACAAGGTGCTGGTCGTCCAAGGCGCTGCGGGCAGCGGCAAGACGTCCGTTGCGCTGCAGCGCATCGCGTACCTCCTCTACAAGTATCGGACGACGCTTAGCGCCGATAACATGATTCTCTTTTCGCCGAATTCACTGTTCAGCGATTATGTATCACGCGTCCTGCCAGAGCTGGGGGAAGCGACCATGCAGCAAACGACCTTTCAGGATTATTTGACGCATAAGTTAACAGATACGGGGCTGAAGCTGGAGGATCCGTATGATCAGCTGGAGTTTATTTTGACAGGCACGGATCAGGATCCCGGATACGCAGCAAGGTTGCAGAGCATTACCTACAAAACCTCCGAGGCTTTCCTGAGTGTGATTGAAGCTTACGGGGATAAGCTGAAGCAGGGCGGGATCCGATTCGTTGATTTAGCTGTGGGCAAAAAGGTGCTGATCACGGGGGCTGAGCTGAGTGAGCGCTTCTACGGCAAGCCCTCCATTCTTGCTATCGGAGAGCGAATGGAGCAGTTGTCGGAGTGGATACTGGAGAGGCTCGACGTGTTTCAAGCTGATGTGCAGAAGCGGTTCTATCGCAAGCTTGTACGGGAACCGAAGTATATGGGCACAGAGCCTGAGATGAAGAAAATGAGCCGTGTCAAAGCGCACAAAGCCATCACCCCGCTCAGGGAAAAAGCGCAAAAATTAGCCTATGTGGATGTGCTCGGCATGTACGTGGACCTATTTACGGATACGAGCTTACAACAGGAGCTTGTGAAGCTTGCTGGTCAGCCTCTGCCAGAAGCCTGGGCGACGATAAGCGAAATTACAGTGGTAGCGCTCACGCAAGGTCATCTGCGCTACGAGGATGCAACTCCGCTCGTGTATCTCAAGGGGCTTGTCGAGGGCCAGCTGCGCGTGGGCACGATTCGCTATTGTCTTGTCGATGAAGCGCAGGATTATTCACCGTTCCACTATGCGTATTTGAAAAAGCTGTTTCCACGCGCCCGCTTCACACTTCTGGGCGATTGGAATCAAGGGATCTTTACGCACGCGAATGCGAACGTGAGCGAGCTCGTAAGTGCCGGCGCCAGCACAAGCGCCGCACAGCAAGAGCAAGGCTACAGCTCGATTAGCGAGCTGATGGGGGAGGACGAGACGGAGACGATCCGCCTCGTCAAGAGTTACCGCTCGACACGCGAAATCACGGAGTTCGCGTGTCAGGTATTGCCGGGCGGCGAACCGGTGGAACCGTTCAGCCGCAGCGGCGAAGAGCCTCGCTTGCTGCGCGCAGCTAGCGAGCAAGAGCTGATCCGCCTCGTGGCAGAGGCGGCGGCCATGAGGCGCGATGGCGGCGCAAGCTCCGTCGCGATCATTTGCAAGACCGAGCGCGAGACGGAGCGCGCGCACGGACGCTTGAAGCCGCTGCTGCCGGACCTCGCGCGGATCAGCAAAGATACGCTGCACTACGAAGCAGGCGTGATGATCCTGCCGGCGTACCTCGCCAAAGGGCTCGAGTTCGACGCGGTTATTCTCTATGATGCCGGGGCGGCTGTCTACGCGGAGGCGAAGGAACGCAAGCTGTTTTACACGGCATGCACCCGGGCTCTTCATTATCTAGATGTTTGTTATCTAGGTGAATTAACCCCTTTTCTTCCACATAAATAGACATACGTCCATACCCATCCGCCCTGCCTAACATAGAATACATGGAGCAATCAAGATCAGGTTTAGCAGGCGGAAGGGGGAACTAACCATGTCTAACGTTGGATACTCCAGCACAGCAGTTGTTCTGGTATTGTACATTTTGTTGGTTATTATATTGGCAACATTCTAATATAGCAATTGGCTGTATAAGCCGCCTCCCGGTCTTAGGGGGGCGGCTTTGTTGCGTATTTACGCATAATTTTCCAGTTACGGGAGAACTTAACGATAACTGTATTGTATGGCCACCTCATGCCAAAGAGGGAGAACCTTATGCTAGTAAAGAATCAGATTACTGCACTACAATTATATATAATTGTGATCATTTCGATCGCGATTACGAATCACGTCCTTCTCATCCCCGTACTGCTGCATTATGGGAAGCGGGATTCCTGGTTAGGAGCTTCTCTTGCACTTATTCCTTTGCTTGTCTGGACTTGTCTAGTCTATTTCCTGGTTAGACGATCCAAGCAGGGGAACTTAATCGACTGGATCAGAATGAGAGTCGGAAAATGGGTTGCGTATCTTGTTCAATTTGCCATTATTCTAATCTGTTTTACACACGCCATCGTCACCATCAGAGATGTAACGATGTGGACACACATCACTTATTTGCCTAGAACCCCCCCATTTTTGATTGTATTGATGTTTATGATATTCTGCTTTTTTGCGGCAAAAGAAGGAATTAAGGCGATTGCGATTACTGCAGGCATCTTATTACCAGCCGTTGTTGTTCTTGGTTACTTTGTTATGGGGGCTAATTTTCAATATAAGGATTACACGCTGCTCACACCGCTTTTTACACATGGCTATGGTCCCACAATCATGAGTATGTTATTGACCTGCAGTGCATCCTTCGAAATATTAAGTGTTCTCATCATGCAGCACCATGTCCGGACGCGTATTCGTTTGCGTGCCTTACTAATTCTAACGACATGTGTAATAGGGCTTACCATCGGTCCTCTAACCGGGGCAATTGCCATATTTGGTCCTTTCGAAGCAGCGGATTTAAGGTATCCAGCCTTTGAGCAATGGCGAATGGTCACGCTAGGGAAATATATTTCCCATTTGGATTTCCTATCTATCTTTCAATGGATTTCAGGGTCTTGCATGCGTACCTCGATATTGATGTTCATCAGTGTGGATATAATGAAAGTTCAGAAGAAATCGACTAGAACGAAGATCCTTGCTTGGATCAGCTTAGGTCTCCTTGGACTATGCATGTTTCCCATATCGGACAACCAAATGGTGCTATGGCTGCAAAACTATTACTATTTGTATATGTTTGTTGTCGGCTTATTGCTGCTGTTGTTCCTGCTTGTAGTTGCGATGCTGCCAATACGGCGAAAGGAGAAAGATGCCTAGTGAATGAGCAAGATTTCCGTGAATGGTTTGCTCTTTCGGACGACGTTATTTTGAAAACATACCCTGTCAAGCAGGGCGGGATGGTTCAGCGTGTTACGATGTTGTATTGCGAGGGAATGGTAAGAACTGATGTGATCGATGGGCTCGTGCTGCCTAAGCTGCAGGCTTTTATAGATAGTGACTATTATCAAAATGAAAACGCTCTTGATCTGAGTACGATGCTGCAATTGGTCAAGTTCACGGGTAATCACGTCATAGATGATATGAAATTAGCTGTGTATGCGGGACGGTTGATTTTATTTTTTGAAAATACCCAAGCTATTTATTCATTGGATATTGCCGCACCTCCGAACCGTTCACCAGAGGAATCTAGTACGGAAACCTCGATTAAAGGTCCACGTGATGGATTTACGGAAGATGTGATCACGAATATCGCCTTAATTCGCAAACGATTGGCCACACCGAGCCTATGCTGTGAAAAGATACAATTAGGAAGAAAAAGCAACACGGCAGTTGCCTTATTGTATCTCGGTGATGTCATGAATGAGTCCATCATTCAAGAGGCAAGAGACCGACTGCAATCGATTGATGTCGATGCGGTTCTAAGCAGCGCGCAGCTCGAGGATGCCTTATCTGGGCGAACCTATTCGATGTTTCCTCTTCTGAATTATACAGGGAGACCTGATTTTGTAGCCGATAGCTTACTTCGCGGTCGCTTTGCGATTATCGTGGATGGATCGCCGATGGTTCTCGTTGCACCAGTTACCTTAACCTATATTTTAAATTCCCCTGAAGATGTCCATAATCCCTTCTATTATGTTGCTTTCGAGAGAGTGCTAAGATTAGTCGGTTTGCTCATTTCTGTATTGCTACCCGGCTTATGGATTTCGGTTTCCAGCTTTAATTTGGACCAAATTCCGTATCAACTCGTAGCCACGATTTCCTCTTCACGATTAGGCTTACCTTTATCAGGTCCAATGGATTTTATTATCATGCTGATGTTGTTTGAATTGTTCCGAGAAGCGGGCGCTCGTTTGCCCAAAGTGGTTGGACAAACGGTAACCGTTGTAGGTGGATTAATTGTCGGGGACGCGGCAATACGCTCTGGGATTACAAGTCCCACTACCTTGGTGGTTACTGCGTTGTCCACGATTTCGATGTATACACTGGTCAATCAATCTCTTGCCGGCACCATTACGGTTTTACGAATTGTTATTCTGTTGATCTCCACCATGTTCGGTATATACGGATTTATGATTTCTCTCATGGGGCTAGTTCTTTTTATGTC
This sequence comes from Paenibacillus sp. J22P51, assembly GCF_059692215.1. Lineage (NCBI taxonomy): Bacteria > Bacillati > Bacillota > Bacilli > Caryophanales > Paenibacillaceae > Paenibacillus > Paenibacillus sp. J22P51. The sequence continues at coordinate 138,459 of NZ_JCAUAZ010000013.1, read as the reverse complement.
GACGCTTGAGTCATTTGGAGTACCCTATCTCACACCGCTTTCACCGCCACTCTTTGGGGAAATGATCACATCCTTATTTACTAAGGCTTGGAAAAAGATTAAGCGAAGGCCGCTTGAGCTTAAGACGCAGGATGATACTAGGCAAGGTAGTGAACCGTCATGATGAAAACAGCTTTGGTGAAATTGGCAGTGAGCGTAGTATTGTTAATTAGCCTAACGGGCTGTTGGGATTTGAAAACGATTCAAGACACGAACTACATGACAGCGATTGGCTTTGATTTTAAAGATGGGAAATACATTGTATATGGCCAAATGTTGGATTTTGCTAGCGTGGCGAAACAAGAAGGTGGTCAGTCGTCGCAACCGCCTTTGATTTGGGTAGGTAAAGAAGAAGCAGCAACCGTTAGTGAAGCGTTCAGTAAGCTTTATCGTACATCTCAGCAGCGTGTTTTTTGGGGGCATGTCGGCGCCTATTTGTTTTCTAAAGATGCGTTAAATCAGGGCATTAGCAAATTTACAGACGGTGCGATTCGGTTTAGTGAAACGAGATTCACCCAATGGGTGTATAGTACGGACGAGTCTATTGAGGCCATTTTCTCCGTTATCCCGTTCTTCAATGTCTCGCCGATGAGCTCTATTTTAATGCAACCGGTAGATAACTATCGTCAACGCTCTTACATTAACCCATATCGCTTGTTTGGGCTGGTTTCCCGAATACGGGAGCCTGGGTATACCGTGATGCTTCCCTCGTTGGACATCGAAAAAGAGGTATGGAAGAAAAATGAAAAACCAGATGCAAAACTAAGAGTGAACGGTGCTTATTCGCTAAACAAACAACATGATTTAGAATGGTTTTCCGAAAATCAATTAAATGGTGCAAGATGGTTGAATAAACATACGAGTCGTACCCCAATGGTTGTGTATAGGGAAGGTAAAGCAGCTCAAAACGTTACTATTAGACCGAAAGCTAATATCAAGGTACGGGCGAATGGAGAACAAACCATTTTCGATATTGAGATTAAAGCACCAGCTGCCATTACTGAAATATTTGATGAAATTGATGAGATTGAGTTGGGAAAAATAATATCCAAACAAATAACGGAGGAAGTCGAGCAGACATTTAAGCTTGGAAAAAGTCGAGGAATTGATGTATTCGCTTTGGAGCATGTGTTGTATAGAGATGATTCCAAAGCATGGGCAAAACTAACCAATTATGGTGAGAAGCCGCTAACTGACTATGAACTCGGTAACATCTCTGTGAAGGTGAAGATTCTCCACTCTGGAATGCTCAAGATGAATGAGAAAACGAAACAATATTAACAATCTAGAGGCTAACCTCCGAAGGCATAATCGAGGAGGGGCCTTTTTGGTTTGTGGGGAGGATACGAAATAGTTATGCGTCACCGCAAAACCCACCTCATTCCCACATCTATCATAAGCATGCACTTCAAGTCTGAAATTACAAATAACTGGAAAAAATACATCTAAATTCGCCAGTTTTCCTTCGAAAAACGAAATAAATGGATTTTATGTAGTTAATTCCGGCCGATTTTAGCTTGTTAGGCGATTTTCTAGAAATTAACTGTATGTTTTCCATCTAAAGTTCATTTTAGAGGGAAAATCGGTAAAATAACTGGAGGTTTTCCAGTTAATCTGGTGGTGGTGTTAGCTTTGCCAACCCAACCCAAGCTACTTCTACCACACTAAACACCAACTATCCCCCGTCCAACCCGCCAACTAGCTAATCCCTGCACCCTCCCACACTCAGTTTAGAAAAATTTAAGAATTGTTTTAGGCGGTGTTAATAGGCGCTTTAGGGGCAATTAACTCTTGAGGGCTAAGATAGTCAATATGGAAGCGCAAGTAGCGCAGCCAAATTAGAGAAAGCGTATGAATTACGCGGAGGCAGGACGAGATGAATAAGAAGTTAGCGATGTTGGGATTAGGTGTAGCAGTAGGCAGCATGATGCTAGTGACCTCAGTATATGCAGGTGTGGGTGAAGCTCCCGGATACGAAGCTTTCAAATCAGCCGTGAAACAAACAGCGACAATCAAGAACGTAACGCGCCAAGTCAATGTTTCCTTACAGGACAACGGAGCTTCCTTGCTACAAGTGAAATCGACGATTAAAACCAGCGGAGCCGATCACGTTGGAAGTGCACAAGTGAATGTAGTTAGTGGCACTAATGAACAGCAAACGATCCAATTCTACAGCCAAGACGGCAAGCAAATTATTAAAACAGCCGATTCAGACGTATACAAAGTCATTGAAGGTGACGGAGGGCCAGAGAAATTCAAAGGACATAACAAAAGCAATCATACTCCAGACCCACAAACCATCAGCGAAGTGGAAAATGTCGTGGATACGCTAGTCGGTAACCTGAAAAATTATGTCACGATGGACGAAGCAGCTGGAAACGGCAAAGAGATTCATTTCAAGCTCTCCGGCAGCCAAATCTCTCCAGTTGTGAACACCGTGGGTTCACTCGTAATCAAACATGGTGTGATGGCCAAAGATGAGCCAATGCCAACCAAAGCCAATACGCTGGGGATCGACCTCGCGACACTAAGGAACAGCCTGCCGCAACTTTCTTCCGACATCTCGATGGATGAAGTGGAAGTGAATGCAAGCGTGGATAGCGATGATCACATTACGAGCCAGTCTGCACAAATTCATTTGTCGGGTAAAGATGCGCAAGGTGCCGAACATGATGTTGTGCTGCGCATTGACATGACACTTTCAAGCTTGAACTCAACAACACCGGATACCGTAGATTTAAGCGGCAAGCAAGTAGAGAACGTGAAATTCGATGAAATGTCCAACCACAAAAGCTGGGGCGACAAGCACTAAGAACAAAGAACAAGCACTAGGAATTAAGAAACACCAAAGAGGAGCCGTCAACCTCGGCCCTCCTCCTCATTTCCTTTTGAAGGGCGGAAACAGTGTGAAGCACGTCGTTGAACTGAACAATGTGACGAAAATATTCAATAACCTGCGCGGCATCCATCAAGTGACTATGACCGTGCAACGCGGTGATATTTATGGCTTTTTTGGACCAAATGGAGCGGGGAAAACAACCGTCATGAAGATCATGACAGGCCTATCTCAAGCGCAGCAGGGTGAGGTAAAGCTGTTCGGCTACGACGTGAAAACGCAGTATGAGCAAGCGATGGCGAAGGTAGGCGTTTTGATCGAAACCGCAGAAGCCTACACCTACATGAGCGGCAGAAGGAATCTGGAGCAAGCAGCGAGGCTGTACCCAGAGGTGAGCAAGCAGCGTATAGACGAAGTGCTGGAAATCGTAGACTTAACCCCTTTTCAGCATGAAAAGGTAGCGGGTTACTCGCTGGGTATGAAGCAAAGGCTCGGACTAGCGGCCGCGATGCTGGCTAAGCCGGAACTTCTCATTCTCGATGAGCCTACGAACGGTCTCGATATTGAGGGAATGGTTCACATTCGTGAAATCATCCTGCGGTTAGCGCGCGAGGAACGGATTACGTTCTTAATTTCCTCTCACCTTATCCACGAAATGGAGCTGATGTGCAATCGCATTGGCATTATCCATCAAGGAAAGCTCGTCCGTGAGGGACTCGTTTCCGATTTGATCAAAGGCAGTCCATCCTTGGAAGCGGCCTACCTACGTGAAATTCAAGCAGTCAGGGGGCTTGCCGCCAATGCCTAGCATTTTAACAGCTAACGTCTGGAATGAGACGCTGAAACTAGCCTACAAAAAGAAAACCATTTTCTTCCTAGCCGTAACCTTGCTGCTCCCGATCCTAGCAGGCATCTTGCTCTCGAGGTTTCAGCATGGGATTGGCATCGGCGCGATCGCCGCGAAGGATTTCCCTATCGTGATGCTCGGCTTGTTCACGAGTATTTTCCTGCCATTGTTCGTATTCATGGGTGCAGCGGATGTGTTCTCTGGTGAGATGGGGGACCGCACGATGAAAAACATTCTAACCCGGCCACTCTCCAGGTTCAAAGTATTCGCTTCCAAACAACTGGCACTTGCCATTTATATTGCACTGTATTTAGTCGTTGCCCTCGTCGCGTCGGTGCTCTCGGCTTTCCTATTTCAACACTTCGGAGGCATAGGGACGATCTCCACATGGCTTCTTGCTTATTGCGCCGCATTCGTACCCCTTCTCGTTCTGAGTATCGCAGCGGTATGCTTAGCGCAGTTTTTCTCAAGCAGCAGCTCTGCGTTAACAGTTAGCATTCTCCTGTATCTAGCGTTTAAAGTAGCAGCCTTTTTCTTGCCGCAGATTGCAACCTATTCGCCTACAGCTTACATGGATTGGCATATGCTATGGGTTGGCGGTTCGATCGTAACAAGTAAGATTATGTCGATCTTTATGTTTTTGATAGCGTGCAGTATACTATTTTTTACAGCAGGTTATTATTTGTTTGATAAAAAGGAGCTCTGAACCCGATGTCGATTCGCGTACGGCTAGTCCTGTCCTATATTGCCATGCTGCTTGTACCGCTTGTGCTTTTTGGGCTAGCCGTCATTCTCATCAGCATCGCCACCTTCGGCAGCTTGAAATCCGGTTTTCAAGTGGACTTCTCCCAGGGCAATCCGATTAAGCGTGTTGTCGACCAGGAGCTGGAGAATGTCGCCTATATGAAGGCGAAGACCGACACAGATCCGGATGCTTTCCTGGATGAAGTGTTTGTGAAGGATTTGGAGCAGCGCTTCCACAAAATCAATATGGGTCTAATTATCCGTAAGGATCAAGCCATCAGCTATATCTCTCCTTACATTAAGCAGGGGGAGGCGGGGGACACCGCGAAGCTGCCGGCTTTCGGCACATCTTCAGGGAAGTTCCAGCGCAATCAAGGTTCTCTGTGGATAACTAGGCAGCAGGATTTCTTATTTTCCGATAAAAGTAAAGGCACCGTATTTGTATTTCTGGACGGAGGTCCTTTTCAGAAATATTTACATCAGTTTTCCAAATCTGTGTTCTTAACGTTCTTGTTCATCCTCATCGCAACGAATGGCGTGCTGACTTATTTCGTTTCGCGCAGCATTATTCGGCCACTACGAGCACTCAAACGCGCAACAGAGGAGATTAAAGAGGGGAATCTGGACTTTGAGATTGTTCCACACGGAAACGATGAGCTTGGTGAGCTCAGTGTCGCTTTTGAAGAAATGCGACGTAAACTTAAGAAATCCGTAGAGCTTCAGCTCCAGTATGAGGAGAATCGCAAAGAACTCATTTCGAATATTTCCCATGATTTGAAAACGCCGGTCACCGCGATCAAAGGCTATGTCGAAGGCATCATGGATGGCGTTTCGAATTCGCCGGATAAGCTAGATAAGTATATTCGTACCATTTATAACAAAGCGGCGGATATGGATCGGCTGATTGATGAGCTGTTTCTATTTTCCAAGCTGGATCTGGGGAAGGTTCCGTTTCAATTCGAAACCGTCGATCTAGGAAACTACGTGCAGGATTGTGCGCAGGAATTACAATTTGATATGGAGAAAAAAGGGGTCCAGTTTACACTTTCAGATCTGCCACAATTGCCGATATTGGTTACAGCAGATCGTGATAAGCTTAGACGCGTACTTCTGAACATTATAGAGAATGCAGTCAAATACAGTGAAGAGGGCAACTGCCAGATCGCGTTAAGTGTGATGACGCAAGGCGATTTCGCGGTTATTCAAATCAAGGATAACGGTCAGGGTATCTCAGAGGAGGCGCTACCGCATATTTTTGACCGGTTCTATCGCGCAGATCCGTCACGCAATACGGCAACAGGAGGCAGCGGGCTAGGGCTTGCGATTGCGAAGCAAATCATTGAAGAGCATGGCGGGCGCATTAGCGCAACGAGCGTGCTCGGGCTAGGCACTACTGTGTTTATGGCCCTGCCACTCCATCAAAGGAAGGGGAGCGAAGCATGAGTCGGATTTTGATCGTAGAAGATGAACAAAGCATAGCCGAGCTAGAGCGGGATTATTTGGAAATTAACGGGTACGAAGTGGATATAGAGACGAGCGGCGAGCGTGGGCTGGAGCGGGCACTGACGATAGACTATGATCTCGTGATACTTGACCTTATGCTCCCGATTATGGATGGCTTTGAAATATGCCGGCGCATTCGTAATGTGAAAGACATTCCAATCGTCATGGTTTCGGCTAAAAAGGAAGACATCGACAAAATACGCGGTCTCGGTCTTGGAGCCGACGATTACATGATTAAACCGTTTAGTCCAAGTGAACTGGTGGCTAGGGTGAAAGCTCATCTGGCCCGGTATGAACGGTTAATGGGGCGTCGCGAGGCGAAGAACGATGAGGTTCGCATTCGCGGTTTGATGATTGATAAAACAGCGCGACGCGTGTTTGTGAATGACAAAGAGGTTATGTTCACGACCAAAGAATTCGATCTGCTGACTCATCTTGCGATGAATCCGAATCGGGTATACAGCAAGGAGCAGCTGTTTGACCTTTTGTGGGGCATGGAAGCTATGGGTGATATTGCAACTGTGACCGTACATATCCGCAAACTGCGCGAGAAAGTGGAGCAGGACCCATCGAATCCACAATATATAGAAACCATATGGGGAGCGGGCTATCGTTTCCGAATCTAAAAAGGGAAGCTTGGGGGAGTTGCCTAACTCATCTCAGGCTTTTTGGTTGTTTGCATAAACATATTCCAAATGATCAAATGGTTATTTACTTCGTTACTTTGTTAAGATAATGTAAAGGTTACTTAACAAGAGGAGTAGGCGACGATGGATTTTACTGTGGATCTACATATTTTGATGAAATTAGGGATTTCAGCTATTTTTGGATTGATTATTGGTTTGGAACGGGAGATTAGGAATAAACCGCTTGGACTTAAGACCTCGCTTGTCATTTGCCTAAGCAGCTGCTTATTGACCATCGTGTCCATCGAATCTGCTAATAAGTATGCTGTTGCTGGTTTACATGTGATGGATCCTATGAGGCTTGCTGCGCAAGTGGTAAGTGGGATCGGTTTTCTCGGAGCTGGTGTTATTCTGCGCAAGCACAATGATGTCATTATCGGGTTGACGACGGCTGCGATGATCTGGGGAGCTGCGGGTCTTGGGATTGCGGTTGGAGCGGGTTTCTATGTTGAAGCTTTTTTCGGACTTCTGCTAATTCTCATTAGCGTAATTGTATTGCCTTATTTTATTAAAAAAATGGGGCCAAGACCGCTAATCATGAAAGATTTGCGCGTACGTCTGCTTGTTTCACATGATGGGAACTTAACGACGATCATCAAAGCGATTATTGCCAAAGGGTACAAAATGAAAAGTGTTCATATCAAAGAATTGAACCAAGAACTGCAGGAGCTAAACTTCATCGTGTATGTGGATCGGAAATATGCTTCAGAAGTGTATGATGAGATGAAGAGTATGGAGTACATCGAGATCGCTGAAGTAGAAACGTTGTGAGAAGGGGACCGGATCGTGGCCGAAGGGCTGCTTTCCGGTCTTTATCATTTAGGCTGAAACGCCCAGAGCTGCTGCGAATTTGATACCTAGCTCGTGGCACTGTTGTTTCTCATCCTTGGACGGATTAAGCTCAACCTTGAAGCCATCAAATACTTTTTCCCCACCGATTTCGGCTAATTTCTCTTCGAGTGTATCCACTGCCTTGCCAAAATACGTGTAAGAGGAGTCAGCAGAACCGAATACGCCAAACTTGCGTCCTTGTAGATTCACATCATCCATTTCCTCGTAGAAATCTTCGTACTCATCAGGTAAATCGCCATCTCCCCACGTATAAGCCCCGAGTAGAATACCATCATAGTTCTCGAGCTCACTGGCGTTAGTATCCATGACGTTTTTGAGAACAGGCTCGAAACCTGCCTCTTGAATACCGGCTGCAATCGCCTCGGCGAGTTCTTCTGTATTCCCTGACATGCTTGCGTATACGATGATAATTTTGGACATGGTAGACCTCCTAAAAGATATGTTATTGGCGGAACATGGCGGTAGATGGTGCATCCTTCACCCCATCCATTAACTCCCATCATATTAGTTGATAATGATTATCATTGTCAATATAAAAATTAAAATGTTCGTTCTGTAACCCGATACGACTAGGCTAGAGAACGTGCTACAATAGGGATATGAAGGGGGCTGCGCCATGGAGAATGTTCTACAGCATTTGAAAAATCTCGGCTTCACAGATCTGGAAGCCAAGTGTCTGCACGTGCTTGCCGTGAGCGGCACGCAAACTGGCTACGAAATCGCCAAGGGGCTTGGCGTATCGCGCTCGAACGTGTACGCAGCTTTGCAAAAGCTTGCGGAGAAGGGCGCAGTGCTCACGAGTCACGGTGAGCCCACCGTGTATCAAAGCGTGCCGATCGAGGAGATCGGCGAGCGAATGGAAGCGGAGCTGCAAGCCTCGATCCGCTATGTGAAAGAGCATCTGCCGAAGCAAGAGGCGCATCGGACTGAGTACTTCAGCTTGGAAGGTGACGCCAAGGTTATTGAGCGTGTTCGCTCGGAGCTGAGGAAAGCGAAGGAAGAGGTGTTCTGTGATCTGTCCCCTGAAGAAGCCAAGCTGCTGAAGGAGGACATTCGCGCGGTGACAACGCAAGGCGTGCGTGTAATCGTCATGCCGACACGCGAATCGGGCGCTGGTTTTTATCCTTTTGCGCGTAAACGGAGCGAGGGTTTAAAGGGTCATGAGGGTCGGAAATTTGCGATGCTCATTGATCGTAAATTGGCTGTTGTTGGCACACGTGGCGGGGAAGATCCAACGCTTGCGATGTTAACCGAACATCCTGCGATGGTGGAGCTGCTGTATAACCATTTTTGCAGTAGTGTTGTGTTGCATGAGCTTCAACAGGATATGGGCGCGAAGCTCGAGGATAAATACGGTAGAAATTTCAAGAAAATCATACAGAAACATATAGATGGGAAAGTGCCTGAGTCGAAGCGTATGGACGAGGGCAAAATGATTGCGCTTAAGCTTCATGCAGAGAATGAAATCGCGGGAGAGCTGGGAAGTCACGATGAGGGTGTAGCTGGTGAACAGGCGCTCGGCGAAGAGAAGCTTGAGTCAGGAAAGTTACGCGAGAGGACTGGAGAAAGTAAGTTAAGTGAAGGGAAGTCTGTAGAGGGAACGTTTGAACAAGGAAAGTCAGGACAGGGAAAGAGGAAAAAGAAGAAATGATGCGGTATGAAGGAGAAATGGAAGATCAAGAAATGAAGCAGCATGAGCTAGTAGAAGATCAAGAGCGAATACTACTCGCGGCGGAAGCGCTCGTGAAGGAGAAGCTGGAGCGCGATAGCAGCGGCCACGACTGGTGGCATATTTATCGCGTGGTGCAGACGACGAAACGCATTGCTGCCCAGGAGGGCGCTGATCGCTTCGTCTGCGAGCTAGCGGCGCTGCTTCACGACGTTGTCGACGAGAAGCTGAACGCCGATCCAGCCGCGGCTCAGCGCGAGCTGGAGGCTTGGCTTGCCGCCAGCGGCACGCCGGCGGCGCAGGTGGAGCACGTGCTGGAGATTATCAGCACGATGTCGTTCAAGGGCGGCGCGCGGCCGCCAATGCGCACGCTTGAGGGCCAGGTCGTGCAGGATGCCGACCGGTTGGATGCGGTTGGCGCGGTGGGCATCTCGCGCGTGTTTGCCTATTCGGGCTGGAAAGGCCGCCCGATCCATGATCCTTCCGTCATCGCGCGCGAGCACATGACGGAGAAGGAGTATCGCGGAGGCAATGACACCGCGATTAATCACTTTTACGAGAAGCTCCTCAAGCTGAAGGAGCTTATGAATACGGCCTACGCGAGGCAGCTCGCGGAGGAGCGGCATCGCTTCATGGAGCTCTATCTGCAGCAGTTTTATGCCGAGTGGGAAGGCGAGCGATAAGTTTGTCGGGAGAGAGCCAGTGATGGCTCTCTTTTTTGTGGTTTCTCACGCTGCAGGGAGTACAAGATACTGCCAGTTATTCCTCAGGCCCTGAAGAATAACTGGATTTCTTCCAGTTATTATTTTCGCAGGCTCCTACTGTTTACGAAGAATAACTGGATTTCCTACAGTTAACTGAAGCCAATTTGGAGGCAAGTAAGGAAAACTGGTGAAATTAACTGCATATTTCCATCTAAATCCCAAATTGAGCGAAAAAGCACGAGATTAACTACATATTTTCCAGTTATTTCGTAATCGAGGGTAGTAATTAAGCTAGTTTGAAACCATTAGGAGGAACTGAGGCGTAATGATGCAACTGTTGCGTTAGGCGCGAGTGAGAAGTAGCTAGCATTTTGTGATGTTGTATTTTATACAACATCATTAGGGCTTTCAAGCACAAATGATCTCCTATGTTGTACTCCATGCAACCTTATGAGGGCGAGTAGCCCAAAACCCGACCAAAACAGCTCGTAATGTTGCACAAAGTGCAACATAGAGGCTAAAATTTGCGCATTCCCCCCAATAATGTTGTACATCGTACAACAGCTCTGCGAGCATGGTGGCAGTCTCCGCTCTATCCACCAACCCCGCTTCCACGTTTCTTTCCAATTTGTGATAAAATAGAAAGAATGATTCATCAACCTCACGCGGAAAGAGATGTTACGACAATGACAAAGAAAAAAGAAGCAAAGTATATAGCAACCGTTTCGCTTGGTGTTATGGGTGCGGGTTTTCTAGCTACACTGCCAACGGCGGTTTCCTCAACAGTGTGGGGCACGTTCCTACAAGGCGGATTCGAAGCGGGGGTCGTCGGAGGCTTGGCCGACTGGTTCGCAGTCAGCGCATTGTTCCGTCATCCGCTTGGCATTCCGATCCCGCACACGGCGCTGTTGCCGAACAACCGGGAGAAGATCACGAAGGCGCTCGTCTCCACTGTACAGAATGAGCTGCTCTCCAAAGAAACGATCCGACAACGTTTGCAACAAATCCGTTTCTTGGAGCGTGGCCTAGAGCTCGCTGACAAGCAGCTGGACAATACGTCCCTGCATAAGGGACTCACTGCGCTAGCCAAGCAAGCGCTGCAAGCGATTGACCTAGAGAAATTAACCCCTCTCTTAGCAGAGGAAATTCATAAAGCGATTCAAGATGTAGATACAAGTCGTCTCGTGCGCACCCTCGTGGACAGCATCGAAGACGGCGGCTACGACGGCAAAACATTCGATTTTGTCCTCGACAAAGTGGCAGCTTGGGCGATCAAAGCAGACACACGCGACCAGCTGGGGGCTATGGCAATCAAAGCATTCGAAGGCTTGCAGTCCAATGGCTTCATGGCTTTTGCAGTGAATGCGTTTATCGGTATGGTGAATGAGGAGAAGATCGGCGGTATCATCCAGAATTTCGTGCTGTCTTATATCGATCAAATGCGTATGAACAAGCATCCGAAAAGAGAAGCTGTTCTCAACTTTATCCGCAATGAGCTTCACAAGCTAGAACGCAATCCACAGCTTCTAGCGGAGCTAGAGTCACTGAAATCCAAGCTTCCTGAGCTGTTTGACATTGATGAGAAGCTAACACTTATGCTCACAAAATTAAAAGAGAAAGCCGATGCCTTCATCGATGAGCCGGATTTTGTCCCTCAGTATGTGGTGCCAATTATTCGTAAAATGCTGCTTTCCATTCGCGAAAATCCCGATATGCTTTACCGCGGCGAGGACTGGATTCAAGAGCAGATCGCGTCCTATGTGGAACAAAATCACAGTAAAATTGGCCAACTCGTGAAAGAAAACCTAGACAAACTTGACAATGAGAAGTTAACTGAGCTCATGGAAGAGAAGATCGGCAGCGATTTGCAATGGATTCGTGTAAATGGAGCGATCTGTGGATTTATCATCGGTCTAGGCTTGGCAGGCTTGAAAATGCTATTCTAGTAGATTTAAAGCGACATCGTGGGGGATGAGAAAGCATGATCGAGATTAAGGGAATCAGCAAGACGTTCGTGCAGCGCATCGGGGGCAGCTATCAAGCGTTGGATGACATCACATTAACGATAAATAAGGGGGAGTTCGTCTCCCTGCTTGGCCCTTCAGGCTGCGGGAAATCGACGGTTCTGAACCTTGTCGCGGGCTTTGATACGCAATCTGAAGGCACCATTCAGGTCAATGGGAAAAAGGTAACAGGCGCTGGGGCAGATCGCGTCGTTGTTTTTCAGGAGCATGGTCTGTTTCCATGGCTGACGGTTCTAGACAATGTGGCCTTCGGCCTTAAGCAGAAGGGGATCGCGAAGAAAGAGCGCCACGGAATGGCGATGGAACAGATCAAGGCCGTGCATTTAAGCCGCTTTGCGGATCGTTATCCGCACGAGCTTTCAGGTGGAATGAAGCAGCGCGCCGCGATTGCCAGAGCATTGGCAATGGATCCGGAAATTTTGCTGATGGACGAGCCCTTCGCGGCACTAGATGAGCAAACCCGCCTTATTTTACATAAAGAGCTGGAAGAAATATGGATGCGTACGCGCAAAACGATTCTCTTCATTACCCACAATATTCGCGAAGCGGTCATTCTGTCGGATCGGGTTTTGGTGATGTCCACACGTCCCGGCACGATCAAGAAGGAGTTCACAATCAAAGCAGCGAGACCACGCGATAGTGCAGATTCCGTGCTCCATCATATGGAGGCACTGATTATGGACGCGCTGGCGGATGAGCTGGAGAAGGTTGTGAGAGAGGAGACTGGCGATGAGTACAGCATTAAGAAGAACGATTTTTCTGGTACTGCTTCTGATAGCTTGGGAGGCGGGATATAGAATTTTTGGCTGGGGCTGGAAATTCCCGTCCGTTACACAGACGTTACAAGCGTTCTATGACGGCATCGTGCATGGTGAGCTGCTGGAAGCTGCTGGAGCGAGTATGCTGCGATTACTTCTTTCCTTTGCACTGTCACTCGCGATAGGGACAACGCTAGGCTTTCTATTTGCGAGATATCGCTTACTCGATGATACACTAGGCTTCTTGGTCGTTTCTTTGCAGACAATTCCGAGTATTGCTTGGTTGCCTTTTGCCATTATTTGGTTCGGACTTAACGAATCTTCTGTTATTTTCATTACGACGCTCGGTGCTACATGGACAATGGCGTTGGCAAGCCGTACGGGGATCAAGAATATCCCGCCGATTTATTTGCGTGCCGCCCAGACGATGGGAACGGGAAATGGCTTCAATCTGTTCATCCAAGTGATGATTCCGGCTGCTTTTCCTCATTTGATCAACGGGGTACGTACCGCATGGGCATTCGCTTGGCGCGCACTTGTTGCTGGGGAGCTGATCGCTAAGGGGGCAGGGCTAGGTCAGCTTTTGCAGGACGGACGGAATCTCGGCGACACCTCGCTGATGCTATGTATCGTCATTATCATCGCTGTGCTAGGTACGGTTTCGGATCATTTCTGTTTCAAAAAACTAGAAGATAAAGTGCTAGAGCGCTACGGCCTCGCTGGCTCCAAGTCGTAAGGGAGTGAGCGGATGAGAAATCGCATCAAAGTACTGCTGCTTCTTCTGCTCGCTGTTACACTCCTGAGCGCATGCGAGGAGAAATTGACAGCATCAGGTAAGCCGCAGGTTGTTCGGGTCGGTGTGTTCAAAAATGTGACCCATGCCGCCGCCTATATCGCGCTGGAGAAAGGCTATTTTGCCCGCGAATGGGGCGATGAAGTGAGAATCGAGGTGACTCCCTTCGACAATGGTTCCGATCTATCCATCGCGATGGCGACGGGGGATATCGATGTAGGCTTCGTAGGCCCAGGACCAGCGACCACCTTTTTCCTGAAAAGCGGTAATTTCCGCGTTGTGTCTGGCTCTAATAACGGCGGTGCCGTGTTGGTTGCAAGAATTGAAGCAGGTATCCAGTCTGTCACTGATCTAAAAGATAAAACCATCGCGATCCCCGCCAAGGGGAATACAAATGAAATTTCGCTGCGCTTGCTGCTTCAGCAATCAGGTATTTCACTAGGGCGAGGCGAAGATAACGCGCATCTCATCGTTCGTTCACCGGCGGATACGCTGATCTCTTTCCGTCAAAAAGAAATCGACGCAGCCCTTGTCCCAGAGCCATGGGGAACCCAGATCGAGAAGGCAGGCCTCGGTAGAGTCGTCGCCGATTGGCAGGCGATCCCGCCAAACCATGGCGACTATCCTACCGTGATCATGGTGGCAAGCGATACGTTTATCGCCAAGCATCGCGACATCGTGAAAGGTGCCATTAAAGCGAACATGGACGGCATCGCATTCATTCAGAACAGTCCTGACCAAGCTTATGATCTGATCAACAATCAGTTGAAGCAATACAGTGGTAAAGGGATGGACAAAAGCTTGATCAAAGCCTCCCTCAGCCGCCTGAAGCTGACCACTGATGTTGACGTCAAGGTGATGGAAGAGATGGCGAAGGTGTCCATCGGCGCTAGATATATCAAGGGAATTAAGCCAAATGAGCTAGACTTGAGCAAATTCGTGGATCTTTCCATGCTGACCGAACTGAAAGCTGGTAAATGAGGAAGAGCTCGTCGCATCCGCCGAAAGGGGATGAAGACGAGCTCTTTTTATTTACACACCGCAGCTAATTCCCGCCTGAAGCAGCCTGTTGCTCGCTTTTCTGCTGCTTATGCGCCTTGGCATCGATGACTTTGCCGCCACTACTTTTATCCCCTTGTACAGCCACAGCTGCATTCATCGCACTGCTTCCTTGGAAGATGCCACCCTCCTCGATAATGAAGGACCGAACATCAATATTCCCAATCAAAACGCCAGAGCTTGTCACGATCAGCTTGCCCTTGGTATAGATATTGCCTTTCACTTTGCCGGCTACGATCACATCGCGCGCATGGATATTCGATTGTACGACAGCGTTCTCGCCAATCGTGATGTCACCAGCGCATTCGATATCGCCGTTCATTTGGCCCTCAATCCGAAGACTGGCTTCGGACATAATTTTCCCCTCACAGATCGTACTGCCTCCAATAAGGGTATCCGTTGTTTTCGTATCGATCCGTTTCAATTTCGAGCTTCCAATCATTTGCGTTCATCCTTTCGATCTGAAATGAGATAAGGTTTAGGGTCAATCTGGATACCATTTTTATGAACTTCATAATGAAGATGGGAGCCCGTGCTGCGTCCAGTAGAACCAACGAGACCGATCTGTTGACCTTTTATTACAGATTCTCCGCGTTTTACGAGCATTTTATTCAAATGCATATACTCTGTTTCAATGCCTCGCGTGTGATCAACGATAATATAGTTGCCGTGCTCACTATCAAAGCCCACAGCGATTACTTTACCTGCTGCTGTCACATAGACAGGGTCATTGTACTCACCATCGATATCATATCCTGTATGCATGGAAGGCCTAGAAGTGAAGGGATCTATACGGATGCCGAACCCTGAGGTAATGCTGCGCGAGGCAACAGGCCAAATTGTTGGGGTAATACTGCGTAAATGCTCAGCTTCTTTAATTTTGGCCTCTGACTGGCTTAAATTCTCGAGAAGTGCATTAATATCCCCAACTAATGAAAAAAGCCCTTGCTTGGTATTGCTCACGAGGGAGGATACGTCTTCTGAAGTTACCGTAAGGTCGCTTCCGCCGACATCAAGATTTGATCCATTCACTGGTTTAGTGCTAGATAATTTTTTGCTTGTCCCGTTTATGCCTTCTGGCTGACTCATGAGCTCTATGACATGATCCAGTTTCTTGATTTCTTCAAGTTTTACCTTAAACTCTTCGGCTTGCTGAGCTAGATCAATCAAATCAATTTGCAGCTGTTCAAGCTCACTTGTTTTATGTGTAATTTGATCAACCAACTGACGTTCTTGTCCATCGAAAGCCTGCTGCATACTGTTTTGGGTCTGATGGGAATAGGTATTCATGTAGTATATCGTTACAAAAAAACCAATCAGCACAAGCAGGATCACACTTGGCACAATATAGAGACTACTGTGCGGAAGCTTGAATCTTACGGTATGACGGTTGGCACCCGGAATGATCATGAAAGTGAGTTCTTTTTTGCCCCAAATGAATTTCAACAGATCCTCCTCCCTTTCCCTTTCCGTAACAATGTCCCCCTTCTTGTTTACGATTGTATTCCACAGTGGGATGAGTCATGCCTAATTTCTCTATAAATGGGGAAGATGGTAGAATGTTAGTTCAACTTTTCCTTCCTGAAGAGCGTCAATGAAGTATCAACTAAACATGAGAGTGAAGGGAGTAATGGTGATGTTCAAAAGAACTCTGCTGCTGTTAGCAATAACAACCCTCGCCTTAACAGGGTGTAAATCTTCTGGTCAGACAAGCGGAAACGTGACGGTTTCTGAAACACCGATACCGAGTGCGGTGGCCTCGACGGCGCCAGTAACAACAACGACGCCTGGAGCGGAGCCATCAACGGCACCTACGAAAGGCAGCGAGGGATCAACGTCTACTCCAATGAAAGGAGTTACGGCAATTAGGCTTGCTGATGCTCAAAAAGGCTGGATTGGCGGTAAAGGGTGGATCGCTCGTACCGATGATGGTGGTGGGAAGTGGAAGGTGCAATATACGGGGGCTGGTGAAGTAGGGCAGCTTTTTGCCCTGAATGATCAAGATGCTTGGGCAACCGAAGAGGACACGGGGAAGCTCTTAAGCACCCATGATGGTGGTGCACATTGGTCCGCAGTGGGGACCGTTCCGAATCAAGCGTTTCTCCACTTCGTCTCGAAGCAGGAAGCCTTTAGTGGCAATGCGCAGACCGTGGACGGTGGTGTCAAATGGGCGAAGCTTCCAGTACCCGCTGGTATCAAAGGGGATGCCTATTTTCATGATCGTAAGAATGGCTGGGCCGTTCGACAAGTGCAGGATAAGATCGAAGTGCTGCGAACGCAGGATGGCGGGCAAAATTGGAAGCCTGTGATGTCACGTCCAACCGTTGCGACATTAACAGGAACCGTCATTCGCTCCGCTGGCGTGGATGACGCGTGGATCGAGTTGATTGGGGAATCGGGGATGACACAAACCTCGTACTCGCTGTTCCACACGAAAGACGGCGGGAAGACCTGGCAGACCGTGCTGGTGAACAGCACGGCTGGCGGAGGCCCGGCCCCTGGGTTCCCTAACGGGGAGAATAAGGGGCCGAAGAACACGGGCTCGAAGCCCGGCCCACTCTACGTCGTGAACACTGACGTAGCCTTCATGGGCGGCAGCTGCCCGGCGTGCGACAAGCCAAACTCCGTCGGCTGGACGAAGGACGGCGGCAAGACCTGGGTGAACGGCACGGAGTCGTTCACAGGCTACGGCGAGCTGCTGCTCGGCATGGCAGACGCGAATAGCGGCTGGCTCATCACGAATGATAATGCGCAGCCGAGCGTCATGTACACCACCCGCAGCGGTGGTGTGAACTGGAACAAGGTGCATACCTTCGATGCACCTTAAACGAAAGGCCACCGCGGCTGACTTCGCGCGGTGGCCTTTTTTGTTATGAGGCTTGAGTTAGTCGTATTAAATCGACTAACTCGTGGCGACCATGGCAATAGGAGTACTGTAAGTCGAAAAAATCGAGTTACACGTGGCGATCAACAAGACAGAGAAAACGACGTCTCCGACTATGCTGCTCAATAAGTGTTTGCCGCGCGATTTTTGAAACGCACCTTGAAGCTGGCGGGTCAATGTAAATCAAATGAACCGAAGAATAGGAGCTCGAAGCCCAGCGGCAAGACCTGGGTGAAGGCAAGGAGTCGTTCATGGGGGATGGCGAGCGTCATGTATACCGCCCGCACCGGTTTCCTTGTGTATGCTAGCCACACACGATGGCTGACCACTCGAGTTGCGGAACGAGGCTCCGCTATTCTCATCGAAAGGGTCAATTTGCGCTCATAACGGAACGTGAGGACGCTATTTATCCGTTTTCAGAGGTTTATTGGTCGGTTTCGGACGAATAGCGGAACCACGTTCCGTTTCTACCCGATTTCGACCAATTCAGGGCAAATAGGGGAACTACGTTCCGTTTCTCAGCCGAAAAGGGCTTAGCTCCACTCACTTCGTAGGCGTGTCACTCCCATTCCCGTTACCATTCCCGTTCGTCCCATTCGTATTCTTCCCGTTAAAGAATGTCGAAGTAAGATCGCGCAGCTTCTCCATGAACTTCCCGTACCCATAACCAGTCAGAAAGGCGAGAGAAATACGCGCTGGCATGGAATTGTCGACTTCCAAAATCATAATCCCGCTTTGAAATAAAATAATTGTAATAATCGCAGATCCGAAGCAGAGGACAGGTCGCATGAGATACCAGTAGATCCACTGTGTGGTGAGCTCTTGATAATGCTCATGAAACATCCGCAAGCCGTAGAGAGCGCCGCCTAGCGCACCTGCAAAGCCGAAGATCGCATACTCATGAAAGAGGAGAAAATCAACGCCCATCACTTTCTTCTCAAAGGTTTTGCTGCCGAGCACCGCCATCATCCACAGACTGCCGATAAACCAGATCAATAAATACCCAAAAATAGCCTGCTTGCCGAATCGGTGAATGGGATTCATAGCAAAACACCGCCCTCACAATGGTTACTACCATTGTATGAGCGGTGTTTTTGATGATGCCTGAATATAGGAACGCTTATCCGACTGTTCGAGATACTCGATGATGGCTGTCGCACAGCTGCTTCCTTCCTCATTGTTGCCTTCACGGATGTCCGTTCTCCGCTTAGCCAGTTCAGGATATTGCTCGAGCAGCAGCTTAAACCAGTGGTCAATCATCTCCACGGATGTAATGCGCTGTCCATAGCCATTTTCCTGGAAATAGGAGCAGTTTTTCTCTTCTTGCCCCGGAATCGGACTGTAGAACAGCATCGGAATGCCCTTGGCCATCGCCTCGGTACAGGTCATCCCGCCTGGCTTCGTTATCAGCAGATCTGAAATATCCATCAGCTTGCTAATCTCGGTTGTATAGCCAATGAGATGGACATTCGGCTGACGGAAGGCATCCTCTTCCAGTAACTGGAGACGTGCTTTTTCATTGGTGCCGAGACAGATGAGCAGCTGAATATCCTTGCTCCAGCTCGCTAAGTAGGTCAGTAACTCTTCTTTTTCTTCTTTCTTAAAAACGCCCCAGCCGCCGCCCATAACCATGACGGTTGGCATGGCTTTGAGTCCGAATTCCTGGCGTATATGTTCCTTGCTATGCGCCTTGCGGAAGTTAGGGTGAACGGGAATACCCGTCACCTCAATGTGCTTGTCCGGCACGCCGCAGTCGATAAGGCGCTCTCTCACGAGTGGCGTAGACACCAAATATTTGTCGACAGCCGAGTCCATCCAAGTTCCGTGAACGTCGTAATCTGTGATCACGGTAAAGAGAGGAACATCAAGTCCCGCGCGTTTCAGCCTGGAAACAATAATACTTGGAAATGGATGCGTGCAGACGATCATATCCGGCTTTAATTGCTTAATGACCGCTTTCGTCTTCGAGTAAAAGATGCGATGCAGCACGAGACTCGCTACGCGGCTCGGCCTTTTATCATAGTGGTTTCGATAAAGCATACCATAAAGTCTAGGTTGTGAAGTCACCGTGCGGCGGTATGCCGAGAAGACCCAAGGTGCTAAGGTAGGATGTAAAAAAGCGCCAAGCTCAATCACGCGTGTAATCATGTCTGATGAAGATTGCCGAAGCTCGCCAGACAACGCATGAGCAGCTTGTGTATGACCTTTCCCGAAGCCCTCGGATAATAGCAAAATCCGTTTTTTACGCAAGGAACTCACCTTTCTTTGTCAATCCCATATCAATTGTTTACCCTAATGATTTCAAACATATAAGAAGAATAATGGATGTAATCTCTATATTTGAGCGGTTTTCTTTTTGGACGCATAGCATTTACGGCATACAGGAACGTAGCTTTCGTTCCCTCCGATCTGGATCTGCTCGCCATGAAAAATAGGAACGCCGTCTTTGCAGCGCATATTCATGATGGCCTTTTTATCGCAATACCAACAAACGGTTTTGATTTCCTCGATCGTATCGGCCACAGCCAAAAGTGAGTTGCTGCCTTCGAACAACTGTCCCATGAAATCGGCCCGGAGCCCATAAGCGATGACTGGAATATCCAGCTCATCGACGACTTCAATCAACTGAGCAACCTGAGCTTTGTTCAAGAACTGAGCTTCGTCGACCAGAATGCAATTCGGACGCTCGGTCTGCGCGAGGGCGACCATATCCAAATGCTCGTCGACAACGATCGCCCCTTTTTGCATACCGATACGGGAAGCGACCTTACCAACACCGAAGCGATCGTCCATAACGGAAGTGAGGAGAAGCACCTTTTTGCCCTGCTCCTCATAATTATGAGCAACGCGTAAAACTTCAATCGATTTACCGCTGTTCATCGTGCCATAACGAAAGTACAATTTAGCCAAGCTGGGACAGTCCCTTCTGCGGATGTAAGATAAGTAAGCTCAAATAAATGTTAATTAAATCGTGAAAAAGTATGTCGCGGCCATGCTATCGAGCTCAGCCAGCTTAACAGCGACTTGAAAGCTAACCTCGGAGGCGAGTTTATCGCCAATTAATGGTTGTTTTCTGTAGACCTTGCCGATCTTGACTTCGATACTGCCTGGAACAGGTTCCTGTGTAATTTGAATCCGGTGGGGTTCATACATGAGCACATGAATGGTTTCTCTTGCCGTTTCATTGTTACTCTGCAGCAGCTCCTGGATTAATTCGTGATCCATAAGAGCCGGGATACGATCCCGCATGCCCGGGTTGGACTCGCAGTGATGAGCTGTTGCTTTCGCGAGCAGCGCATCCATGGCAAGAAACTGCGGGTGCAGGAAGATTCGGTGATCTTCCACGATCGCTTCGACAAGTGCCGTGGCGGAAGACTCATTTGCTTCTATGTAAGGGCCGCGCAAGCGAAGTCCTTTTACAAGCTCCGATGGTGGCATCGTCGTCATCAGTCCAGCATAATAGGTGTCGCGAAGAAAGCTATCTAGATGATCAAGTCCGAGAATAGGTGATTTGTTCGTTAGCGGTGTTTCTTGCTTCAAAAGGTCAATAATGGACGGTGGTGAAATACCGTGCTTGATCAAAATATCAGCGATGACGCCATGGCCGATCAACTGCTCGGTATGACGGTGATGATTATACCCAAGTGTTCGCTCAACCGCATGGGAGAAGGGCAGGTGCCCGATATCATGGAGCAGCGCCGCAATACGCAGAAGAGGTTCTTCTGGGCAAAAGTGAGCCATGAGTGACCAAACGCCAACCGTATGTTCGAATCGTGAATGTGTAAGTGGTGAAAACAGAGCAGATGCTCCGAAATGATGTAAAAACTTCAGGCGGCGTACCGGCTTTGAGCGAAAGAGCTCAATTTCAACCGGATGGGCTTCTAGCTGCCATTGGTAAAGAGGCTCCCTAATCATGCCGTCCCCAAAAGTATGCTGTATACTCAAACAGAGCTCCTCCTAAGATGTGGAATCTGGATGTATGTTCTTGCAGCGGTATTAGCTATCATAGCATGAAACATAGAAAGTTTGCTATCACATGCACAGCTTGTCGTACTTATATAGGAAATGAAATAAATACCCGTGCCTTTACATTATGATTCCGCTGACGATTCTATTAAAATGAAAACCTTTTCAATATAAATATTTTTAAATTGAACTATAGGAAACCAAGTGTTAATATAATATAAAAAATATTGAGAATATTTCCTCTACTTATTGCGGTTGGAGTCGAAATATGTAGCTTCGAATTTTTACTTTTTAGCACTTTAAAGCAGGCGTCTAACAAAGTCCAGTGAAAAACGAGGGAAGAAAGGTTGCACAACATGACTATTAATGGATTACCTCCCAAACAGGGATTGTACGATCCGAGGAATGAGCATGATGCTTGTGGTATAGGCTTTGTGGCCAATATCAAGGGTGTCAAATCTCATGCCATCGTCAAGCAAGCGCTCCGAGTACTTTGCAATTTGGATCATCGCGGCGGGCAAGGTTGTGAACAGAATACGGGGGATGGCGCAGGCATTCTGATGCAGATTCCAGACACGTATTTCCAATCCGCTTGTGAACAAGAGAACATTAAACTTCCAGCAGCAGGCAGCTATGGCGTAGGTATGGTGTATTTGCCTCAGGAATTAGAGGCGCGTCAAGCTTGTGAGAGTACAATTGAGCGAATTGTCAAACAAGAAGGGCAACAGTTCCTTGGATGGAGAACCGTTCCAACAAATAACAGCTCATTAGGAGATTCGGCGATATCTGCGGAGCCTTATGTTCGTCAGGTATTTATTGGCCAAAGCGCGGATACGGCGACCAATCTAGATTTTGAGCGCAAGTTATATATTATTCGTAAACTATCTGAAAACGCTATCAAGCTTTCTCATGCGCAATCGCAATTTTACTATTCTAGCTTTTCTAGCAGAACGATTGTTTACAAAGGGATGTTAACACCTGAACAAGTTGACGCGTATTACGTAGAATTACAAGATGAAAAGGTAGAATCTGCCTTAGCGCTCGTGCATTCCCGATTTAGTACGAATACTTTCCCAAGCTGGGAACGTGCGCATCCGTACCGCTATTTGATTCATAATGGTGAAATCAATACGCTTCGCGGAAACGTGAACTGGATGCACGCGCGTCAAGCAATGTGCGATTCCGAATTATTTGGCGAAGATTTCAAACGCATTCTTCCTGTTATTGATACCGATGGCTCCGATTCCCAAATGTTTGATAATACACTTGAGTTCCTGATGCTCTCAGGTCGCTCCTTGCCGCATGCTGCCATGATGATGGTGCCAGAGCCTTGGTCCAAGCATGAAGGTATGGATGATGACAAGAAAGCGTTCTACGAGTATCACAGCACCTTGATGGAGCCGTGGGATGGTCCTGCTGCGATTGCCTTCACAGATGGCAGTCAAATCGGAGCGATTCTGGATCGCAATGGCTTGCGTCCTTCGCGTTACTATGTGACAACGGACGATTTGATCGTGCTTGCTTCTGAGGTAGGCGTGCTAGATATCGAGCCTGAGCGCATTTTGTACAAAGACCGTTTGAGACCGGGACGTATGCTGCTTGTGGATACGGTTGAAGGACGCATCGTAACGGATGAAGAAATCAAAAGCGGCATCGCTAGCGAGCAGCCGTATCGGGATTGGTTGAATGAGCATCTGGTTTCCTTAGAGGATCTGGAAGATGCGCCAATTGTACTAGGCTCTGACCATGACACGATTCTTCAGCGTCAGCAGGCGTTTGGCTACACTTTCGAACAACTGCGTAAGACCCTTGAGCCAATGGGCAAAACAGGTGTGGATCCGATCGGTTCCATGGGTACGGATGCTCCGCTTGCGGTGCTTTCAGACCGTCCGCAGCTGCTTTATAACTATTTTAAACAATTATTCGCACAAGTAACGAACCCGCCAATTGATGCGAACTTTGAGGAAATTATTACGGCGCAGGGCACAACGATTGGGCCTGAGCGCAACCTGATCAAGCCTGAGCCGGAAAGCTGCCGACAAATTCGTTTGAAATCGCCGTTCCTCTCCAACGATGAGTTGGCGAAGCTGCGTCATATCCAGCGTGATGGTTTCAAAACGGTCACGTTGCCAACGCTTTTCGAAGCATCGGCAGGCACAGCGGGGCTGGAGAGTGCGATGCAAGCTTTGTACACGGCTGCGGATCAAGCGATCGTGGATGGGGCAACACTGCTCATTCTGTCTGACCGTGGTGTTGATAGTGTGAATGCGCCGATTCCAGCGCTTCTTGCAACTTCAGGCTTGCATCACCATTTGATCCGTCAGGGCACTCGAACGAAGGTTAGCTTGCTCGTGGAGTCCGGTGAACCGCGTGAAGTGCATCATTTTGCACTGCTGCTTGGGTACGGCGCAGGCGCGATCAACCCTTATCTGGCGTTAGAAACGCTGGATGACATGATTCAGCGTAAGCAGTTGGTTGGCGTTGATCATGAGAAGGCGATTTATAACTACATCAAAGCGGTTACGAAGGGTGTAGTCAAAGTGTTAGCGAAAATGGGGATTTCCACCATTCAGAGCTATCGCGGGGCGCAAATTTTTGAAGCTATCGGCTTGAGCCAAGAGCTAGTCGATTCGTACTTCACTTGGACGTATACGCCTGTTGGCGGTATCGGCATTGATGTGGTCGCGAAGGAAGCCCTCATGCGCCACAACCGTGCGTTCTCCGAGCAAGAAGGCCGCGACCGTGTGCTCGATACAGGCGGAGACTTGCAATGGCGCCGTGACGGGGAAGATCACATTTATACCCCTGAGACCGTGCATGCCCTGCAATCTGCCGTTCGCAGCAACAACTACGCGACGTACAAAAACTTCTCCAAGCTCGTCAAACGTGAAGACGAGAAATATATGGCTTTGCGTGGACTGCTCAGCTTCAAGGCAGGACGCACACCAATTCCGATCGAAGAGGTTGAACCGATCGAATCGATCTTCAAGCGCTTCAAGACGGGAGCCATGTCCTACGGCTCCATCTCCAAAGAAGCGCACGAAACAATCGCGATTGCGATGAACCGCATCGGCGGCAAGAGCAATACCGGCGAAGGCGGAGAGCATCCGGAACGCTTCACACCGGATGCGAACGGCGATCTTCGCCGCAGTGCCATCAAGCAGGTGGCTTCCGGCCGCTTCGGCGTCACGAGCCACTATCTCGTCAACGCTGACGAGATTCAGATCAAGATGGCGCAGGGCGCGAAGCCCGGCGAGGGCGGTCAGCTCCCGGGAACCAAGGTGTACCCTTGGGTAGCCGAGGTTCGCGGTGTTACGCCAGGCGTAGGCTTGATTTCGCCGCCGCCGCATCATGATATTTATTCGATCGAGGATCTCGCAGAGCTAATCCACGATCTCAAGAATGCCAACCCACGGGCACGGATCAGCGTCAAGCTGGTATCCGAAGTCGGTGTTGGCACGATCGCTGCCGGCGTAGCCAAAGGGAAGGCGGACGTTGTCCTCATCTCCGGTTACGACGGAGGCACAGGCGCGTCACCGCAGACGAGTATTCGTCACGCGGGACTGCCGTGGGAGCTCGGTCTGGCGGAGACGCATCAGACACTCGTGCTGAACAACCTGCGCAGCCGTATCGTCGTCGAGACGGATGGCAAGCTGATGACAGGGCGCGACGTTGTCGTAGCTGCCCTGCTCGGTGCTGAGGAGTTCGGCTTCGCAACGACACCATTGATTACCATCGGCTGCGTGATGATGCGCGTCTGCCACTTGGACACTTGTCCGGTTGGGGTCGCAACGCAAAATCCGGAGCTTCGCAAGAAATTCGCGGGAGATCCGCAGCATGTTGTTAATTTCATGACATTCATCGCTAACGATGTGCGTGAAATGATGGCAGAGCTTGGATTCCGCACGATCGAAGAAATGGTTGGACGCACCGATATCTTGGAGTCCAAGCAAGCGGTCGAGCACTGGAAAGCCAAAGGCGTCGATCTTTCGCCGCTGCTGCACCAACCAGATATGGGCGAAGAAGTTGGTCGCTTCTGCCAAATGGCGCAGGATCACGGGTTAGATCGCTCCCTGGACATGACGAAGCTGCTTGATATTTGTGAGCCGGCGATCGAGCGCAAAGAACACGTTCATGCGATTCTGCCAATCACGAACGTTAACCGTGTTGTCGGAACGATCGTGGGCAGTGAAGTGACACGCCGTCACGGCGTGGAAGGTTTGCCGCATGATACGATTCGTCTTCATTTTGAAGGCTCTGCGGGTCAAAGCTTTGGCGCATTCGTTCCGAAGGGGATCACACTCTCCCTCGAAGGAGATGCCAATGATTACGTAGGGAAAGGATTGTCCGGCGGTAAGTTGGCCATTTTCCCATCGACCAAATCCACTTTTGTACCGGAAGAGAACGTTATTATCGGTAATACGGCTTTCTACGGCGCAACAGACGGGGATGCGTATATCCGTGGTATCGCGGGCGAGCGCTTCTGTGTTAGAAACAGTGGTGTGCGCGCTGTTGTTGAGGGTGTTGGCGATCATGGATGTGAGTACATGACAGGTGGTCGTGTCGTTGTTCTGGGTCCTACAGGGCGTAACTTCGCAGCAGGGATGTCAGGCGGTATTGCCTATGTCTTGGATGTGAATGATGACTTCCAAAGCAAAGTGAATAAAGAGATGGTTTATCTCGAGCAGCTGGAAGAAACGTATGAGATGAATGAGTTGAAAACGATGATCCAGCATCATGCCACATTTACGGATAGCAGCGTTGCCCACCAAGTTATTCAACACTGGGATGAGTACGTTTGGAAGTTCGTGAAGGTTATACCGAAGGACTACAAACGGATGTTTGATGCTATCGAGAAGGTGAAACGCTCCGGTCTAAGCCAACAAGAAGCGGTCATGGTTGCTTTCGAGGCGAATATGAGAGATGTTTCCCGCGTCGGTGGAAACTAACGAAATCAGTGTAAGGCTAACGAAGTACGTTTTGCTTAGGCGAAACAGAGTGACGCTCGATGCCAGCTTTTCTGGCCAACATGCTCAGGAGGGATTAAACGTAAATGGGTAAACCAACCGGTTTTATAGAACACGCTCGTGAAGTGGCATCCGAAGCTTCTCCTCTGGTCCGAATCGGCCATTGGAAAGAGTTCGCGACACCACTAACGCAAGATAAATTACAGACACAAGGCTCCCGCTGTATGGATTGTGGGATTCCTTTCTGCCACACAGGGTCATTAATCAGCGGCATGGCCGCTGGTTGCCCGGTGAATAACCTCATTCCGGAATGGAATGATCTCGTGTACCGTGGTCAATGGCGCGAAGCCTTGGATCGTCTCCACAAGACGAATAATTTCCCGGAATTTACGGGCCGTGTTTGTCCAGCGCCTTGTGAAGGCTCTTGTACAGTAGGCTTGAAGGACACGCCGGTTACGATCAAAAGCATTGAGAAAGCGATCATCGACAAAGGCTTCGATGAAGGTTGGATCAAGCCTGAACCGCCGGAAACGCGCACAGGGAAGAAGGTTGCGGTTGTTGGTTCAGGTCCTTCCGGACTTGCGGCAGCAGCGCAGCTGAACAAAGCTGGACATTGGGTTACAGTTTTTGAACGTGCAGACCGTGTTGGCGGCTTGCTGATGTACGGTATCCCGAACATGAAGCTGGACAAAAAATATGTCCAACGTCGTGTGGATCTGCTTGAAGCTGAAGGCGTGGCGTTCGTTACTGGTGCGCATGTCGGTGTGAATTATCCGATTGAGAAGCTGCAAGAGGAATTCGATGCGATCGTTCTATGTGGCGGGGCTACGAAAGGCCGCGATCTTCCGATCGAGGGTCGTGAGCTCGGCGGCGTGCATCTGGCGATGGAATTCCTGAGCAAAAACACGAAGAGCTTGCTTGATTCCGAGCATGCAGATCGTGAATTCATTTCCGCCGAAGGCAAAGACGTTATCGTCATTGGTGGCGGTGACACCGGAACGGACTGTGTGGGTACTTCCATTCGTCATAAATGTAAGAGCGTGACACAGTTCGAGATCATGCCGAAGTCACCAGAAACACGTCCAGCGAACAACCCATGGCCAGAATGGCCGAAGGTGTTGAAAGTGGATTACGGTCAACAAGAAGCAGCTGCGCTTCAGGGCGAAGATCCGCGTACGTACTTAATCAACACGAAGAAATTCGTGGGTGATGAGAACGGCAACTTGAAGGAGCTGCATACGGTTCTGATCGAGTGGCAGAAGAACGAGAAAGGTGCGTTCGTACCAGTCGAAGTGCCAGGCAGCGAGAAGGTTTATCCAGCACAGCTGGTTCTGATCGCGATGGGCTTCACGGGACCAGAAAGCACAGTATTAGATCAGCTTGGCGTTGCTAAAGATGAGCGCTCCAATGCGAAAGCCGATTACGGGAAGTTTGCAACGAACGTAGACGGGGTTTTCGCTGCTGGCGACATGCGTCGCGGGCAAAGCCTCGTGGTATGGGCGATTAACGAAGGCCGTGCGGTAGCGCGTGAAGTGGATCGCTTCTTGATGGGATCGTCGAATTTACCATAAGTTAGCTAGTCAAACTGCTTGCAGGTAGACATTCTACTTGCAGGCAGTTTTTTTTGTCACAATGGGATAATAGTGCCCGATGAGCAAGTGATTGGTAAGTGAGCTGCTATTTCGGGTAGACGGGGGATGAATTCTTATCGAGATAAACGTGAACATTTCCCAAATCTCATGTACAATAAGAAAAAGCGCTGTCCAAGCATGGATGGCAAGATGTACGGGATGGAGGAAGGCTCATGAAGAACGAAGAATTCTTAACACCAGCGGAAATGCAGGCGCTGCTAGCGGGGAATGAGGAGATCTCGGAGGAGCTTAAACACGATGAGCGGCTTGGGGAGCAGGATCTGATTTCTTTGCAAAAGGCTGTGCTGCTTCTTTCTAAGCAGGTAGAAGAACTCAAAATGCAACTTCATGAACAGTTTGAACTCCAGAATAGACAACAGGAGCAATTTCTCCGACTCTGCAGGCACCAGCTTGAGAACAAGCTGCATGAGCAGTTAGTCAATACGATAGTTGTTCATCAGCATGCGGCGAATCCAGAGGATAAGATGGAGCTGCAGAATACTGTATTGGCTCCCGAGGAAGCCAGCCCCCATGTAGACAAGATGGATAAAACGACAGAGCTTGAGATCCAGCTGCCGTTCTCCAGAGTAAAGAGCTATGGCAAGATTCGCAAAAGAAAAAAGGGCTTTCTCGAGAAGCTCTTCGAATAGCGTAAACAAAGACCGCTTCTTCAGTGATGAAGAGCGGTCTTTGTTTTTGTGAAGCATTTTCGAACCACAACCTACAACATCCCTTCCTCATGCGCTTTCTTCGAAGCCTGGACCCGGTCTCGGACGTCCATCTTCGAATAGATGTTGGAAATATAGTTCTTCACAGTGCCTTCGGACAAAAAGAGCTTCTCGGCGATTTCACGGTTGTTAAGTCCATCGGCGATGCTGTGGAGCACCTGCAGCTCACGTTCACTGAGCCCGTAGGTATCTGCACGAACGCTCTCTTCCTTATTTTCTAAGGAAGAAGCTCCTCCGCTCTTATCAGCCCCGTCACGCGCCTGCTGGACGAGCATCTTGGCAATGTCATGGGGAATCAGGGTGCCGCCTTGATGGACCCATTTAATCCCTGTGGCAAGGTCTTTAGGATGAATAGCCTTTAGTAAATAGCCTTCGGCCCCTGCACTAAGCGCGTCTACAACGTAGCCAATTTCCTGGAAGGTTGTCAAGATAATGACGCGGATGTGCGGCCAAGCGATTTTGATTTGGCGAGTGGCCTCAACGCCATCCATGGTCGGCATATGAATGTCCATGAGAACGACATCAGGTTGCACCTCTTCGCATAGCTTGACAGCGACATGTCCGTTTTCGGCTAAACCAACGACGTCAATGTCGGGGTCCATCCCCAGCACAATGTGTAAGCTTTCACGAATTAAATCCTGATCATCCACCAGGAGCAGTTTGAGCGGAGCTTGGTTTACAGTCATAGGAAATCCTCCTCACAGGGATTAATAGGTTGGAAAACGTTTTACGGGAATGAAACAATGGACAACGGTTCCTTGCTCAGGTAAGGAGCGTACTTGCAAAGTACCTTGCAGCGCGGATATCCGTTCTTGCATCGCAGTAATACCGAAGCCTACTTTCAGCTGCTCCGTGCCAATACCATTATCTTCAATGCGAAGGGAGATTTGGTCCTCGGCATAGGTAAGCACAATCTCGATAGAAGTGGCTTTCCCATGGCGCTTGGCATTCGTCAATGATTCCTGCAGACAGCGAATTAAAGACAGCTTGGTTTGTTTAGGAATCTCGAATTCATCACTAACGGTTGTGAAGTGAATCTGGGTTCCGGTGTGCAAAGCAAATTCATTCGCAAGACGGGATAGCTGCTGGGACAGCAGAATATCTCCCTCCTGGGGAACCATCTGATGGATGCTGCGGCGTACTTCCTCTAGACCACCTCTAGTCACATTGCGTAACACGTCGAGTTTTTGTTTGGCCTTTTCTGGCGAAGCCTCGATGAGATACGATACGGCATCCATTCCCATAATGACAGAAGTAAATGTATGCCCAACCGTATCATGCAGTTCACGGGCCATCCGATTGCGCTCCTCAACTAAGGTAAGCTGCTCAATCTGATTGGCGTACTGCTCAAGGACGTTATTTTGCTCATGAATCAAATGGTATTGACGTTGGTTCTCTCCTAGCAGCTTCTCGGTCTTCTCATTGGAGGTGACAGCACGTTGTAAGCTTAGCCCAATTGCGAAGAAGAGGACGGCATTCAGGATAAAACTAAATAATTGCCCGACGCCCATGTCACTGTGCAGCAAGAAAAAGTAAGTTGTAGGCATCCCTAGCATGAAGATGGGGGCGGTCCACCAAGCATTTTTTCGGTCGCTGAGGAATCCAATGACCATAATTGGGCAATTAATGGTAAGTAGGGCATCTTGCTCCATCCAAGCCAAGTAAATTTGCAGGGGGATTCCGGTCAGAAGAACGGCAATTGGATACCCTGTCGGGTTAATATAGCGGGGGCGCCAGAATAAAAAAGGAACCCCATAGGAAAGTAAAATGGTCAATATGGTTAACAGGATGTGGGAGAAGGGCTGTTCATAGAGGTGAAGGCAGCTATACAGCAAACCAAGCAGTGCAGCACCAGTCAATACGATGAACAGTGACCACTCTACACCATGCCAAGGTCTTCTTTGGATCATAGATGAGGTGCTCCTTTTACGCACGGGTCTTTTCATTCCATTGTACATAAAATTAGGAAAAAGCCATAGTGAGCGCAGTCATATGACTCAATTATCACTAGGCATGACAGCGTCAGTAGGGTAGAATTGGATTATATTGGATGAGGAAAAAGGGAGAGGTTATCGAATGTCAGCATCGCAAGAGGCTCTTAAGCCCATCGTGCAGGTCGACCATATTACGAAACGCATTGGTTCCAAGACCATTATTGATAAGTTAAGCTTCGATGTGCCGCGCGGCGAAGTGTTCGGATTTCTCGGGCCGAATGGCGCGGGCAAAACAACAACCATCCGCATGATGGTTGGATTAATGTCGATCACGGAGGGGGATATACGTGTTGGCGGGTATTCCATTCGGACACATTTTGAACAGGCAATTCGTCATATTGGGGCGATTGTAGAAAATCCGGAAATGTATAAATTTCTAAGCGGTTATAAGAATTTGGTGCATTATGCCAGGATGATTCCAGGGATTGAAGAGGATCGGATTGGGGAGGTGATTGACCTTGTTGGGATGACAAATCGCATTCATGACAAGGTGAAAACCTACTCCCTGGGGATGCGGCAACGATTAGGCATCGCGCAAGCACTTCTACATAAGCCTTCGGTCCTTATTCTGGACGAGCCCACGAATGGGTTGGATCCTGCCGGGATACGGGAGCTTCGAGATCATTTGCGTAAGCTTACCCGAGATGAAGGGATTTCAGTTATCGTTTCTTCTCATTTGTTAGCGGAGATGGAGCTCATGTGTGACCGTGTTGCCATTATCCAGAATGGGAAATTAGTCGACGTCAGACTTATTAAAGAATATGTCCATGAGGATGGCAAGCAGCGGGTCGTCTTCGAGGTGGAAGCGGTTGAACAAGCACGCCAGTTAGCTTCCGCACAAGGCCAAGCCGTGGAAGTAATCGAGGAGCTTCTCGTTATGGATCTAGACAAACAAGAAACGGCTGAGTGGAATAGGCGAATCGTGGAGGCAGGGATTGCCGTATACGGAATCCGCAAAACGGCGAAGTCGCTGGAAGATCAATTTTTAGAAATGACGGGAAGTGATCCTATTGCTTAATCTCATCAAGAATGAACATATGAAAATTTATAATCGACTTCGAACATGGATATTAATGATCCTGTTAATTGTCATTGTCGTGCTCACTGGTGTGTTATCTCATTCCGATAATAACAAAGATGACAGCTGGAAAATAAGGGCTACAGAGACTATTGAACACAATAAGACAGAGCTTGCGAATCCCGATATTCCAGAAAATTTTAAGAAGCAGATGCGGGAAGATAGTGCTCTTCAGCAATACATGCTGGATCACAATTATCCCCCTATTGATCACACGCTGTGGGGTGGCATGCTCACCGCTTCTGGTTTGATCATTTTGGTTACGCTCTTCACGGTCATTATTGCCGGAGATATGGTAGCCGGGGAGTTTACCTGGGGAACCATCAAGCTGCTGCTCATTCGTCCTGCTAGTCGGTCAAAGATATTATTGTCGAAGTATCTGACAACGCTGCTTTTTGCTGCTACGTTGCTGGTCATCTTGTTCATCACTGCCCTGATTGTGAATGGCTTCTCGTATGGCTTTGAGCGATTGAGTCTTCCACATCTAACCGTGAATGCCGCAGGTCAGGTGCAGGAGAAGAACATGCTGTTCTATGTATTTGCGACCTATGGACTTAAATTAATCGAGCTTGTGATGATCGTTACACTAGCATTTATGATATCGACGGTGTTTCGCAGCGCCTCACTTGCGATCGGTCTCAGCATTTTCATCATGTTTGCGGGGCAAGTGATTACGTTATTGTTCATGCGGTATACGTGGGGCAAATATTTCTTATTCGCGAATACCGATCTCACGCCGTATCTGGAAAATAGGCCCTTAGCGGAGGGAATGACGATGGGCTTCTCCATCACTGTGCTCGTTTGCTATTTCTTATTGTTCAATGTACTTTCCTGGGAAATATTCCGTAGACGAGATGTCGCGGCTTAACAACAAAAGAACGATCCTTCCGGGTCAGCTTTCACCGGGGGATCGTTCTTTTTATTTCTGAATATAAGACTGGATGGTTTCCGGCACTTCCAGAAGCGACGGCAGCTGATAAAACGCGCCTTTCGGCGTGACATCGATCGTTCCATTGTTAAATACCCAGTCATCAACAACGGGAATGTGTATGGCATGGATACCTGCATGCAGCGCTGGCAGAACATCTGTTGTGATCGAGTTTCCGATCATCCAAGTGTGTTGGCGGTCAAAGCGTTGTTCCTGCATCAACGTATTCATGAACTCACGTGTCTTGTGCACCGTAACGAAGATACGATCCTGGAAGTATTCGTCGAGGCCTACATCCTTGATCTTTTTCATTTGGATGGAAACGTCTCCGCCCGTATACAGAAACAAGTTGTGGCCAGCTTGTTGAAGGTTGTGAAGGGTCTCGTTCATCAACGGATAAGGCTCTACTGTGTAACTATAGACCGTGTGTCCGAGCTGCAGGAGCCAGTCCGTTTCTTTGGCACTAACAGGACGGTTGTAGTGCTGTGCGAACCATTGATACGTCTCAACGAAAGACTGTGGAAATCGCTCCGGCATAAAGCCATGAATTTGAATCCCAGCAAGGTCTATATCCAACTGCTTTTTCTTAATATCCTGTGAAGTCAGCCCATGTCCGGAAAACCAAGTTAGCATCAGATCAACGAACTGATCAATCACAAAGTCAAAATATTTATTGCAATGCACCAACGTGTCATCTAGATCAAATAGGATGGATTGTTCTCTCATAGTTCCCATCTCTCCTATACTAGTTAGAAATGAATTTCCAACTAGTATACCATGCGGCTAGCTTCAATCCTAGCGGTACAGAGTTACATGGCAACTGTGTTGCCTTTGTACATGCTTTCAGGTGCAGCAACAGGTCTATTCCCTGTCTCAGGTTCGTTATTAGGTGCGGGCGCAGCAACGGTTAATTTTGTATCCATTTTGCTGCTGCCTTGGAAGACGCCGCCTTCCTCAATGATGAATGAGGCTGCGCTAATATTGCCATGCAAGGAGCCTGTAGAGGTAATGGTCAGTTTTCCCTTTGTTGTAATATTCCCATGTACGCTTCCAGCCAGAACGACATCTCGCGCTGCGATATTGGATTTCACGACACCGTGTTCGCCAATAATCACGTCGCCTGCACAATCGATATCTCCTGTAATTCCACCCTCTATGCGAATGCTAGCCTCGGATTTTATGCGGCCTTCGAAGTTGGTTCCCTCACCTATCAGCGTATCGGTTGTATTAGGATTCATGAGGCTTTTCGTCTTTTTGAACATGTTAGTTGTCATCCTTTCGAATCGATTTAAGATAAGGCTTGGGGTCGACGCTTTCGCCGTTTTTGAGAACTTCATAATGGAGATGCGCCCCGGTGCTGCGGCCAGTGGATCCGACTAAACCAATCGTGCCGCCTTTTTCTACGGAATCCCCTTGGTTAACTAGAATTTTATTCAAATGCATATACCAGGTGCGCAAGCCCTTGGAATGCTCGATCACAATGTTGTTGCCGTGGTAAATGTCTTTTCCGGTACTGACGACTTTACCTGCCGCGGTTGCAAATACGGGATCATTCTCATGAGCACCGAAATCAATGCCAGAATGATAGCTCGGTATTTTGGTAAATGGATCTGATCGGTATCCGAAAGGGGAAGTCACTACCTTCGTGCTAGTTGGCCATAGCGTTGGTGTTATGCGAAGCTGCTCCTGTTTATCGGCCACTTTCTGCTTCGTTGCAGTCAAATTCGTTTGCAGTGCTTGAACTTCACCATTAAGCGCGGTGAAGGAAGCGAGTGTATCTTGACCAAGCTTGAGAATGACGTCTTGCGATACGGGATTCGGACTTCCTCCCACGCCGGTTGAAGCTGACGATTCATCAGCTATTGGTTGCTTGGTATCCTTCTTAGCCTTACCTGCGGATGTTGCGCTTGCAATGGCGGTGCTGCTTGGTCCTGGGTCAATCCCAGCAATAGATTTGAGATCACTCTCGAGCTTCTTTACTTCTTCGACCTGAGTTTTCATCTGTTCGGCTTGCTGGGACAATTGAATCACTTCATTTTGCAATTGTTCGATGGCCTCATCCTTGGAAGTTAGGGCTGCGCTCCATTGTTGATTGGCACCGCTGAGCTTAGATTGTAAATCACTAGCCTGTTTCAAGGTATGTGCATGCAAAATATAAATCGATATAGAAATCAGCATTAGCAAGGAAAAACATGCTGCAGCGATGTAGGGTACTAAATGGGGAATACGAAACCTGACGACTGATTGATTAGCGTCTGGAATGATAACCAGTGTCAGTTTTTTGGGTTTCCACTTGAGCTTCATAAGGGCTAGATTATCTCCTGTCGTGGTTGAATTTGGTAATGGTTTAGGTCTGTACATCATTCGTCATATTGTGCTAAAAACCTGCCTTCCTCCCCGCTAGTCCTAGTAAAATGAGTCTAAAGTAGGAAGGAATCCTGTCGTATATGATCGAATTTACTAATACAATTACAGAAAGCTGTAGATTTGGAGTGGAGGCACACATGATTAAGCTTGCAGGTATTGACATAGGGAACGACAGTATTAAGCTGGTGCTAGATGGGTCTAGAGAACCACTAGTGATACCGAATATCATTGCGCCTGGCTATGAAAGGCACATTTTGCAGGAAGAAGATTCACCTTGGAAAGCGTTGGATGTTGTCATTTACAGTCCAAGCCTTTCACAAAGGAATCAGCGTTATTTCGTAGGGCAGCTTGCCCTAGAGCACGAAGATAACCTAGAGCTAGAAGATACAGATAATAAAGCGCTATCTGATCAATCCCTCATTGTTGCACTGACTGCACTTGCTTATCAGGGCCTCACGAACCAAGCAGCCAATCCTGGCTACGGCAACGTTGATGAAGTTGAATATACATTGGGCACGGGTTTACCCGTTCGTTCTTTCCCGAAATACAGTCAGACATTCGAACATCGACTTCTAGGTGAGCACGAAGTGACGTTCCTTTCCACACCGCAATTCCATAATCGTAAAATCAAAGTTTCGATCCGCAAAGTAGCTGTCTCCATTGAAGGTGCTGCGGCGATGTTCCACATGGCGACGCACGACAGCTTGCAGGTGAAAGACGAAGAAATATACAACGGCTGCATCGGCGTTTGTGAAATCGGCGCATTGACGACAGATTTCCCAGTCATCAAACGCATGGCGATTGATAATCATTTCAGCCATGGCGAGCAAATCGGTATCGCAACCTATTTGGATGCCATCATACGTGACGTGGAAGATGCGTATGGCCACTTGTTCCCAAGTCGTGCGAAGCTTGCGCAGCGCGTAAAGAATCGGCAATTTACGATTCAGCTTCCAGGGGAAGGCCAAGTGGATATTCGACCGATCGTAGATCAGCATTTCCGCCGTGCTGCTGTACGCATGGTTGAAATGATCAAGAAACGCTGGCGCAAATGCCCAGATATCCAATGCTTTTACGTGATTGGCGGCGGTGCAACAGCGTTGAAGCCTTACATTCAAGACGCTGCTGGAGCGATGAAATTACGCTTCACGAATGATAGCGAATACTTAAACGTACATGGCTACTTGAAAGTAGCAAAAAGCCGTTTAAACCAATCAGTTCCTGTTTAATCTTACAAGGCACCCGCTTAGGCGGGTGCTTTTTCTTTGTGAATAGGCATTCCTCCAAATTAAAATTCACGATAACAGTTCGTTTGAGTTAACTGCTTTCGGCTTGCTTCAACTTGGTGAGTTCCATGTAGGTGGTCAAGGTCGTTAGCAGGAGGCAACTGCCGAAACCAATTGCACAAATCATACCCATTAGCGGAGATTTCTCACCCAACATAAGGCCGATGAGAACAAACGCTACGCAAATGACCAAAACCAAATTTCCTCCCCACAGCCACTTGGTATAGGTCAGATGTTGGCTAAGTTTGCCTGCACTTTGTTCAGGATCTTTCTTTGCATGCGTGCCCCCTGGTGAAGGAGGGTAGGCATTGGGAGATCTCCTTTTCATTCTGATTCCCATGATCACGAGGAGTACCATGATGAGGGGCTGGTAAGCCATAACCATAACTGGCGTGCTGAAGTTGGAGAAGGAGAACAACTCCGTCGTGCTTTTGAAGGACAGGCAAGTGCTCAGCGCTAATAGCAGCGCGATAGGCTTGTTGATCATCGGATAATTTCGCTTATTGAAAATGGAGCTGATGCCGATGAGAAGTGCCAAATAAATAGCGATTATTTTACACGCAATCGTAGGAAACCAGATCATCAGCATAACGAGATCAAGGCGATCTAGAAAGTCAGTCACATGAATCGTCTGAACCAGATTATAAGTAGGATATGAGAAACTTGCAGGCATCTTAGGGCCGAGTACAGCAATGATGGCGAATAGAATAAGCGTGAGAATAAAAAAACCAAGCAAGGAGCCATGGCGTACTGCTGATCGAATATGATTGGCATTGGACAGTAAATGAAGAAACGCACCTAAGATGAAAATGTCACCAGCACTACCGAGTGTCAGAAAAGAGCTGGCCGTCCAATTCTGAAGCGGCATCGTCAGGAAAGGCGTCGTGAGTCGCAAATAAAATTCATTCGATAGGAGCAGAGGCATCATGGTTATGGTAACGACGAATAGGGGATAAAAAAGGTCATTTACACGTGCGATGACCTCTACACTCGTTTTGCCAAAATACATCAGCAACAAACAGTTTAGTAAGATTAAAATTTCCAATGGTGTTGTATGCAGCAACAGAGTAGAACTAAATCTAGACATAGAGGAAATATCACGAACGACAATCTGCCAGAAATGAAACAAAATGAGTAGATTCACAGCCGTGCCCAGCCATTGACCGAGTAGATCCTTGGAGATTTCGAAAATGTTCTTTTGCGGATAGAGCTTGCCCAAATAGCCGAAGAAACCAGCAATCAGGAATACATAGAAAATAGAAAGTAAATAGCTGAACCAAGCATCCATTTGATTGATCCGAATCAATTCATTCTGCAAGGTAAGGATGCCTCCGCTAGTCACGATGGAAGAAGCTAGCCATGAGAGCTGACGTAGGTTAATGACTTGTTTACTATCGATGAGGATAACCGCCTTTCTACTTAGATGCCAAGAACCCTTATGAGCCAAGGAGAAACCACTTGCACGAAATAATAGGTGGGCAACGGTATACTTACATGGAAATATTTCGTGATGAGCAAAACAAGGATGATACCAATGGCGATACCATAAGTTACTTTGTTCCCTGTTTCCGACTTCCTTAGCATTTTGCGATCGATGATGAAAGAACCAGCCAAAATGAGTAGAAAACTGATGATGAAGATCCCATCCATCGATTACATCCCTCCCTTGATCACGTTGCGGTTGATCACACCGGTATCGGGAATAGAGGCTTTCACGACAATATTGAACTCGGCTTCTTTAAAATAATGCTCCCAATCCTTACCGAATTGTTCGTTCCACTTCTTAGGATGTGTTCGCCAAACAATCAGACCAAGTTGAGCAGAATCCGTGCCTTCCTTTTGCATTTGTTTAATCGTCGCGAGCACAGATAATTTGATTTGCTCTGCGAACTTTGTTTCAACCTTATGAAGAATATCGGAATTGAACAAATCCTCATCAGATAGGTCCTCTCGAACAGCTCCATGAGCATCAATGATAATGTCGAACAGAACTTTGTCCTCCAGGAGCTTAGGCGTAATCGCTGTCTTGCCGTCAATAACTGCGACGGAGATATTTTTGCCTTCCTCCATGGGGAATGTGAGCTGTTGTTCTTTCACTTGATTTCGAAGCCACAAGAGCCCAGATGCTTCTTTCTTCTTATAAATGCCAATCATTTTATCCCCTTTGAACTGGCCATAACCAACGAATTGGATTTCATGGGAGGGCTCTTTGGAGACTTGTCCATTTCGAGGTTCCATATAACTCATGACTGGATCACTGTTAAAGCTTAAAGACATCCCAACATCCTTCATTGTTGTAGGCATGGCATTGCGAGACTTCGTTAACTCACGAATGACTTCAGCAGGAAAACGCTCGAACTTCGGCTCCGTATTCAGGAGGTCATAGCCCTTGCCTTTGGTTACGATAAGGTAGGTTGTCATCCGATTCTCAGGAGAACGCGGAAGAACATCGAATATGGAATTGATGCCAGCTTCCGCCAGCTTTTCACCAATGACGATCGTTCTGCGGTGTGAGAGAAAGATCCGCCTTGACATACGCGTTTGAAGCTTACTGACAGCATCGCGGAAAGTGATCCCGACGTCGGAATCGATGTAATAGCTTTTACCCCCAGCCGTACCGCCGCCGCCGCCGCTGGCTCCACCCATGGAACCGGGGAGAGGAAACATATAAGTAACACGATATCTGCCGTCATCCTCTAAATCAGCTGATGAAGTAAGTACAAATGCGACATCATTGGTCTCCATACGATCCCAACAACCAGTAAGAAGAGTCGAGGATAGCAGTAAGGTGACCACCAGCCTTATACGCTGTTTAGGATGTATCATTTGATTGCTCCCCCTTACTGGCTTTGTGTACGTGATCTATGTTGCTGCCGTCTAAGCCTCCCGCTTTTTTGATTTGCGCAGACAGGGCACCATCCTGACTGGTGTTATCTTGAATCGCCATGAAGTCAGGACGCTTCAGCAATTGCCACCATGGCGCACGGATAAGGACATCCTTCATATCCGTTGCGGATAAGGGACCAACGGGGGACAAATAGGGAACTCCGAAGGAACGAAGATTCGCCATGTGTCCGATCAGAATCATTAATGAGAAGAAAATACCATAGAAACCAAATACGGCTGCGGCAATGAGAATGGGAAAGCGCAGCATCCGAATCGCAATAGCGCCGTTGAATCTTGGAATGGTGAAGGAAGCAATCCCTGTAATCGAGACGACAATAACCATCGGAGCAGATACGATTCCCGCTTGTACGGCTGCTTGCCCAACGACGAGCGCGCCCAAGATGGAAACGGCGGAGCCAACTGCCTTGGGGAGTCGGATACCGGCTTCTCGCAAGGCTTCGAAGGTAATTTCCATGATGAAGGCTTCAACGACAGACGGAAACGGAATCGCCTCCCGAGAGGCAGCTACGCTAAGCATTAATGCTGTTGGTAGTAGTGCTTGATGGTAAGTCGTAATAGCAACATAGAGTGCAGGTGTTGTTAACGATAGAAACATGAAGACATAACGCAGCATACGTAAAAGTGTGCTAATCTGGAATCGTTCGTAGTAGTCCTCGCTCGTTTGCATAATTTGAATGAATACGAAAGGAACGAGAAGGGCGAAAGGGGTGCCATCTGTTAGGATCGCAACTCGCCCTTGAAGTAAGGCGTAAGCAACCACGTCTGGACGCTCTGTATATTGCATTTGTGGAAACGGTGAATAGGCGTCGTCCTGAATCAATTCTTCAATCATGCCTGATTCCAGAATGGCATCAATCTTGATTTGCTCTAGTCGTTTGACGACTTCTTCAATCAAAGAAGGCATAGCCAGATCTTCCATGTAACATACGACAAGATTGGTATTGCTTTCTTTGCCGACACTCATGGATTTCATCTTGAGTCGAGGCGTCTTTAGCTTGCGGCGAATCATGGAAGTGTTCGTACGAATACTCTCTACGAAGCCTTCCTTAGGGCCACGTACGACAGTTTCTGTCTCTGGTTCACCAACGGAACGTTTCTCTGTACCTCGGATGCCAAGCAGAATGGCTTTGTTATTCCCCTCTACCAGCAGGGCGGCATCACCACCTAAGACAGAAGTAAGCAAATCTCCGTAATTATCTGAAATCTGCGTCTGTGACACAGGCAGAATGACATTGGCGATGCGCTCAATGGAGGTTTCTCCGCCTCCGATCAGCATGAGGGATTTCATCGTATCGTTGAGCAGTTGTGTATTGGTTAGACCATCTACGAAAAGAAGCAGCGCTGGAATATGTGGATCAATCTCGAATTCCCTAACGACGACATCGGAGCAATCCCGGAACAGGTCTTTGATAAATGTATGATTCTCTTCTAGCAGCAGCGAGAGCTTAGTCTTCTTAAGATCTTCGATAAACTTGATATCGAGGGCCTGATCCAAATCAGAAGGAGGCTGCCCATCGCTAGATTGTGTCGCTGCACGGCTTTGCAGGATGCTTTTCATTAAATATTTAGGTGTTTTGGCCAAGCGAGAGGCACCTCCTGCCGCGATCAAGCTGAAGAAATAAGAATGCGTAGATTATATTCTGCGAAACAGAAGGATTTTATTACGAAAGATGGAAAATTTTATTTGTACAGGTTCTATTGGAAAGAAAAGGTATAGCACCGAGGGGCATGGCACAAGCTATCTCAGCATGAAGATGCAGGGATAGGAGTTGGTGTTTTTGTTATGGGTAGTTCTGTTGCTGGTGTTATTTATTTTTCAGGCAGCTACGATTCTTATTTGCGAATATAAAAGGCCAGCAAAGTCTGTAGCATGGCTAAGTATTCTGTTTATTTTCCCAATAATTGGATTCATTATGTATTATTTCATGGCGAGGGAATATGCAAGACGGAAGAAGTTTCATGGACAGAGCAGTGGTAGTGAGGAGAAGCACCGGAGCCCGAGTACTTCTTACATAGCCAGTTCGGGGGAGGCAATAAGAGCCCAAGACAGCTTCTTGTCGGGTGAACAGCGGCTTCGTGATTGGCTGCGTCATGTGCCAGATGCACCGATAACAGCACGGAATCGGGCCCAGGTACTGACGAATGCAGATGTGACTTATGAGGCTATGCTAATGGAAATTGGGAAAGCCAGAAACCATATACATTTCGAATTCTATACGATACGCGATGATGCGATCGGTATGAGGTTCCAAGAGGCTCTGCTTCAGAAAGCGAAGGAAGGTGTAACCGTTAGGGTCATTTACGATGGCGTGGGAAGTCACTCACTTTCTAAGGCGTACATTGACAGATTGAAGCGTGGTGGCATTGCTGTGCACCCCTTCTTAAAGCCGCTGATCGCATTCTTCGATAAACGGTTGAATTATAGGAACCATCGTAAAATTGTGGTCGTCGACGGCTTGGTTGGTTTTGTAGGCGGTATTAATATCGGCAATGAATATCTGGGCGGAGATCCGAAGCTGGGCTTTTGGCGAGACACCCACGTCATGTTATTTGGAGATGCGGTATACGATTTACAAAGGACCTTTCTGACGGACTGGTTTTTCGTTAGCGGGGAAAGCTTGAAGGGGCGCAGCTATTATCCCATCCATGAGGAACGGCATCTTTCGTATGTTCAAGTCATTTCAAGCGGTCCAGATGCCAGATGGGATGCAATTCAGGAAATGTATTTTGCGGGATTGATCGCGGCTAAGAACCGGATTTGGATGACTACGCCGTATTTCATTCCCGATCCCAGCATCATCATGGCGCTCAAATCTGCGGCGATCAGTGGTGTTGATGTGAGTGTCATTCTCCCCTACAAGGCAGATTCTCGTATCGTACAATATGCTTCAAGATCTTATCTGCAGGAGTTAATGCAGGCAGGTGTTCGATTCTACTTGTATCGAAAAGGATTCATACACGCTAAAGTCATCATCGTGGATGAAATCATGGTGACGGTTGGTACCGCTAACGTGGACATGCGTAGTTTTTTCAGCAATTTCGAGTTGAATGCTGTGATGTTTGATCAAGAGGTGATTGCCCGCTTAGAGCGTGATTTCGAGATGGATCTGAAGGAATGCACGGAAGTTCGGTTAAATGAATTTGAACTGAGGTCGCGGAGTGAAAAAGGGAAGGAGTTAATTGCACGGTTATTGTCACCGTTATTTTGAAACTAAAAGAGTAGTTCCGTTAAGAACTACTCTTTTAGTTTATTTAAAATAGCATCTAAATTTTGAGGTGTAACTCGGTCAATCAAATCCCCATAGGTTCGCAGTCGATTCATAATGGTCAGTTGATTAAATTCACGAGGACTCGGTTGAAGCTCGACTTCTTTCCAGAGCAATGGCGTTGAAACCGTTGCGTCCTTCTTGGCGCGTGGCGTATAGGGAGCCGAAAGTGTTTTTCCATACCAATGCTGGAGGTAGTCGATATATATTTTATCACCGCGGTTTTTCTTGAAGCGCTCGATCGTAAATAACTTAGGATGCATCTTCACCGCATACGCAGCGATAAAATGACCGATCCTTCTGAGCTCTTCAAATGTATAGCCCGGTTGGATGGGGATGTAGATTTGTACCCCGGTGGCACCAGAGGTTTTGGGTATTGACTGAATGCGAAGGGAATCCAGCACCTCACCGATGATTAGAGCAGCCTCCATGATGCGAGGTTCCTCCTCCAGGGTAGGGTCTATATCAATTAGCCATTCTGCGGGCAACGTCTCTCCGATGTAATGAAAGGAGGGATGAAACTCCAAGCAAGTCAGATTTCCCAGCCACATGAGGGTAGACAAGGAATCCAAATTTACATAGTTAATGCCATCGAGTGGGGCTAGCTTAACGAAGCTGGGTACCGGATCGGGAGCATTTTTCTGATAAAAGGATTTGTCATCATAGCCGTGCGGAAATCGAATCGTCGTTAAATGGCGATTACGGCAGTAACGTAGGAGGTACGGCGAGAGCTCACTTAATTTCGTGAGATAATCCGCTTTCGTGATGCCTAAATCAGGCCAAAGCGGCTTATTCGGGTTCGTGATCGTCACCTCGTTGCCTTCTACGAGAAGTGTAGCTTTCTCTGCTTTGAACGCCATAGGCATGGGAACTCCTTCTGAGCTTTTGTCGTATCTCCAATTATTGCCTAGGTGCACGCTTCTCAAACTAGGATAAAAAGCTTTCACTGAATTCAAACCGCTAGCAGCTCGCACACGTTTCCTTACATAGAAAGAAGAAGGAGGCATTGTGGCATGGGCAATTATAAAAAAATAGGTTTATCATCATTGGTATTGCTAGGCATTGTAGCAGGAGTGACGGCCTTATCTGCAAGTGCGGCGGAACCCCTGAAGGTCCAAAGCGAAACAGACATTGCGGGTGATTTAGGTATTCTGCAAGGGGAAGGCAACGGACTGACTGTGGAGTACTTGAACAAATCAACGACTAGGCTGCAGGCTGCCGTAATGTCCCTCCGATTGCATGGACTCGAAGCTGAAGCGCTGGCTTTTAAAGGGACGACTAGCTTCAAGGATGTAAGCGGTATATCCACAGCGAATCAGGCTATTCTCGGCTACTTGAATATGCATCCCGAGCTTGGCTGGCAAGGAACAGACGATCACAGCTTCAATCCGCTTGGAAGTGTGACTGCTCAGCAGTTTTATAAAGTGCTTTTGGAATCCTTAGGCTATAAGCAAGGAACGGATTTCGAATTTGCGAATGT
This sequence comes from Paenibacillus sp. J22P51, assembly GCF_059692215.1. NCBI lineage: Bacteria > Bacillati > Bacillota > Bacilli > Caryophanales > Paenibacillaceae > Paenibacillus > Paenibacillus sp. J22P51. The sequence continues at coordinate 94,463 of NZ_JCAUAZ010000013.1, read as the reverse complement.
GTTCGACTTCGCTGCTAAGCATGGCTTAACCAAGCTAGCGACCGTAAAAGACTTCAAAAACTTACATATGGCAACCGCAACGCTCGAGGCATTAAAGGAACCAATGAAAGGAACAACCAGTACGTTAGCTGTGGATTTGGTCGGCAAAGGGAAGCTGGACAAATCGAAGTTAGATGTGCTTGCTAAGCCAGCGTTAAAGCTAGTGAAAAGCGATACATTAGGCAGTTATCTCACAGACGATAAAGGAATGACCCTGTACTATTTCACGAAGGATGTCGCAGATGTGAATTCTTGTGTGGGCCCATGTTTAGCTAACTGGCCGATCTACAATGCGAATAACTTTACCGTGCCTGCCGAGTTTAACAGCGCTGATTTCAGCGTCTTCACACGTAAGGATGGTAAAGATCAGCTGACCTATAAAGGCTGGCCGCTTTATTATTTCATCAAGGATGTCAAACCAGGGGATACCACAGGAGATAATGTCAGCAAGGTATGGTTTGTCATCAAGCCTTCGAACGGCGGCGTGGCCGTTGGTACGAAAGCGGATCTGGGCAATTATTTGACAGATGGGCATGGTATGGCGCTGTATTACTTCGATAAGGATACGAAGGGCGTTAGCAACTGCACAGGTAAATGCTTGGAGAAGTGGCCTGTATTTTATGCTCCATCGATTTCGGCGCCAACTGGGCTTCGTTCAGAGGATTTTGGCACACTGATTCGTTCAGATGGAAGTATGCAATCCACGTATAAAGGCTTCCCGCTGTATTACTGGGTGGATGACAAGAAAATGGGCGACACCTTAGGTCAAGATGTGGGCCATGTCTGGTATGTGATTGATCCAGCGAAATTCGCTGGAACCAAAGCTCCGAATACGTCCGTGAAAACCAGTAAATCCGATGCGTTGGGCACATACCTGGTGGATGCCAATGGTATGGCACTCTATATGTTTACTAAGGATAAAGCGGATCCTAATTCCTGCGTGGGTACTTGCTTAGTGAACTGGCCGATCTTCTACGATGCGAATCTGACTGTTTCCTCCGATCTTGGAGCCAGCGACTTTGGCGTGCTGACGAGGAAGGATGGTACGCTGCAAAGCACCTATAAAGGTTGGCCCCTGTATTACTGGATTAAGGATCTTCACCCAGGTGAAACGACGGGCCAAAATGTAGGGAAGGTATGGTTTGTTATCGATCCTGCTCAATTCACTGCCAGATAACAAATGAATGAGGGTGCTCCAACATGCTGGGAACGTACAGACGTGTTGGAGCGCTTTTTTCTTGCAAACTATTGCCAAGACTTCCAGCTGAAGCTATGGTAGTAAGATAATAATAAAAGTCATTTCGACTCGGGGTGTACCTGAACTATGCGAAATCGAACAGATGGAGAACTCATGAGGCTGGTCATGAGTAAGCATCATCCAGCTTTAGAGGAGTTATACGATAGATATGCAAAGATTGTTTACTCCTTTGCATTGAAATCCACCAAGGAAGAACTAGCGTCAAGAGAAATTGTCCAGCTTGTATTTACACGGTTGTGGACAACAGAGAAGGGTTATGATGCAAGCAAGGGGGCATTCGTAAACTGGCTCATCACCGTAACTAGGAATATCACGATCGACTGTCTTCGCAAGAAGCGGCGAATCGATCAAGATATTCATTTTGAACCGAAGGAATGGGAGCGATCGTTCGTTTCCAAGGATCAGGATCCGGAAACGGTTATGTCTCGCAAATGGATTAGTGAGCAAATTCAGGAGGCATATGTCCATTTATCTGAAAGTCAGATTGAATTGATTAATTTGATGTATTGGCAGGGCTATTCGTTGAGTGAAATTGCTACACAGAACAATGAACCTATTGGTACGATCAAGAGCCGGCTGCACCAAGGATTGAAATTGCTTCGCAAACATTTGACATCACTGAGGGAGGGATGACGTTATGGAAGAACGGGAGACTGTAGATTGCAATTATCTGGTCAATTATTTGACAGGCGATTGCACAGAATGGGAACGCGCTGCTTTCGAACGGCATCTACGAGCTTGTGTCACCTGCCGTGAAGAGTTAAGCGAGTTGCAGGATGTCTGGGAGTCGTTACCTTTTGACATGGAGGAAGTCGAAGTACCCGCTGATTTGAAGGCACATGTTATGCAGTCTTTACAACCGAATGAGATTGTACCTATTGTGCGTGAGAAAAAGCGATCTTTCAAATGGTTATATGGCAGTGCCGCTGCGGTTGCTCTAGGTTTCGTAGTAGGCATCTGGTGGAATAATCAGCAGCAAGCAACAAGCCCCATAGGGAGTGTGGCCTTGCAACAACCTGCGGAAATCGTGAATACCTATCAGCTGAAGTCTTTTGATACGACCATGCCAGCTGCTTCTGGTACAGCGTATGTGCTGCAGAGTGGCGATAGCCACAACGTGGTCATTAATCTACAAGGGCTCAAGGAAACGCAGGGGGACTGGACCTATCAGGTTTGGTACAACAAAAGCGGGAAGCGATACAATTGTGGAACACTGCGCGTGGATGAGAAGGGCACGGGCGTACTGACATATGCCATCCCTGTGAAAGTAAAGGATGCGCATATTGATTCATTTGGAGTGACTTTAGAGCCAGATCCGAATGGAAGCACGCCGCGTGGGAAGAAAATATTAGGCACTTAAGTATGCTGCGTATCAAGCGACTACATGCAACCAAAGATACAAACCGATTAACGTGATGAGCAGCGTGGGAATCGTCAGGATAACGCCTGCTTTCATATAACTGCCCCAAGTGATCTTCACACCTTTTTTGGCAAGCACATGAAGCCAGATCAGGGTGGCTAGCGAGCCGATTGGCGTCATTTTTGGACCCAAATCGGTACCAATAACATTTGCATAAATAAGGGCCTCTCTCAGGGTGCCCTCTGTTTGTGTTCCCTGAATCGCTAATGCATCAATCAGCACAGTCGGCAAATTATTCATGATCGAGGACAGAATTGCCGCAAGGAATCCCATTCCAATCGTAGCTGCGAAAAGACCTTCGTTAGAAATCATATCGATGAGATCCCCGAGAGCATCCGTTAGACCGACATTTTTCAGCCCATAGACTACCACATACATACCAATTGAGAAAATAACAACCGCCCAAGGAGCTTCTTTGATAATCTTCTTCGTATCGATCACAGCGCTGGAGCGGGCGATAAGAACGAAGGCCAGTGCGGCAGTTCCAACTAGCATGGAAACAGGGATTTTGATAAATCCGCTGCACAAATACGTTACTAACAAAATGCCAAGAATCCACCAAGAAAGTCGGAATAGCCCTAGATCCTCAATCGCTTCCGATGGCCGTTTTAGCTCAGCGATATCGTAACGTTCAGGAATTTGTTTGCGGTAAAAAAGGTAGAGAACAAGCAAGCTCGCTCCTAATGAAAATAAACTCGTCACGAACATTCGGCTTGCATAGGTCACAAAATCAATACCGAAGAAATCAGCAGAAAGTATATTCACTAAATTGCTGATGACAAAAGGAAGTGAGGATGTATCCGCGATAAATCCACTCGCCATAATGAACGGCAGGATGGCATGATCCGGCAATTTCATGGCTCTCACCATGGCCAGTACGATTGGTGTTAAGATCAAGGCCGCACCATCATTGGCAAAAAAGGCTGAAACCGCCGCGCCGAGCAGGATCACGTAGATGAACATGAGCTTCCCGTTACCTTTGGCTAGACGTGCCATATGAAGAGCGGACCATTCGAAGAATCCAATGCTATCTAGAATAATCGAGATCACAATAATGCCGACAAAAGCAAGAGTCGCATTCCATACGATCCCTGTTACTGTGGCGACATCTTGTAGCGATACGACTTGGAAGCTGAGGGCGAGTAAGGCTCCCGCTGATGCAGACCAACCAATACTTAAGCCTTTCGGCTGCCAAATAACGAAGGTAATGGTAAGTAAAAAGATGATAATAGCAAAATAAATCATGTGATCCTCCTAGCAGAAAACAAATGAATGACGATGTTAATATCTCAAATTTATGGCTTTCTGTATAGCAAAATATTATAGGAGGTTGATTGACTAGTCGAAAGTTTGCAGCTATTTCAGAATGGCAAGACTAGACAGATCAACAATAGAGGGAGGATCAAAGATGATGGAGTTAAAGCCAGTATTTCCTTTTGAGCCGATCTCAACGGAAACCATTCCAGCCGCTGCTGGTTGGATTGCCCAAATTAAGTGGGATGGTGTGCGCATGCTTACCTATTACGATGGTCGGGAGGTTCGGCTGTGGAATCGGCGCTGCCATGAGCGAACTGAGCAATATCCTGAATTGCTGGATATTCAATCCTACTGCAAGGCATCATCTGTCATTTTGGATGGGGAAATTATTGCTTTCGATGAGAGTAAGCCCACATTTCATGAAATTATGAAGCGGGAATCGCTGCGTAAAAAGCAAAGCATTGACCGAGCGGTCACTCAGACGCCCGTTACCTATATGATTTTTGATATTTTAATGTGCAACGGGAAGTGGTTGCTGGATGAACCTTTGTTTGTAAGACAGAAAGTTCTGCAGGATGTCATTACTCCGCTGCCACATGTGCAACTCACCCCGAATATGCCTGATGGTCATCAGCTTTATGAGGTCATGAAATCACATAGGATGGAAGGGATTGTCTGTAAGGATCTGCAAAGTACCTATGCGTTAGGCGGGAAAGACAAACGTTGGGTGAAAAAGAAAATATTCCATGATATCCATGCGGTTATTGGGGGAGTGACGTTGCGTGCAGGCGTCGTTAATGCGATTCTATTAGGGTTATTCGATCGGGAGGGCAGATTTATCTACATTGGACATGCGGGGACAGGCAAGCTAACTCGCGAGGAGTGGCGTCAATTGACCCAACTCGTCGAGCCGATGGTGAGGAAAGAGAAGCCTTTTGCCAATGAGCCGGAACGGAGCAAAGATGCGATTTGGATCGAGCCGAAGCTAACGGTGAAAATCCAATACATGGAGTGGACCTCGAATGGCACGATGAGGCACCCAAGTATTCAAGCATTCACGCAGGTAGATTTGGCGGATTGTACGTTTGATCAGATGGGATGACAATCACCCAACTCGTCCAACTCATCTAACCCCAACCCAACATCAGTTATGCATCAGACTGAATGTTAAAATACACCTGCTATGGAAACAACTGAATAGCCCTATGATTTTGAGAGCATAACAATACGTAAATGAATGTGAGTATTAAAGGAGAGTTTTGAATGTACCAGCCTTTTCCGGAAGATCCAAGTATCAATCAAGAAGCATTTCATACTCAGGTGTCAACGGAGCTCTCCTCGAATATCCATCATTTGCAAACAGCGTTAACAGACTGTGATGATGTCATTTTTACTGCATTTCATTTGGCTAGCGGAATAAAAGCGTCGATCCTGTATTTACGGGGAATGGTGAATGTAGAACTGCTGGATGGAAATGTCCTAGAACCGCTTAAAAAAGCTAGCTCAGAACGAATGGAATCGATGGATAAGGTAAAGAGCAATATCACGGTATCGGATCTAAAAGAGCTGCGCCTCATTGGTGATATCCTGAATGAAGTGCTGGGAGGCAAGCCAGTTCTATTGGTGGACACAATCGAAGGCGCATTATCGATTGGGTTATCGCAATTCGAAGGTAGAAGCGTAGAAGAGCCTTTGGCCGAATCCGTCGTTCGGGGCCCTCGTGAGGGGTTTGTAGAATCCTTAGTCGTGAATACAACATTAATTCGCAAAAGATTAAAGACCCCGGCATTGAAGTTCGTTACTTTCACCGTAGGCAATTATTCGAGAACGGATATCACGATGGCTTATATCCAGGGTATCGCTAAACCAGAAATCATAAGTAAAGTTTCAGAGCGAATCACTCAGATCAACATAGATGGGGTGCTTGATAGCGGATACATCGAAGAAATGATCGAGAGCAATATCTATTCGCCTTTTCCTCAAGTGCAAACAACGGAACGTCCAGATGTGGCTGTATCAGGTTTGTTAGAAGGTCGTATCGTTATTATCACAGATAATACGCCTATTGCTCTTATTGCTCCTGCTACATTTTGGTCATTGATGCAGTCCCCCGAAGATTATTATCAACGTTTCCTTATTGGGAGCCTGATTCGCTGGCTACGTTACACGTTTTTCTTAATCGCCATGTTGGCTCCAGCGATCTATGTTGCCGTGTTAACTTTTCATCATGAGATGGTACCTACAACGCTGCTGCTACGTGTAGCAAAATCACGAGAGGAAATTCCCTTCCCAGCGTTGGTCGAAGCTTTGATTATGGAAATTACGTTCGAAGCGTTGCGGGAAGCGGGTGTCCGTCTACCTAGGCAGGTCGGTTCTGCCGTCAGTATTGTGGGGGCACTCGTAATTGGTCAAGCAGCCATTCAAGCGGGATTGGTTTCTGCTCCGATGGTCATGGTTGTAGCCATTACAGGCATTTCTTCGTTTATGATGCCGCAATACTCAGCGGGTATTTCCTTACGCATACTTCGTTTTCCGATTATGATTCTATCCGGCATATTAGGACTGTTTGGTCTAATTCTTGCATTGCTGTTAATCATCAGTCATCTGTGTATTCTCCGTTCTTTTGGTGTGCCTTATTTGGCGCCATTTGCCCCAATCTATCCGCAAGGTATTAAAGATGTCTTGTTTCGTGCTCCCATAAGCAAATTGACAGAGCGTCCCGCCTTTTATGCTGCCAAAAATAATTTGAAAAGACAGGGCAAAAAGCCAAATGACCGGAATGAGAATTAAGCGATGGAGGGTAGAACAATGAGATATTGTGCATCCATCCCCGCCCTGTTACTTTGCGTCCTGCTCTTAACTGGCTGTTGGGATCGAACTGAAGTGAATGATATGGCCTTTATTATAGCGGCAGGAGTCGACAAAAGCTCAAAGGATGACATTGAAGTGACCGTCCAAGTATTCATACCGAATCCTGCTGCTGCTTCTGGAGAAGGAGGTGGTGGGCAAGGTAATGTTTATACGGCTTCAATAATAGGACATTCCATGCCGGATGCTTTATCGGAATTGCAAAAGAAGTTTCCCCGCTATTTCTCTTGGGGGCATGCCAAAGGGTATTTTTTTGGAGAAGAGTTGGCCCGAAGCGGGATGTTTGATGATTTCGAATTCTTATTCAGGGATATTCAACCGCGGGAACAGGCCAATTTCTTTGTGTGTAGAGGAACGGCCAAAGAACTGTTAAACGCGCAAAATGATCCCAATTCTTATGAAACCTTAATTAAACTTTCGCAAAAGCCATTGATTCAAGCTGCTACCATGCATGATATTGAGGAAGCGTTAAGTGGAGAATCGGGGTCCTTTTTACTGCCGGTTGCGAATAGAAGCAAATTGATATCTAATGAATCCCAGAAATCGATTATTAGTGTGGAAGGCATGTCGGTCATTCAAAAGGGGAAGCTAGTAGGCTTTCTAACTCATGAATCGCAGATGGGGGTTCGTTTGTTTATTCCAGAAAATCTTGGCCGGAATATCACGCTCACTGAACAAGAAGATGGTGGGGAAATCGTCATCAAAATCATAACAACTGATGTTGAGCTCCATCCTTCGATTGAGAATGGTATTTGGAAAATGAAGGTTCAATTGAAATTAGAGGCGGATGTTGTACAAAATTCAACACATATAAGCCTTGCCAACGGTTCGGATAATATGAAAAAGCTAGAAGAACCTTTTAATAAGAAAATAAAGCAAATTTTGACCAATACCTTACAACAATTACAAAAAGAACAAAAGGCAGATGTACTCGGCTTTGCCCGGGCTTTTCATAAAAAATATCCGCGTGAGTGGAAGCAAGCCAAAGGTGAGTGGAGTACGATCTTTCCAACAATGGACGTTCAGCTGGATGTGAAAAGCAGGATCCTTCGACCGGGTGTATCCAATTACTCTATCATAACTGCTCAATAAAAGTAGAAAGGAGTGTAATCAATGAGTGATATGGCGTTATCGAATCGACAAATTTTCTGGATGATGGTTAGCATGCAAATTATTATGACCATGCTTCTCACGATTTCTCCAGCTGCTCAACTCGCGAAACAGGATGCTTGGATTTCCATCATGCTCGCAACATTGGGAGGGATACTCATTGCTTATATTTCTGGAAAGCTCAGTACGATTTTTCCTGGTCTGACATTAGTTGAATTTAATCGAATTTTACTAGGTAAATGGGTAGGCGGATTGATTTCAGCCCTCTACATCATATTCTGGGTTGTTACTCTCACTGTGATATTGAAACAATTCAGTTTGTTTATTACGGGGACAATTATGCCCAAGACTCCCCTCTGTGTCATTGAGCTGCCGATGCTTCTTGTTGTACTTTATCCTACATTACATGGGGTGGGCGTGATTGCACGTATTTGTGAAATTACAGGACCTATTATTTTACTTTGTGTGGTAGGTCCCATGTTTCTGAGTATCAATCAAATGAAGTGGGACCGACTAAATCCAATTCTCTCGGATAATAGCGTGAGTTCATTACTGCACGGGGCGCTTCCGACAGCGGCTTTCTTAGGGGATTGTATCATGATCATGATGCTGATCGCTTTTGTTAGCAAGGGGAAGCACACCGTTCGTCATGCCGTAGGCGGCGTTATGCTCTCAGGTATACTTACAATACTATCTATGATTGTCAGCATCTTGATGTTTGGTCCTAACGTTACTGCTGGTTACCCTTACCCGATGCTTATGATTGTCCGCTCGATTTCCATTGGCGGGATTATTGAGAATTTGGATGCCATCGTAGTTACAATCTGGATCATGAGTATTTTCACCAAATTGGGCCTCTATTTATTTATTGCAAGCTATGGAACGACACAGTTGTTGGGATTACGTAATTGGAAAGTAATAACATGGATTATCGCTATTTTCGTTATGCTCTTTTCCTTTATACCCGTTAACTATGAGGAGATATCGGTCATTTTTCTCCATAAGATGGCCGTACCTATCATATTTCCCGTTATTATGTTCGGTGGTCCCTTGGTGCTGCTTCTGTTAGCGTTGATGAAACGTAAGAAGCTGAAACCCGTGCCCCGGGGATAATTACTTAGACCCACAAAGAAGTGCCCCATCTTGGATGCCAAGACAGGGCACTTCTTTGTATATTAAATATGTTAAGTAACCGGCTCCTTAACCTTTCTAGCTCGTGGCTTCGCCGCGGGTTTCTTCTCCGCTTTCTCCTCAGTCACGGAAGCATCCGTGCCAAGCGTTACTTTGCCATCGGATGGTTTGGTTGCATTTAAGCTGGCTTGAAGCGCAGACATAAGGTCGATAACGCTTGTCTTTTGCAGTTGAGGTGCGGTCTGGATTTCTTCACCAGCGACTTTATGCTCAATCGCATCAAGTAAGCGAGCACGATACTCGTCCTTATATTTCTCGGGTTCAAAAGGGGTGGAGAGCTGATTAATCAGCATTTTGGCCATCTCCATCTCCCGCTCATTCACCGTAACCTTCTCGGGAAGGTTCGGTACTTGCGAGATCGGACGGATCTCATCCGGATAAAAGATGGTTTCCATCGCTAGGCAATTCTCAATGACACGAATAGCGGCCAGGGAGCTTTTGGAGCGGATCGACACCTTGGCGATACCGATTTTGCCTGTTTGGCGCATGGAATCGAGCAGCAGCATATAAGCACCAGCACCCGTATCTCCGGGACCGAGGTAGTAAGTCTTTTGAAAATAAACCGGGTCAATATCTGTTAAATTTACGAAGTCCAAAATCTTAATTTCCTTGTTTGCTTCTCCGGAGATTTCCTCAAGCTCATCCTTTTCAAAAAGAATAAACCGACCGGACTCATACTCGTACCCCTTCGAAATTTCCTCCCATTCAACCTCTTTCTCGCAGGTCTGACATTTCCGAACATAGGATAGCGGGGTAATACAAGTTTTGTGAATATAGCGCATAGAGATATCTTTATCCTCTGTGGCTGAAAACATTTTAACAGGAACATGAACAAGTCCGAAGCTAATCGCGCCCTTCCACACGGTATGCATAGATAGCGTTCCTCCCCCAACATACGTAATTGTACTAGTATTCTCTTGATGCATAACCTTTATACGGCAGCATTTAAGAGAATGGTTAGTGGGGAGATTGGAGAGTTTATAAATGCAACATGATAACCCAAATAGCGAACCTAAGGAGGGATTACGGATGGCATCAGAGGCAAATTTGTCGCAAGATACGAGCAATGAAGGTAAGGATGATTGTTTCATGGACATTGATCGTATGATTAATGAGGGGCTTGGGGGCGGCAACGTCACCATGCATAATGGTTTAATTGACGAATTCACCACGGATACGATGGCTGCTCCGGAATCCGTACTGGATGAACCATGAATGTTCACCGTGCTCAGGAAATTTTAGCTGCAGATGAGAAAATTGATGTGGATCTGAATGGGTTGGCTGTCTGGATTGACAGTGTAGACTCAAATAAAGGTCTCGTCAAAGTACATGCGGAAGGAAATCCCGCAGATGCTCGGGTCGTACCAGCTAGAGAGCTTGAAGAGGTACACTAAAGGTCCGCATGGGCAAAATTAGCCTTCCCCGATTGCTGAATCGGGGAGGGCTTTTTCAGTTTCGATTGACTTCGAAAGAGGTTTTCCAATTGACAGGTTGCTGTCACCTGCTGGCGAGGACTATAATAGAAGCAGCACGCGCACGCGGAAGAAAGGGATGAGATCATTGACTCAATCCACATATAAGTTCCATTCTCAGCATGAAGCAGATACAGATAAATTGGGAACCCTATTATCAACATATTTACAACCAGGCACGGTATTCACATTAGACGGTGATTTGGGTGCGGGAAAAACGAGATTCTCCCAAGGCTTCGCAAGGGCAATGGGGATTTCGGAGCATGTTAACTCGCCTACATTTACCATTATCAAAGAATATGAGGGAGCTGGTCTCCCTTTCTACCATATGGATATGTACCGCATTTCGCAAGAGGAAGCAGATGAGCTGGGATTAGAGGATTACTTCTATGGGGCAGGCGTTACGTTGATTGAATGGTCAAGTTTAATTGAGGATTTGCTGCCACCCGACAGATTGAGTATTAGGATCACCCAAGAGGCTGATCAGACCCGCGTATTTCACCTGACTCCGCACGGTTCGCCGTACGAGAGCTGGTGTTTACAGATGAAGGAGAACGGACATTTACATGATGGAACGGATGAATAATACAGGTCGATGCTTAGCGATTGATACCTCAACATCGGCAATGACAGTGGCAATTTTGGAAAATGGACACTTGCTCGGGGAGATTAGCTCCCACGCGGAAAGAAATCACTCTCTGGGATTGCTTCCCCACATACAAGACTTACTCTCTCGCCTAGGAATGAAGCCGAGGGATCTTCGTTCGGTTGCTGCCGGTCAAGGACCAGGCTCTTATACGGGCGTACGTATTGCTGTTTCTGTAGCCAAAACATTCGCATGGTCGCTAGGACTAGACCTGATAGGTGTATCCAGCTTAGAGGCGATGGCTATTGGTGGTTCTGTACAGAACGACTATGAGGGGGCGGGATTGACTTGGGTCGTTCCATTAATGGATGGAAGACGTAAACAAGCTTTCACGGCTGTATATGCTTTTGAAGGAGACACAGCTATTACAGCAGAACGAGAGCCGCATGTAAGTTGGCGGGAAGTACTGCCTGACGGCATTCGGGTTATCGGAGCGTGGACGGAGCAAATCCTAACGTTAGCTAGTACTAGGGCACCTGAACATATCCTGTTTGTCGGTGAGACGGCGGGTTTTTCAGATGAGCTTGAGCAGTTTGCGAAGGATTTTGAAGGTTCCGTAAGTGTGATTTCGTATGGGATGGAAGCGGAGTATATCGGACTGCTGGCCTATCCAAGATTAGCAAGTGGCGAGAAGGCAGACGTTCATACCTTTGTCCCGAATTATACAAGGCTTCCAGAAGCGGAAGCGAATCTGCTGGCTGGCCTGCAGACGAAGAGAGGAGAGCATTGATCATGGAACAGAGACAGCCGCATGCCATAGAGAATTCGTTGGTATTCCGCTCGATGACCATGGAAGACATTCCTTTTATTTGTGAGATTGAGCAGGAAGCGTTCACGACACCTTGGACCCGAGGTGCATTTGAGAATGAGCTGACGAACAACCAATTTGCGCATTATATGATTATGGATATTGAAGGCGAAGTAGCTGGTTATGGGGGCATGTGGTTAATCATGGAGGAAGCACATGTTACGAACATCGCCGTAAAACATACCTATCGAGGCCGCAAGTTAGGCGAAAGACTGCTGCGCGAGTTGATGAAAACATCAGCTTTCCTCGGTGCAATTCGCATCACGCTCGAAGTAAGAGCTTCGAATTATGTTGCTCAAAATTTGTACGAAAAGCTTGGCTTCCGCTCTGTTGGTGTGCGTAGAGGCTATTATACGGATAATCGCGAGGATGCCGTTGTCATGTGGGCAGACCTGCCCAAACGTAGAAAGGATGGTCTCAGTGACTGAGGCTTTCAGATAGGTGAATAATGTGAGTAATGAAGATCAGGTACAGCTAGATAGAGAAGAACAAAATACAACCTCAGCAACAAAATCGGTGTATATTCTCGCCATTGAAACGAGCTGCGATGAAACCTCCGTGGCCATTGTTGAAAATGGGAAAATCATTCGTTCTAATGTGATTTCCAGTCAGATTGAAACGCACCAACGCTATGGCGGCGTTGTGCCAGAGGTGGCTTCCCGGAAGCATGTGGAGTCCATCACATGGATGCTGGAGGAAGCTGTTACGGAAGCTGGCGTTTCTCTTCATGAGTTATCCGCCATTGCTGTAACGGAAGGCCCCGGGTTGATCGGGGCCCTGCTCGTTGGCGTCGTCGCGGGCAAAGCACTCGCTTGCGCCCTAGACCTCCCGCTGATTGGTGTTCACCATATTGCGGGACATATTTATGCGAACCAGCTCGTTCATGAGCTGGAATATCCTTCGATGTCACTCGTCGTGTCCGGCGGACACACCGAGCTCATTCTGCTCGAAGGCCCCGGCCAGTTCCGTATCATAGGGCGCACGCGCGATGATGCGGCCGGCGAGGCCTACGATAAAATTGCCCGGGCAATGGGATTGCCTTACCCGGGCGGGCCACACGTGGATCGGCTTGCACAGGAAGCCGATTCCGAAATCAAAATGCCTCGCTCCTGGCTCGAGGCAGATTCCTACGACTTCAGCTTTAGCGGATTGAAATCCGCGGTGCTGAACGTCGTCAACCAAAGCAAAATGCGCGGCGAAACCGTTCAGGTCGCGCAGATTGCGAAGGGCTTCCAAGCATCCGTCATCGACGTGCTTGTGGAGAAAGCGAGCCGCGCCGTGAAGGAATACGGCGCGAAGCAGCTCTTACTCGCGGGCGGTGTCGCCGCGAATAAAGGGCTGCGCAGCAGGCTAGCCGAGCGCTGCGAGCAGCTGGATGTGCCGCTGCTGGTGCCGCCGCACCGGCTCTGCACGGACAATGCGGCGATGATAGGCGCCGCCGCTTTTCTCAAGTGGGACAAGCAGGAGTTCGACTCCATGGAGCTGAAGGCCGAGCCGCAACTCAAGCTGGAAGAGTGGTAAATTTGTTTCCTCCCCACCCGTGTGATTACTTCAATGAGTTCAATTTGGTGGTGAAACTTTTTTTGGCAACAGGCTTAAGACCTCTTGAAGTGATTAGTTAGAAAAAATCGAACTAAATTGAATCGAGTCGCCCCCAAGTATGGATTAATTCGATTTCACCGAACTATTTAGTCGATTTTCGGGGTAACAGCTGATTTAGGGCATTTTAAGTGGGGGAAATCGAACTAATGACCGTAATCTCTTCTGACTGTCGTAAATAAGCAGGGGAAATCGAACTAAATCAGCTTCTGCTCAAATACCGCACTTACTTTCAGAGCGTTCCAATATTAACGGGTAGGCGAATAAAATAAATATTCAGACAACAGTATTGACTTTGAAAAAAGTGCATATTATAATCACAATCAATACTTTCAAACGCAACGAACGGGAATAGTAAGGCATGATCAGTTTCGCTCAGAGAGCTGTGCGCTTGGTGAAAGCACAGACGAAACGTCACCTGAACTCGCCCGGGAGCGGTAGGACTGATAAGGATGCCAAGGATCCAGCACCCAAGTAGGTCTTGACGGTTGACCCCCGTGATCAGGTACATGAGTGGTTTCGAGTGTAACAGCTCGGATCAATTAGAGTGGTACCGCGGAAGGTTCAAGCCTGTCGTCTCTTTTATAGAGATGGCAGGCTTTTTTGGTTGTTCTGAAACTGATCTGAACTTGGCAAAACACATATAAATAACGCGATGAACAAGAGTAGTAAGGACTCACTTCTCCGGTACAGAAAGCTGCGGGTTGATGCAACGCAGACCGAGAACGCCCTGAACTCGCTTGGAAGCGGTCATCCTGATCGGCAGTAGTAAGCTGTTAGGGATGAACGGATGACCTCCGTGATCGGGTGATGTAGCGAGCAGCTTGCTGGCTATATCTGAGGTGGGCTCCTTGACGGAGTCAACAAGAGTGGTACCGCGTTGGGTAAAGACCCGTCGTCTCTTATGTAGAGATGACGGGTCTTTTTGTCGTCTGTGGATAGTGAGCTGCAGCCACTGCACACATCTGATAAAACACGCCGCATCCCACGAATTCTCACGCTGTAACGATGAAAATCACGCTTACAGCGATGAAAACCCGTAGATCCGATTGAATCACACGCCGTAGTGATGAATTTCATCACTACAGAAGCAGAAAAGCCAGCAACATCACCTGTAGTGATTAAAATCACGCTTACAGTGCGGTAAACCTACCAAACACGGCTAAACCACGCATCGTAGTGATGAATATCATCACTACAGAAGCCCAATCAGCACAATCCCATTCTGTAACGATGAAAATCACGCTTACAGAAAATGACACTAGGCGATACGCCGCCATACAATTTCACAGCCCCATACGGGCTTACCTTGAGGAGGAATTAACCATGGAAAACAACACAAATACCAACAGACGCATTCGCATTTTTGATACGACGCTACGAGATGGCGAGCAGGCACCGGGCGCGTCCCTCTACCCAGAGGAGAAAATCCGCATCGCGAGACAGCTTGCTGTCATGGGAATCGATACCATTGAGCCGGGCTTCCCGATCTCAAGCCCTGGTGATTTTCAAGCGGTGCAGCAAATTTCACGCGAACTGCAAGGTGTAGAGATCTGCGGCTTCGCGCGCGCGGTCAAAGCGGATATCGATGCAGCGGTCAAAGCTACGCAGGACGCGGCATCCAGACGCATTCACATGTTCCTGTCCTCGTCGGACATCCACCTGGATTTCCAGCTGCGCAAATCGCGCCAGCAGGTTGTGGAGATGGCTCGCGCCATGGTCGGCTATGCGAAGCAATTCGTCGATCGGATTGAATTTTCGCCGATGGATGCGACGCGTACAGGCGATGAGTTCCTTTTTGAAGTGCTGGAAGCTGTCATCGCTGAAGGTGCGACTATTCTCAACATCCCCGACACGGTGGGTTATGCCCTTCCGGAGGAGTACGGTGCGATGTTCCGTAGAGTACGCCAAAGTGTTAGAGGAGGCGATACGGTAGAGTATAGTGCACATTGCCATAATGATCTGGGGCTTGCCGTTGCCAACAGCCTAGCGGCCATCGCCGCAGGGGTCACGCATGTGGAGGTAACTGTAAACGGGGTCGGTGAGCGTGCAGGCAACTGTGCACTTGAAGAGCTTGTCATGGCGATTGAGACACGGAAGCATTCGATGGGCGTGGAAACGGGTATCGTGACGAGTGAGATTTTTAACACGTCCAAAATGGTTAGCCGCATCATGGGCTTCCCGATTGCCTATAACAAGCCGATTGTCGGCCGAAATGCCTTCCAGCACGAAGCGGGCATCCATCAGGATGGACTGCTGAAAAACCGCAATACGTACGAGATCATGGATCCTGAAAAGCTGGGGATCCCGCGCTCCATGATTATTCTTGGTAAGCATTCAGGTCGTCACGCACTGAAGCATCGCGTTGGACAGTTTGGCATCGAGCTTACGGGCGAAGAACTGGATACACTTTATACACGTTTCAAAGAAAAAGCTGATGAGCAGAAAATGGTCACAGACGACCAACTGATGGAGCTTGTAGGCAGCACAGTCGATGGGCAAATGGAGCCATTCACACTGTCACATATGCAGGTTATTTCGAGCAGTGATCGCAATCGTGTTGCCTCTGTATCGGTTCGAAATAATCAGACGGGCACAGAGAGCGTCTACTCCGGCACAGGGGAAGGTCCGATTGAGGCTATCGTTCACTGTCTGCAACAAGCGATCCCGATGGAAGTGGAGTTCTCTGATCTTGAGCTGCATTCGCTGTCCACAGGAGAGAAAGCGACCGGTGAAGCCGAAGTCACGATTTCTGTTGGCGGTCAAACTTTCAAGAATACAGGGATCGATCAAGATGTCCTTGTTGCGGTAGCCAAAGCGTTCATATCAGCGTGCAATCAAGCCATTCGGATGCAAAATAGTGTAACGACCGAAGCCCCATCGACGGTGATAACAGCTTCGTAATCTATAGATTTCGTCCCATGCCCCTAAATTGTAAGAAAACTTAGATATATACACGGCTTGTGAGCAAAGTTATACACATACCCTGTGTACAATGTGTATAACTCACAGAAAACCCTATCTATCAACCTTTTTGAAAGGGAGTTGTAAGGGATAACTATTTCACAAAAAAATGTGGGTAATGTGGATAACCTTGTGGAAAAATAGGGGGAAGACTGATGGGGGGCGGAAAACGCCTCCCTTTTTCGTGGATAACGTTGTGTATAACTAAAAAGGGTAAAATTAAGATTAGATGAAATTATCGGAACAATTCGTCATTATTTTGCTGTGCATAAGAAGGCTCTGGCATGGAGAAAGGTAGGCGCTAAAAGGTGCGGTCAATGAAATGCGCTATGAAATCTGCCACTCCTGTGGGTAACTTTGAACATTTTGTGAACTTGTCCACAGGACTGTAGTGGATGAAGGCTCCTATTCGATGCGTAATGGTTATCTCTTACTGCGAACAGGAGCATTGCAAGCAAAAATCTAAATCCGACTGTAAATGTTGATTCTAAAACTTACGCTTGGTCTCCATTTCTTGGTATAATGGCTTCATAAATATATTCATGTTCATTAACAAAGAAGGGCAGGATGTAGTAGAAGATAGATGATGGATTACATACTATCAATGATTTATTCTTTTGCTTTGCCCGCGGCTATGACGTTTTGGCATTGTTTTGCTTCTTAGTTTAGTTATGTTAGGGAGGGATTCCATATCGAAAGAGAACTTGCATTAGAAATCGTTAGGGTTACGGAACTTGCTGCATTGGCAGCTTCCAGGTGGATGGGAAGAGGCGATAAGAATAACGCAGACGGGGCTGCTACTTCGGCAATGAGGGCTATGTTCGACTCGGTATCCATCAAGGGCACGGTCGTAATCGGAGAAGGGGAGATGGACGAAGCTCCGATGTTGTATATTGGGGAGCAAGTAGGCAATCAGGATGGCCCTGAGGTAGACATCGCAGTCGATCCCTTGGAAGGAACGGAACTAGTGGCGAAGGGAATCAACAACGCTTTGGCTGTTGTCGCTGTTGCAAGCAAGGGGAATTTGCTGCATGCTCCGGATATCTATATGGAGAAATTGGCTTGCGGACCTTTATTGAAAGGACGGCTTCGATTATCTGAGCCATTAGAGACAACATTGCTCAAGGCTTCTCAAATTTTAAATAAATCGATATCAGAGTTAACGGTCGCTATTTTGGATCGGGAAAGGCATGCCAATCATATGCAAACGCTGCGACGCTTAGGGGTGCGTATCAAGCATCTCAGTGACGGAGACGTTGCCGGAGCTATGGCACCGGCTTTTCCAGAGTCAGGCGTTGATCTATATGTAGGTTCTGGAGGGGCACCGGAGGGAGTGCTTGCAGCAGCAGCATTATCATGTCTTGGCGGTGAAATACAAGGCCGATTAATGCCATCTTCTCCGGAAGAAGAAGAGCGTTGCCGGAAAATGGGGCTGCAGGATCCATTTAAGATCTTGTCGATGGAAGACATGGTTGGCGATGGTGATGTCATTTTCGCGGCAACGGGTATAACACCTGGTGATTTTTTGGGCGGGGTGCTTTTTTTACCTGGACATCGTGCCGAAACACAATCTATCGTCATGCGGGCAAAAACAAAAACGATTCGCCATATCCGAACAAGTCACTTCTTGCCTAATAAACCATTTCTAAATCATGTCTAACTAAAGTTCTGCAGAAATAAAAAAGTTTGGTTGAAATTTCAACCAAACTTTTTTGCATATAAGCATTTATTGGTTCACAGGATAATTCGGCTATATGAGTACTTCCCATTCTTCATAACAAGCCGCAAGTGAACTCTTACGCTTATCAACCTCAGCCGTCTTTTCCTGAACAAGCATATAGTCGTTATACACAGCCGGATCAGCAAGCTCAGCTTCAAGCGCTGTAACTTCCTCCTCAAGACGAGCGATATCCAGCTCTAGCTGTTCCAGCTTCCGCTGACGACTGCGTTCTTCGCGCTTAGCCAACTTGTCCGCTTCGTAACTGCCACCACTGGCAGGTTCAGCTTTCACTGATGACGATGACGATGAACCGGAAGTGGAGCTGCCAGCCGCTTTCTTCTCAGCCTCTTTGACCAAACGTTTCGCGTCCATTTCAGCAAGCTCCGCTTTTTTCTCTACATAGTCGTCGTAGTTGCCGAGGTAGCTCGTTAAGCCATCCTTTTGTAGATCAAGCATGCTTTCCGCCATTTTATTGAGGAAATAACGGTCATGTGAGATGAATAGTAGAGTGCCCTCGTAATCCATCAAAGCTGATTCCAACACTTCTTTACTATATAAATCCAAATGATTGGTAGGCTCATCGAGAATCAATACATTTGCTTTTTGAAGCATGAGCTTGGCAAGGGAGACGCGGGCTTTTTCCCCGCCGCTCAAGGCAGCGACCTTCTTGAACACGTCCTCGCCGCTGAAAAGAAAGCTGCCTAGCACGGTGCGAATACGAGCCTCCTCGAGATGAGGATAGGTGTTCCACACTTCTTCCAACACGCTGTTGGACGGATTTAGACCTTTCTGCTCTTGATCGTAATAGCCGATCGTGACGCCAGCCCCCCATTTGAACGTACCTGCATCTTGCTTATGTTGACCAATTAGGGTCTTGAGCAGGGTGGATTTCCCGACGCCGTTTGGTCCGATTAGCGCAGCGGTTTCTGAACGACGAAGCTGGAAGGAGACGCCATCTAGGAGACGTTTTTTGCCATCGTACGAAAGTGATAGTCGGTCTACCTGCAGGACTTCTTTCCCCGAGGTTTGCTCGATCTCGAAAGAAAACGAGGCTCGTTTCAAATCGCCCATCGGCTTATCCAAACGGTCCATTTTCTCCAATTGCTTACGACGCGACTGGGCTCTCTTCGTTGTCGAAGCACGTACAATATTGCGCTGCACGAAATCCTCCAGCTTCGAGATTTCTTCCTGCTGTTTTTCAAACTGTTTCAATTCAATTTCATAATTCGCTTCTTTAATTTCGATAAAACGGGAATAATTGCCCGTATACCGTTTGGAGGCATGGCGTTCAATTTCATAGATCGACGTTACCAGCGCATCAAGGAAATAGCGGTCATGTGAAACAACGAGAATTGCACCTGGGTAGCCGCGTAAATAGCCTTCGAGCCACGTCAATGTGGCGATGTCCAAATGGTTGGTAGGCTCATCGAGCATGAGCAGATCGGGTTCCTCCAGCAGCATTTTAGCTAGAGCCAATCTCGTTTTCTGCCCTCCGCTGAGGGTGTTGACGGGCGTGTCTGGAGAGAACTGTCCGAAGCCCATCCCGTGCAAAATGCCGCGAATTTTGGCCTCAATTTCATAGCCGCCATGCTCACGAAACCATTCGGAGCGAAGCGCATACCGATTCATGGTGGACTCATACTTTTTCTCATCAGAAATGAGATCAGGGTCAGCCATCTGGGCCTCCAGCTCACGCAGCTCGCGTTCTGTTTCTAGTAAAGAACTGAACACGCTGAGAAGCTCGTTCCATATGGATTTGTCTGTGTTAAGTCCGCTGTTTTGCTTCAAATAGCCGATTTTGGTTTCCTTCGCTTTGAATAGATCGCCGCTATCATAGGACATTTCACCCGCGATGATTTGAAGAAGGGTAGACTTCCCAGCGCCATTGACACCGACTAGCCCGATGCGTTCCCGATTTTCGATCTGAAGCGTTATATTAGAGAGCACTGAGCGTACTCCGTAGCTTTTGGATATGTTAGAAACTTGTAATAGCATGTTGCTGCTACCTCCTGCGATTTAGATACATATTAATGTAAGAACCTTTTTAAGATCACCTTAGGACGGGAATTCGATCCCATCAATTCATTAGTATACACGAAGTGAGCACGCAACGTATGGTTAATTTAGGGATGGAGTGACTAGGTGTTGGTGGGAAAACAGCGTGTTAAATGACCTGAAATAAAGCCTATTCGACAGCGTCTCCCGCACGAGTATAGTTTTTTACTTTATTTATGTTAAAATGGGGGAAACCACTCCTCGCTAGGAAGGGCTGTAGCTTATGATGAACATCCGAGAGCGGAAAATAGAATTACGCAAGGAAATGGAAATACGACGTGCTTCGATTGTTGCAGAGACACGTGACGAGAAGCAACAGCTGATAAACCAGAGAATGGTGAAGCTATGTTCAGATAAGCTGTTTGATCAGGGGCAAGTACCGTCCAATCCTCAGCCGACGCTGATGAGTTATATGCCTTTCCGTTCAGAACCGGACGTTGCGCCATTAATGGAATGGTGTTGGCAGCAGGGAATTCGTGTGCTGATACCGAAGGTAGTGGCGGATACGAAAACGATGAACTTGCATATCATAAGCCGTTATGAAGATCTCGAAAGTGGTGCCTATGGGATCAGAGAGCCGCGCAGCGATGTTCCGATTGAACATGATTTGGGTACGATTTCGATGATTGTCGTGCCAGGGTTAGCTTTTGATCTGGATTTCGGACGATTGGGATATGGCGGCGGTTTCTATGATCGCTTCATGCAACTATTCGCTGCGCGTGGTCTGAAAAGACCTTTTGCCGTTGCGGCTGCTTTTGATAACCAACTGATTCCTACTGTGCCCTCTTCTTGGCATGATTTCCGAGTGGATGGCATCGTAACCGAAAGTAAGATGGTGTTCAAATCAGAAACCTAATATAGAGGTGATTGCAATGCCCGATTCTTCACCATTGACGCATTTTAATGAACAGGGAAGAGCGCGAATGGTCGACATATCGGATAAAGATGAGACGAAGCGCACAGCGACCGCACGCTCTACCTTATTAATGAAGACAGAGACGCTTGAATTAATCCTGCAGGGTAAAATGAAAAAAGGCGACGTTCTCGCCGTGGCTCAAGTGGCTGGTATCATGGCCGCCAAGAAAACGTCTGACTGGATACCGATGTGCCATCCCATTGCCTTAACTGGGGTAGATATTCAGTTCTCGAATAATGGCATCAATGAACTATACATAGAAGCAACTGTACGAACAACGGGTCCTACTGGGGTAGAAATGGAAGCATTAACGGCTGTTTCCGCCGCGGCATTGACCGTGTACGACATGTGCAAAGCTGTAGAAAAAGACATGATCATTAACTCGACGCTGCTTGTTATGAAAACAGGCGGTAAAAACGGGGATTTTCACAGGCAAGACAATAAAGCGTGATGCGTCACGCCGGTTAGTGGGTTGATCTCATTCAGTGAACACAAGGGAGAGGTGACGAAGGATGCACTGGAAAGTTGCGATTTTGACAGCCAGTGACCGCGGTTACCGAGGAGAACGAGAAGACACTAGCGCTCAGGTAATCCGCGAGCTGATTGAAGAGGAAATTCAAGGCGAGATCGTCGAGTATCGGGTGGTTCCCGACGAGATGGACGAAATTATGGCTTCATTAATAGAAATGACAGATTATTATCAAGCTGATTTAATTCTAACAACAGGCGGAACCGGCCTGGCTCCGCGGGATGTCACACCAGAAGCAACGCTCAATGTGATTGATCGGGTTGCACCAGGATTTGCTGAAGCGATGCGCATGATCTCGATGCAAAAAACGAAGAAAGCGATGCTTTCCAGAGCCGTCTCTGGTATTCGCGGACGTACGCTGATCATTAATTTGCCTGGCAGTCCGAAGGGTGTTCAAGAGAATTTGATGGCGATTATTGATCAGCTTCCTCATGCGCTGGGTATTCTGACAGGCAAAGAAGGCGATCACGGGTGAGCAGAGTGAGGAACGCAAGACAGGGCAAGAGGGTGACTCATGATGAGTAAAGACACTTCTATGCTGCGCGAGGTGAAAGTGGAAGATGCGATCGGGATGATTCTGCCGCATGATCTCACGCAGATTTTGCCAGGCGAGTTCAAGGGCCGTCTGTTTCGCAAAGGACATCAGGTAACGGAGGCTGATATTCCTGCCCTGCTGAGCATCGGCAAGGAGCATATCTATGTGATGGAGCTGCAGCCCGGCTATCTCCATGAGGATGAGGCTGCTTTGCGCATGGCGAAGGCGATAGCGGGGACGAATGCGAACACGGATCTCAAGCTGACCGATCCGCATGAGGGCAAAGTGAACGTGAAATCGGAGATTCACGGCTTGGTGAAAATCGATAAGGCGTTCGTGGACAGTGTGAACGCCATCGATGAGGTCGTGTTGTCGACGATTCGCAGCAACACGGTCGTTCAGGCAGCCGCTTCGCTGGTCGGTACGCGGGTGATCCCGCTGATCGTCGACGAAGCGAAGATTGTAGAGGTCGAGCGCCTTGCGGCCGCTCGCCGTGCAGAGGGCTTCACCTTGTTAGAGGTGAAGCCGTTTCGGAAGCTGCGCGTCGGCGTTATTACGACGGGCAGTGAGGTCTTCAAGGGCCGAATCCAAGATAAATTCGGCCCGGTTGTGAAAGAGAAGGTCGCGCAGCTCGGCTCCGAGGTTGTAGACCAACGCTTCGTGTCGGATGACAGCGAAGCGATTGTGGGTGAGATCCACGCGCTTGTGGCGCTGGGCGTGGATCTGGTGTTGGTCACGGGCGGCATGTCCGTGGACCCAGATGATCGCACGCCGGGTGCGATCAAGGCGGCCGGCGCCCGCGTGGTCAGCTATGGCACGCCGATGCTGCCGGGCTCGATGCTAATGATCGCCTATCTGGGCGATCTGCCGATCATGGGCTTGCCGGGGTGTGTGATGCACGACCCGTACACGTCCTTTGATGTGCTGCTGCCGCGCATCTGCGCAGGCGAGGAAATCGTGCGTAGTGACATCACGGAGATGGGCTACGGCGGGTTCTATCAGTGTTAGAAGAGAAAATGTGATGGGCAGATTCCTGCTCTAATAATTAAACAACTCTTGTCACTGGATTTATCCAGTCATTTTCCTTTTTTGTAGATGATATAGCCCCTTCTATTGGATTTATCCACTCAGTATGATTAAAATAAGCCATATTTCGGGCTTTACCGGGAACTATATTGGATTTATCCAATGAAAGTTCCTTTTCGAGCGTTAAATGTGAGATTTTAATGGATTTATCCAATGAGTATACTGAGGCTTCCTTAACTTGCATTTCTTTATTGACTTACTGTATTCATAACGCAACACATAATGGAGATGAAGTCCATGTTTCAAAATATAGGATTCACCGAGCTTTTATTGATTGCTGTCGTCGCTTTAGTCGTGTTCGGACCGCAGAAGCTTCCGGAAATTGGCCGGATGCTTGGTAAGACATTAAGGGACTTCAAGCAAGCCACGAACGAGCTGATGAATGATGAGGCGAAAACACCGCTCGCATCCAAAACGCCAATTGTACCAGACCCGATTACACCAGTTGAGGTAGCTAGCGTGGTTGCACCAGCTGACGATTCTATTGCTTCACTTACGCAGTCACAACAAGGCTCGATGAGCACGGAAGCCGTGGCTGAGCCTTTAGGCTTACCAGAAGTGAAACCTGCGGTGACATTCGTAACCAACAAGTCTTCGGAGGTTGTTCAAATTGCCGGTTCGCCGGTAGAAGCTGCAGAGGCACTGACCTCGCCAGCTGTGCCCTCGGTGACACAAGCAGCAAGCGATGTGTTGTCCGCCGCTCCTGCACAAGCCTCGGCCCCTACCCCGGCGCCAGCGCAGCAGCTAGGCAGCACTAGCAATCTCCGGAAGTTGCCGGATTAATATTTGATTTGTAGCATAGCAAGTGGTTCAGCCATAGGGGTTGTATCCACAAGATTAGGTAGGTGAAATCAGTTGAAAAATGAAGAAATGTCACTCGTAGAGCACCTTGGTGAGCTGCGCAAACGAATCATGTGGATATTAGTTGTATTGGTCATTGGCATGGTCAGCGGACTCATTGCTGCGAAACCCGTCATTCGTTATCTTAAAAGTATCCCGCCAGCGAGAGATATTGGTTGGAATGTGTTCTCTCCGTGGGATGCGTTGCGTTTGTATATGAATTTTGGTTTAGCTGTGGGTCTTCTCATTACACTGCCCGTTATTCTGTATCATATATGGGCTTTCGTTAAGCCAGGGCTGCGGGAAACGGAGCAGAAGGCTTCGATTATTTATATTCCTTATGCATTTGTACTTTTTTTACTTGGACTTTCCTTCGGGTACTGGGTTGTTTTTCCGATGGCGTTTTACTTTACTTCGTCCATCAGTAAGAGCCTTGAAATTACGGAGATGTATGGTGCGGCGCAGTATTTTACATTTATGTTTAACATCATTCTTCCGCTGGCCTGTGTTTTTGAGATGCCCATCGTGGTGATGTTTCTCACGAAGATTAAGCTGCTGAACCCAAAGCGCCTGCATAAGTTTAGAAGGTATGCTTACATGCTAATGGTGATACTGGCCACCGTTATTACCCCGCCCGATGCGATTTCCGCCATTTTAGTTTCGGTTCCGCTCATTATTTTGTATGAATTCAGTGTCTTTATGTCGGGGTTCATCTATCGAAAACAGCTTGCGAACGATGCCGCTTGGGAGCTGGAGTTTGGTCCTAAATGAGAAAACCTCTATCGAGGCAATTCTAAGATGAGCGGCCGCGTTTATAGGTAGGTTTTATCGCCAATAAGAAAGCTGATTTCGGGAACCGAAAACTTATATTTTCTTATGTGGAAAAGAAATGCGTAAAAATAGTCTGCCTTCCGGGTAGGCTATTTTTTTCATTTTCATAGGGAATATTTGGTTATCATTTGGGTAGAATGAGGGGGGTGTCCAAAAGAATGAAAATTGTGTAAAAGGACTTGCAAATTACTCCCAGAATGAGTATCATAAGAGGTGTTGTTAGCACTAAACACATTCGAGTGCTAATAAAGAAATATAACCAAGACCAATTTTCTAAAGGAGGCTATTTTTCCATGATCAGACCGTTAGGTGATCGAGTTATCATTGAAGCCGTTGCGAAAGAGGAGACTACAGCAAGTGGCATCGTGCTGCCAGATACAGCTAAAGAAAAACCACAAGAAGGTAAAGTTGTAGCCGTTGGCGCTGGTGTGTTGAAAGATGGCGTACGCGTTGCGCTTGAAGTAAGCGAAGGCGACCGCATCATTTTCTCCAAATACGCTGGAACTGAAGTGAAATACGAAGGCCGCGAACTGTTGATCTTGCGCGAAAGCGACATTCTCGCTGTATTAGCCTAAGTTAGAGCAGTATATAGATCGGCTAGACGTTTTAACAATTTATATCTAGGTTTTTAATTAGAGGAGGTTTCCTATCGTGGCAAAAGATATTAAGTTCAGTGAAGACGCACGCCGCGCGATGCTTCGCGGGGTAGATGCTTTGGCAAATGCCGTTAAAGTTACACTAGGTCCAAAAGGCCGTAACGTTGTTCTTGAGAAAAAATTTGGCAGCCCGTTGATCACAAATGACGGTGTTACTATCGCGAAAGAAATCGAGCTTGAAGATGCTTTCGAAAACATGGGAGCTCAACTTGTTAAAGAAGTTGCTACCAAAACAAATGATGTTGCTGGTGACGGTACAACAACTGCAACGGTACTTGCTCAAGCTATGATCCGTGAAGGTCTGAAAAACGTTACTGCAGGCGCTAACCCAATGGTTATCCGCAAAGGTATCGAGAAGGCTGTTAAAGCGGCTGTAGAAGAGCTTCAAAAAATTGCTAAGCCTATCGAAGGCAAACAATCCATCGCACAAGTAGCGGCAATCTCTGCTGCTGACGAAGAAGTAGGCGAATTGATCGCTGAAGCTATGGAAAAAGTAGGTAAAGACGGTGTTATCACAGTTGAAGAATCCAAAGGCTTCTTGACGGAGCTTGAGGTTGTAGAAGGTATGCAATTCGACCGTGGGTACACATCCCCATACATGATCACAGATACGGATAAAATGGAAGCAGTTCTGGACAACCCGTACATCTTGATCACTGACAAAAAAATCTCGAACATCCAAGAAATCTTGCCTGTTCTTGAAAAAGTGGTTCAATCCGGTAAACAACTTCTGATCATTGCTGAAGATGTTGAAGGCGAAGCACAAGCAACACTTGTTGTGAACAGACTTCGTGGCACATTCACTTGCGTAGCTGTTAAAGCTCCAGGTTTCGGTGACCGTCGTAAAGCGATGTTGGGTGATATCGCTGCTCTAACAGGTGGCCAAGTGATTACAGAAGAGCTAGGATTGGATCTGAAATCCACAACTCCTGATCAATTGGGTAGCGCTCGTCAAATCCGTGTTACTAAAGAAAATACAATCATCGTTGATGGTGCTGGTAACCCGAAAGATATCGCAGCTCGCGTTACACAAATTCGTTCCCAATTGGAAGAAACAACTTCCGAGTTCGATAAAGAAAAACTTCAAGAGCGTTTGGCTAAACTTTCTGGCGGCGTAGCTGTTATCAAAGTTGGCGCAGCGACTGAAACTGAATTGAAAGAGCGCAAACTTCGCATCGAAGATGCTTTGAACGCGACTCGTGCAGCAGTTGAAGAAGGTATCGTATCTGGTGGTGGTACTGCCCTAGTTAACGTATACAACGCAGTAGCGAAAGTAGTAGCAACAGGCGACGAGCAAACAGGTGTTAACATCATCCTTCGCTCCCTTGAAGAGCCAGTTCGCACAATCGCAGCTAACGCTGGTCAAGAAGGCTCCGTTATCGTTGAGCGCTTGAAAAACGAAAAAGTAGGCATCGGCTACAATGCAGCAACTGGACAATGGGTAAACATGTTCGAAGCTGGTATCGTTGACCCTGCAAAAGTAACACGTTCCGCACTTCAAAACGCAGCATCTGTTGCAGCTATGTTCTTGACAACAGAAGCGGTTATCGCTGATAAGCCTGAGAAAGAAAAAGGCGGCATGCCTGATATGGGCGGCATGGGCGGAATGGGCGGCATGATGTAAGAAGCTCGTCAGAGCTTCTGCGCATGCAGTGAGAAAAGACTCCTTCGGGAGTCTTTTTTTACATTTAAATCACGAAAAGATCACATTACTTGATTCGAAATAGAATGTATGTTCGGTTATTAATTAAAAAATAAAAGCCCATCGGGCCTAGTGCTTTTGTTTCAGTAGGTATAGGTCTTCTTCGGTTTTGGAGATCTTGTCCCTTTGAAAGTCTAGCCGGTCATTGGTTGTGTGAATCGCCTCGAGTAGTCGGTTATCGGATTCGATGTCTTCGATATGATGTGAATTCAATGTAAGATGAATTCGGTCAACTTTAGTGTCCACTGCCTCTAGTCTAGTGTCCATGGCTTCTAGTTTTGTGTCGACGGTTTCTAGTCTTGTGTCGATGCTTTTTAGTCTTGTGTCTATGGCTTCTAGCTGAAACATCATTTTTTTAAGTAATTCTTCCATGTGTTTCACCTCACTTTTTAATGCTTTTATGTCAGGGTGTGACAAGCACCTACTGCTAATTATACAGGGTAATTACCATACTGTGAACGATAACTTAAATTCACTTATGTTTACTCATAGGTACTCGCTGGGGAGCCTGGCTCTCGTCCATTTGCTTGGACTCCATGCCTGCTTGGCCCACGCTCATCAGCCTATTTATGGGAAAGATAGGCATTGGTACACTCTCTGGACTAGGGTTAGACGTATACTATCTCAAACTAACAGAGGAGTTGACCCATTTAATGGCTTACCAACAACAACCGAGTACAAGTACAGGAAAACAATTTCAGTGTCCACCTGCTGACCCGATAATGACAGATCCAGAAAGAGTTGTCAGAGACTTTTATCATCCTCAAAAGGTGCAAGTGATCCATCCGATTCAAATTGTGAATCGTCATCACTGTGTACCGGTATATGAGCATGTGTACACGTGCAGCGAAACTGATGAGTATTGCGGAACTCACCCGCATCCACATCAAGGTATGCTAAGAAAGTAACACAGATAAGCACTTTCCGCGAAGAATCATTCATTGATTCAGCGGGAGGTGTTTTTTTGTAGGGAGAATTGATTATATAATGGAGGAAGTTGATTGTGTGACGGGGGATAGGAAAAAACATGCAAGAGTTAGACATAGACTGGTCGTTGTGGATAGAACGGATTCGTCCTAAATTTGATAAAGTGATCATCGCGAGAGGTTGGGCCTATTTCAATGAAGGTGCGGTAAGGGATATTCAAGTGGAAGGCACCTCGATCATAAAAGCTAGTGTGGACGGAAGCCAAAGGTACAAGGTTACCTTGGATCTCAAGAGCTTCACAAGGAGTGGGTGCACATGTCCGTACGGCTACTATTGCAATCATATGGCTGCTGTGCTTTTTGAAGTGGCGAAGCAAGAAGGCTATGATCCAGAGGAGTTCCGGTTAGCTAAGATGAAGATGGCGCAGTTAGATCAGAATATTCCACAGAAATCTAAGCCTACGACTAGGATGCCAGAGCCGACAGATAGCTGTGAGATGTGGCGGGCTTATTTTAATAAACAATATGGTAATGCGAAGATTTATAATGCGTTTAGCCTTGAGGAAGTGTGCCTCCGCGCATGGAGAGAGCTCAATAAGCTGGCAGACACATGGGAACCGACCATTCGATGCGTATATGACATCCAGGTAGCGCTATATGTGATACATCTGTGCGATGCGATGGCGGGATCGAAGGCAATCACTTATGATTTTTATCAAAATACGAATTATTATGTCAAACGTGTCTTGAAGCATGCTCGCGAGCAGTTGGAGGCAACGCTTTACGTACTTGATGTCGACAGGGCGTACAAGCAGTATAGTGGACATTTAAAGGAGTTAGCAACTTTTCTGGCTGACATCTGTGAGAAGGGCTCGGACTTGTACCTCTACGATTGGCTCGATCTATATAAGCTTTTATGGACACAGTTATTTCGAGATAAGGACATGATGGAGTTCGAAACGACGAGGCTTAGGCAGCTGCTTGCAGATCCACAAGCGACTCAACAGGCACACCAAGTCGCAACGCTCGGTTCCATACATTTGGATATTAGCCGAAGTGAGGACGAAAATGCCTGGGAGCGGGCGGAGATGGGTGCGATCGAGATTGAGCCTGATTATTGGTTTGAATATCTGGACGGATTTGTTTTTGACAGTCAGTGGGATCGTTTATTGATATGGTTGCGGTGGTTAAAACCGAAGATGGCGTGGAAAGATCGCGTATTTGCGAGTGAATTTTTGAATTTCTGGCGTTTGGCAGCGGAACATCGAGATGTAGAGAAGGAGCAAAGGGAAGTAATGATTTCGCTATTACCGGCGAGTTACGATCACTATGCGAAGTTTCTAATCACGAAGGGGGAGTATCAAACCTGGGCTGATCTCTGTCTGCTCTTGGATCTTACGACGGTAGATATCAACTCATCGCATCTAAAACTCGTCGAGAAAGCCAATGTTCGATATCTTCTACCGATCTATCATCATGCAATAGAAGCATTTATTCAGGGGAAAAATCGTGCCGATTACATTCAAGCCATTAAGCTGTTGAAGAAATTAGCGGCTGCTTATAAAAAGCTGAAGCTAACACCTCGTTTTGAAGTGTACTTGGGGCAAATCGTTAAGCAGTACGCTCGATATCGCGCCTTTAATGAGGAATTACGGAAAGGAAACTTGATTCCATGATGACCTTGTCACCGATTTATATGAGAATGCAGAGGCTGCCCTCGGGGAGCTTTGCTCTATATGGAGAAACGGAGCAGGCGAACGAGGTTCCGGGTTATATGCTGCGTAAGCTGCTTTTTGCTTGGCATGAGCGCTCGTTCTATGGGACGCAATTGGAAGTGACTCGGATTTCGTATGGAGACGCGATTGTGCTTTCTCCTGCTATGGCTTTGGATTATATGCGCGCCCCAGGTGTGCTGCTTCATAGCCGATTATCTTGGGAAGAGGGAATTGTCGAGCTGCAAAAAGGAGCAGTCATTCTGGGGGAGGCACTCGAAGCTGGTTGGTATGTGCCTTCCTATGAACTTTGGCGCGAAGGGAGAGATGGTTGGAAGCTGCGACTGCCTGAGGGGCAGAGGCAGAGATTTACGGAGCTTAACTCCGTGGCGTTTCAGGAAAGCTTTTGGCAGAGCTGGTTCAGTCATATTGTTGAAGAGCTGCTGGTGACGGATCCAGATTTCGGATTAGCTCGTATGTGGAATGGTTTGCTTCAGGTGAATAGACTTCTGCGAGTTAACGAGCCGGGGTTCGAGGCGTTGCTGAAGGAGTCGTCTTGGATGCAGGAAGAGGACTGGCTCTGTGCGATTGGATGGGCGCAGGACGATGCACCGTATCGGATTTGTGTCCAGCTCGTTGAACCCTATGCGGAGACGTATGTCGACGGGACGACGACGGCCAAGGATAACGCAGCGGATTGGCGTCTGCGTTTCATTGCACAGGATCGCCTCGATGCGAACCGATTCGTTGAGTTTAGCTCCACGGGCAATTTACTGACAGGGCTGGTGCCTGCTGCTTGGCAGGACGACATTGCAGATAAGGTTCATGAGCAAACGAAGCGTGTTTTGCGGATGCTGCCAGAGCTGGAAAGTGCGTATCAACCAGGCAAAATCATCGAGCAATTGTCGGATGACGAGGCGTGGACATTTCTTACCGAATCGAGTCTGAAGCTTGTGGCGGCGGGTATTTCTGTCTTTTTGCCATCGTGGTGGGAAGAAATTCAGAAGATGAATCGTCCTCAGTTGAAGGCGAAGATCAAAAGCTCCGTTGGTTCTACGCGAAAAGCCATGTTTGGGATGGATCAGATTGTGCAGTTCGACTGGCGAGTGGCTCTGGGTGGCGTTGATTTGTCTGAGGAAGAATTTGGGCAAATGGCATTGGAAAAAAAGCGCTTGATCTATATCCGTGGCAAATGGGTACAATTGGATCCTGCGCATTTGGAACAAATTCGCGATACGATGCGGCGGGTCGAGAGGAAGAAAGGACTTTCCTTCCGGGATGTGCTGGAAATGCATCTGCTAGAAGGCGCAGAAGAGGAAGTACTAGCGGCGGACGGCAATGATCAGGGCAAGTCAGTGGAGGTTAAACTTGAGCTCAATAGTCATCTGCGTGGTTTGATGAAACAATTGAGTCAGACGAAGTCTATTCCACTTGTGGAGAAGATTGATGGCTTGCACGCTGAGCTCAGGCCATATCAGGTGCAGGGGGTGTCGTGGCTCCTTTTCCTGCGAAGCATGGGGCTGGGTGGATGTCTGGCGGATGACATGGGGCTTGGGAAGACGATTCAGTTTATTGCTTATTTGTTGAGGGTGAAGGAGTTATTAAAATCAAAGTCAAAATTAAAACCGTCATTGCTCATATGTCCGACCTCTGTGCTGGGTAACTGGCAGAAGGAGCTGGCGCGGTTCGCTCCGACGCTGCAGATTCAACTTCATTATGGTGCTCAGCGAGCAAAAGGGGAAGCTTTCGAAGCTTCGCTTGGCGATGCTGATTTGGTGATTACCTCCTACAATCTAGCACAGTTGGATGAGGAGGAGCTGTCTAGCGTTACGTGGGACACGCTATGCTTGGATGAGGCACAAAATATCAAGAATGCTTATACAAAGCAGTCGCAGGCAATACGCAAGCTAGAAGCAGGGCAGCGAATTGCCTTGACAGGAACGCCAATAGAGAATCGATTGACCGAGTTGTGGTCGATTTTTGATTTCGTGAACCCAGGGTATCTGGGGACGTTGACTCATTTTAACCGACAGTATGTAGGCCCGATTGAAAAAAATGGGGATGGTGCGAAGGAACTGACGACTCGTATTCAGCGTATAATTCGTCCGTTCCTGCTGAGACGATTGAAGAAGGATCCAGCGATTCAGCTGGACTTGCCGGAGAAGTACGAGGGGAAGGCGTATGTGCGTCTGACCCTTGAGCAGGGGGCGTTGTATGAGAATGTTGTGCAAAGCTTGATGGAGAAGATTGAGGGCTCGAGTGGGCTTGGAGGAAGTTTGAACGGTATAGAGAAGAAAGGCTTGATCCTTACAGCGTTGATGAAGCTGAAGCAGATTTGTGATCATCCGGGGTTGTTTTTGAAGGAGATCGGTGTAAAAGAAGGGCGCGGCATGTCCCCCGCCGCGGAGATGAGAGCACGCTCAGCGAAGCTGGAGCGGCTGGTTGAAATGATAGACGAACTCAGGAGCGAAGGAGGCAGCTGCCTCATCTTCACCCAGTTCGTCGAGATGGGCCACCTGCTGCAGGCTACGCTTGCGCGGGCGATGGGAGAACCCGTGCAGTTCTTGCACGGGGGGGTAAGTGCAGCGAAGCGCGATGCGATGATCGCGCGCTTCCAGGATGCAACGATCCCCGCGGAGGAACGTTGCCACATCTTCATCCTCTCGCTGAAAGCAGGAGGAACGGGGTTGAACCTCACAGCGGCGAATCATGTGTTCCACTATGACCGCTGGTGGAATCCAGCCGTGGAGAATCAGGCCACGGATCGCGCTTTCCGCATTGGGCAGACACGCGACGTGCAGGTGCACAAGTTTGTCACGCTCGGCACGCTCGAAGAGCGGATCGACGAGATGATCGAGCGTAAGCAGGGGCTTAGTGACCAAATCGTCGGCACCGGCGAGAACTGGGTCACTGAGATGTCGACAAGCGAGCTGCGCGAGCTTTTTGCCTTGCGGCGGGAATGGATTGAGAAATAGGGAGAGACACACAATCGATATGAAAAAAGGTGCCACATCGCTGTGGCACCCTTTTCTATTTTGCTGGGAAAACAAATGAAACAATGGCATCAATATTTTGCTTTTCAGTCGGATCCTTAGCAAGTAGTTTACTCATCAGTACCTGATCAGGAGTGCCTTGCTTCTGCAACATAGCCAGATACCAACGTATCAATTCACGGTTCACTTGATCATCCATATTTTCAGTGATATGCGGTTGAATCAGTGCCGCCGCACCTTT
Organism: Paenibacillus sp. J22P51; assembly: GCF_059692215.1. Taxonomy (NCBI): domain Bacteria; kingdom Bacillati; phylum Bacillota; class Bacilli; order Caryophanales; family Paenibacillaceae; genus Paenibacillus; species Paenibacillus sp. J22P51. The sequence continues at coordinate 61,089 of NZ_JCAUAZ010000013.1, read as the reverse complement.
GTAATCACTACGCATATAGCTGATTTTCCCAATATTCAAAGCCATGTTCGGCGTGACTGCAAATTCACGACCTTGCATTTGTTCTTTTGGCAGGCTTTTCAAAGTATCAATGCGAGCAAGAACATCTTTATAGATGGCAAGAGCACTGTCTAATCGAGTGTTGAATTCTTGTGTGTTGCCATTGTCATTAGCTTTATTCGCAAGTTCAATATTCAGCGAGATACTCTTCTCATACATATCCATATACCAAGGGTAGTTAGGAATTTGAGAGTTGGACCACTCGAGCGCATCCTGTTGCTTCCCTTTGAGAAGGAGCATGTTGAGCTGCTGCATGGCAACGACACGGTTATGTGGCTCTTTTTTCAAAAGCTGACTCATGAGATCCTGTGCTTGGTTGAAAAATGGCTCACTCTTCTTAGGATCATTCGGGTTTTCCTTTTGCGTTTGATTATAAACACTAAGGAGAATTCCAATTCGACTGACCTGTCCCGACAACAAGTAATCTGGATGAGCAGGATGCAGAGAAATCGCCTTGTCGAGCGGTGCCACGATCTGATTGTAGTCTTTGCTCGTTTTTATAACTTCAATTGCTTGCTTATAGGAACTGTTGCCTGAAAGCAATTGAGCTGAAATAAAGAACATCACAAGAGATAGGACTGCGATACTTGCAGGGAAAAGTTTGTGGATCATAGCTGATTTCGACTTCAGCTGCAGCTCACCTGAGGAGCTGTTGCTCAGCATACCGCCAAGAGCGAGGAATAGGATCGCGCCTAAGTACACATAGCTCAAATCAAAGTCGATCATACTGTGGACCAAAAGGGAAATCATGATAATGAAAAATAGGAAGTGCAGGTCTCGCTTCTCTTGAGAGCTTCGGATATAGCTCCGAATATAGATCCAGCTAACGGCAATAACAAAACCTATAAAAGCTAGGAAGCCCAAAGCGCCAGCTTCAACCAAATATTGAAGCGCAAAGTTATGTGCCTGACGACTTGTGTAGGGGTTATTTTGATACTTCTCGTAAAGGGAAGCCCATGCTCCGCCACCGGCACCAATGATTGGATAGTCTGACCAGAGCTTAACAGCATCTTTATAAAACGTACCACGCTCCAAAACACTGTGCTGCTGGAAGTTAATATTTTCAACACGCGTTTTCACGTTCTCAGGAAGAATATTCTTAAATCCAGTGTCACTCAAGATGAGTGTGGCACCAACCACTCCAATGAGAACCGCAGCGATCGGGAGTATAAAGGTAGCATATTTCTTGGCATCAAAACGTGCAGTTATGCGTTCCAACCATGGCTCACCAAAGCGTTGAATAGCGACGGACAGTCCAGCGAAAACTAAAGAAGCTAGTAGTAGAATCCACCATCCATGCCAAGATTCTGAGGCGCTAGGTTGTTTCTGTAGTCCAATGCCAATATCCGTTACTTTTTGCAAAATAATAAGTGAAGTACCAAATGCTAGTCCTAGTTGAACAAGCGCTAAGATCTGTCGACTCATTTTGAAGAAGAACATCATGATGAGGAATACGACAGGGATTACGACAATAGCACCACGAGATAACGTCAACCAGAATGAAACAATTGTTGGAATAAGTAGGAATGCATTGGTGAGAACGACGTACCATTTCCGTGATTTAATAATGAAGAATAAGGAGCTTAACGTTATTGTAATTAAAAAGGCAGCATACGTATTCGCATATTGGAACACCGAGGTTAACCGCAGACCATTGGAGTCAGTCATGATGGCATCGCGGTATACATTTGTATCCGTTCCATCCATAAGAGCAAACCACCCGACAAGGTGACCGGCGAAAGTTTTGTTACCTAACCAGTACAAAAGACCGAATAACACAACGAAATATCCCGAAATCATGAATAAACGCGCAACAATCGACACGCCGAGCTTGTTTTTTGTCAAAAATACACCTAAAATGAAGAATGTCGCATACAGCATTTGGATGTAAACCATATTTGTTGCCAAATAGTGTGAGGCAGAATTCGACAAAGATATGACATAAGTAAGCGGCATAATGAAGACGAGAATTGTGATGAGATCTTTCTTTTCCTTAAGTTGAAACACAAAAAACGCTAAGATTGCAACAAGCAACAAAATGATGGAGGACCACACCGACGCAGAGTAAATACTTCTCTCAAACTCAGATGTACCGCCATTAAACAGCGCCCTTTGAAAAGGTGCCCAGAACATAAATAAGCCGGTAAACACGGCTAATACCCAAAAGATGACAGAGCTTTTATCCGTCGTTATCGTTCCATTCGATTTTGCACGCGAAGCCGCGTAGGCATTCTTACTTGCACTCATTCCAGATAGTCTCCTTCTTCGCTAAAGTTCGACTTTATTTTAGCATACTGGAAGAGAGTTTCCAAATGAATGTTTAAGGTTAGGAAAGGAATGTAGTTGACTAAATTTTGTATTCACAATACTTTTTGTTCTTCTGTTTTATTATATGATTAAGAGTTTTGATTTCAGTATCTCTAAAATTCTATACAAGAATGAGTATCTGATGACTTCTATTGTTGATTTTAAAAGGCTTTGAATTTGAAAATTATAGAAAGTTATATCCATGAGGAAAAACTTTGATTACTCCAAAGTCTAAAATAAAGATTACGAGAGCAGTCAATTTGCTATGGGTCTATAGATATTTGATTGAAGAAGCTCGGATATCAAATTGCCTAAAAGTGAAAGGTAGATTTGGGGTACATATATGCCAGGTTAAGAGGAATTAAATAAGGCTAATGTTTGGGGTGTGTTCTTTCATTGTATGGAATAACACTATTTCTAGAACATATTACAGAAGCCGCATAACTACTCTAAAGTCGTTGTGAACTTAATAAAGGTGAAGATGAAAAACTATATGGTGACAATATTAATGGCAGCCTATAATGGGGAAAAATATTTAGCAGCGCAAATAGAGTCAATTTTAAGCCAGACAGTAGCAAATTGGACATTGATAATTCAAGACGATTGCTCCACGGATTCCACTGCAAAGATTTCTCGAACTTATGTGGATAAATTTCCAAATAAAATTCAATTTTTTCAACGAAGAGAACCTTCAGGATCTGCAAAGAAAAATTTTGCAAGTATGTTATCATTAGTTAAAACGGAATATTGTATGACTTGCGATCATGATGATGTGTGGTTACCTAATAAAATTGAATTGACGGTAAATAAGTTTCGTCAATTGGAAAGTGTATATGGAAAACAAATTCCATTATTAGTTCATACGGATCTAAAAGTTGTAAATGAGAAATTAGAGTTAATTGCAGATTCTATGATAGCTCGCCAGCGATTGGATAGCAACCGTAATCAATTTAATCATTTGTTGATTCAAAATAATGTTACTGGTTGTACAATGATGGTAAATCAAACATTGCTAAAAATGCTTAACAAAATTCCTGATGAGGCAGTTATGCATGATTGGTGGATAGCGCTTGTAGCAGTTGCATTTGGCCAAATCGGTTTTGTAGGCGAGCCAACGATTCTGTACCGTCAACATGACAAAAATGAAGTAGGTTTCAAGGATGTTAAAAGCTTTAAATATAATGTAAAACGCTTTTTTAATAAGCGTGAATCATTAGATTCATTGGAAAATTTATATAAACAAGCAAGAGCCTTTTTGGACTTATACGGGGACTATTTGGATGAGGAAAATTTAAGAAGATTAAAAGTATTTATTAGTATCCCTCAGTATAGAAAACTGACCAAAATAAAAGTATTAAATCAATATGATTTTTGGAAGACGGGCTTCAATCGTAAATTAGGTCAAATATTATTTATTTAAACTCTTATTTAAACTCAAAATCGCATAAATGGCACTTCTTGAAATGGGGAATAGATAAATAACATTTGATTTTCTAAACTACGAATGGATTGTAACGAACCTTCTTTGGGAGGGGAAGACATCTTACGTGTCTATTATCACCGTTGCGGGATTGATTACTACGTCAAGGAAGCCAAGAACGGATTTGTACTGGATGCGATCACAAATGACTACGGTTACTCGAATCCGGCAGAAAGCCAATTGGGTATCCCGGATGAGACGTGTCTTCGAGATGATCCAGGCGGTACTGGTCACCCATGCGCGGTAGTGGACCCTTCGATTGTGGATGGCTACGCCAAATAGGGGGTGTGGATCAAACATGCTGCAAAAATCCCGGCAGATCAAATGAGCGAATCAAGTACTGGAAAGGCTAGCAAGCTCCTTTATTGAGAAGGGAGATTATATAATATTTAAGTAAATCCGGAAAACGAATCGAGTTAAAATAAATAAGTAGGGTTACCCAAAGTTCGAAATCTAGGTTTAATAAATCTAGTGGTTCCGGCTAGTTCGGGTTAGGACTGAGTTACTATGGTCAGTTGCACTAGATGTATAAGCTTAGTACAATGAAATCTGATTAACTATGCTAACTGACCGCTGAGGACATGATATGCGTTATACCTTGGATCCTGTTCCAAAATTTATAACGAATAAGTGTGATGCCATCTGCCAAATTCGATGATGGTATTAAGCAGACCAACCGGTGGTATTGGGATAGTAAGAGTTGATAGGAGAATATCATCAGCGATGAGTATAAAACTACTATATCAAGATGTATGGCAACCGTTGAAATAATAGTTGCAAATAAGGGGAACGCTGGAAAATTTTGCGGGCGATTCCCGATGTGTAGGAAGAAGATAAGTGGAAATTCTGGTTTCTAAGCTTTAGTAGTGACAAGCTTATCGTTAGTTTATTGTGTACGTCTCATGGGCTTTTGGCAAAAATAAAACAACTTCATCAAAACAGTGCTGCTCATCGGTCAGGAGCGCGAAGGGATCATTACGATATGCGACCGGATTGGTTACTGACCTATGCTACTGACTTGATCCTATTTTTCAGTGATATGATTGTAACGGATAAGCATGGGGTATATCAATTCACCAGCGGGGGCTATTGCTCCTTATTCAGTGGGCTTGGGCTTTCAGAAATTGTTACACTGGCAAAGTGCCTTACGAAGACTCTTGGCGGAGGTTCCATTCATGAACATGATCAACCGATTTTATAATTTCATTTTAAATGTATTTAAAGCTTTTTTCAACACAAACAAGAGCAATGCGGCTTTTCGTAAAGCTTACGCGATATTCAAGGAATTCGGATGGAAGGGTTTTGTACAGGCAATTAAAAATAAAGCAGCTAAACGCCAGCTTTTAGATGGAATTGTCGTATCAGACGGGGGGGGGATGGAAGAGTTTCCCTACACTGGAGCTGTGTTCATTGCAGGGGACAACACTGGACGCAAGCTCTTCAGGCGGCAGCAGGAGGAGTACTCAGAGGCGGTCACTGGACAAATAATTGAGTCACTAAAAATAAACGTGGGCTTCAGCATTATACTGCTTCTGGAGTATACGGATCTACACTTGCTGATGCGGACATTAAAATCCGTTCAGTCGCAATTCTATGGTCGCTGGGAGTTCTGGGTTGTCGATATGGGATCCAAGGACAGGCGAGCAGTGAACTTCTTTGTCAGAGAAGCAGAAAAAGACGGTCGAATTCATCTATTGGAGTCAGACGGGCAGAAAATGGGGAAAGCAGAGGCATATAACCAGGCACTGAGTAAAGCATCCGGTGAGTATGTAATTTTTATGCACTCGGGTGATCAACTGACACAAGACGCTCTGTATTGGGCAGCGAAAAATTTGGATTGCAGTGAGAATGTCGACTTACTCTTCTCGGATGAATGCTATGTCGGCGAGAGTGATAATAATTTCCGTTTCTTTTTCAAACCAGCTTGGTCTCCGCTGCTGATGATTAGTTCTTCCTTTCCGGGGAACTTTTCTGCGTTTAGGATGGCAACATTGCAGGAATGCGGTGGTTTCGACAAAGAATTTGACAATTGCACGATCTATGAATTGACATTGAGACTTACCGAGTGCGGAGGGGAAATGCGACATGTGGAACGGATTTTATATTCTACATACGCGTTTGAAAAGAAAGCAGTTGCGCGTCAACGGGAGATGACTAGCCGGGCAAAAGCATTGTCCCAACACATGAAGCGTATGAATTATCCAACTTCCGTCTACGAGCGTGACGGACATAATTTTATATCCAAATGGCGAAGTCAATCTCCGCTTGTCACTTTAATTATTGCATCAGACGATAAGACTGCAGTGTTAAGCCGTCTGCCACAGATACTACGGGATACTGCGTACCCTAACTTTGAAATCGTTATTGTGGCAAATTCGGAATTATTAGAAGAAATTGAAGAAGTAATGACTGGCCTAGGAGAGCGGCTGATTCTTTGCCCTTATAATGGCCCTCTTAATTATTCGAAAAAATACAACATTGGTGCAGCAGCGGCCAATGGAGAGTATTTTGTTTTTCTACGCGACAATATGTATATGGCACAGCGTGATTGGCTGAACCAGATTTTGAATATTTTAGATTTTCCAGCGATAGGAGCAGTTTCCCCGGCCGTGATCGACGCGGAAGGTAAAGCGGTTTACATGGGAGGAAGGATTGGTCAGCATGGCGGTGAGTTGTGTGAGAGTATCTTCTCGGGACAATCATTTTATATCAATGACGACCGTGCGCTGACACCTCACATGAGCAGAGAAGTCAGTGTGCTGAGCAAATACTGTTTTTCAGTGCGAAAAGATGTTTTTTTTCAAGTGGGTGGATTAAATGAAAAAGATACTCCAAATCTATACTTCGAATTAGATTTTAGTTTCCGAATTCAAAATAAGAACCTACACTGCGCTTTTGTATCGACAAGTGTACTTTATCGTGAAAAAAGAACTAACGTGGAAAATTATCGACCGCGAGATAGGGCGTATCTGTACATGATAAAGGAGTGGCATGCCGCTCTGAAAAGGGATAGCTTGTTTTCGGATAGCATGCTGCAATACAGTACAGACTGCGATAACTTGCCGAACCGCCTGCTCCTTCCTAAAGACCTGCAAAAGGGTGAAAAAGGAAACATCTTACTTGTCAGTCATGAGTTGTCCAGGACTGGCTCCCCGCAGGTTGTTTTTGAGGCGGCGAAAGTCTTGAAAGCTCAGGGTTATTTCCCGGTTGTAGCCTCTCCGGAGGATGGACCTCTGTCGAGAGATATCCTGGCGGAGGAGATTCCAGTTATTATTGATCAGGATCTGTCAAAGTACAGAGCTTATCGCCCGAATGTGGTACCGAAGTCCATATCACCGGGTATTGACAGCTTGTTGAGAAGTTTTGATCTGGTACTTGTGGCCTCAATTGTAAGCCATAACTTTATCAACTGTTATAATGGTTCGGATATTCCGTTCTTGTGGTGGATTCATGACGGTGGGACTGGATATGATTTTCTGAAAAACTATCTTCCCAAACATTTGAAGAGCAACATTTCTGTCTATTGCGGCGGCAGATATGCACAGGAAATGTTGGAGAAGTGTCGGTCACAATATTCTACAAAAGTGCTTTTGTATGGAGTAAAAGACTGGGCTAATTTAAATGAAATACCCGTTCGACGGGAAAAGATATTGTTTCTGTTTCCAGCAACTTTTGAGACAAGAAAGAATCAGATGTTACTTCTTGAAGCAATCAGCATGTTACCGCCTGCTCTTGCGGAATTGGCGGATTTCTTACTGATAGGCAAACCTGGTGATGAGTTGTACTATCGCAGTGTAGAGAACAAAGCTAAAAAGCTAGCCAATGTAAGGATTTCCGGTCCGGTTCCATATGACAAGTTGATGGATATTTACAGGGAGACTGCCTGTGTGGTTGTCCCATCTATCGACGATCCCATGCCGGTTGTCTTAACGGAGGCTATGATGATGTCAAAGATCGTCCTATGCTCTGATATGACAGGAACCGCACGCTATATTGAAGACAGTGTAAACGGATTTGTATTTAGTTCCAAAAGCGCTCCGCAGTTGGAAAAGAAGCTGGAATACATTATCAGTAACTTTGATACGATGAGTGATTTGCGCAAGGCGGGTAGGAAGACTTACGACCAGTATTTTTCTCAGGAAATATTCACCGAAAATCTGATTAGTGTTGTTGAAAAGAATATAATTCGTTTCACGGAGGATAATAAATGAAAAAATATGTAGTTTTAGGCGGTAGTGGTTTTATTGGGAGAAAGTTGGTCAGCAAGCTGAGCAGAGATAATCATGTGCTAGTAGCGGATCGCTCTTTTAGTCCGGAATTTGAGGGGAATAAGAACATTTCTTATGTGAAATTCAACTTTACAGAAGAAGAGAGCTTTGCCCCACTTTTGTATGAGACCGATACGATCATTCACTTGATTAGCACACTGTTTGCGAAGGATGGTACGGAAAACCTTGCGTCCGAGGTATCGGCCAATGTTCTTTCCACAATTCGCCTATTGGAAGATATGGTAGGTATGAATACAAGTCTTCTATTCATATCTTCGGGGGGAACAGTGTATGGTGAAGGAGGAGAATTTTCGGCTTTAGAAAATGACGCAAAACAAGCTTTTTGCGGCTACGCTCTTATCAAGACGATGATCGAAAATACCTTGGAGTTGTACAAATATCAGCATGGACTTCGTTATCAGACCGTGCGGTTAAGCAATCCGTATGGATTTATGAGCAATAGCGGTCGGATGCAGGGGTTGATTCCAATCATGGTAGATCGGATTTTGCACGGAGAACCAATTACAATATGGGGAGACGGTGGAAACATTCGGGATTATATATTCATTGATGATGTGGTAGATGCTATTGAGGCAGTTTTGAATTACGAAGGGGTGGAAAATGTATTCAATGTTGGCAATGGAATTGGTTATTCCATCCATGAGATCATTGACCTAGTGATGGAAAAGCTAAAGCCAGAAAGGCCGCCAGTGATTCAATACTCTTCATCTCGCAAGTGTGACCTGAGAAAAAATGTGCTTAATATTGAAAAGGTTTCAAAGTGCACGGGCTGGAACCCGAAAACTGGAATTGAAGAGGGGATTGAGCTGGTGATTCGTGATTTTAAAACTAGAATGCACTCTTCAATCTCAGTTTTAGAGTAGGTTATTATGGAACATAATTTACAGTTCTTGAACCGAGAAACAGTGGACAAATACAAGGAAATGATGGATCATGACTTCCTATGGCCAGGATGGGAGCCGTCTGTTGAAGTGATTGACAATGGCATAATCGTTCCAGTGGAAGCATTTTATGATGAGGTTGGCAACTATAAATATCGTGGTGGCGTGTTAGACGCCGAAGGAAGATTCGTAAAGTCTTCAGGGTTATATAAAGGATTGGACTATGGAAAAGAATATCTTTCCATGGCGGAATGTCCCGATGTCAGTCTGGATAATTGCGAGTATATTGACGAGGAAGTGGTCTATTATGGTTTCTTTATCTACCATTGGGGTCATTTTTTGTTAGAGTCGACAAATCGGCTGTGGTATTACTTGGGAGAGAACTGCAAAGCCCGTGGGACCCGACTTGTTGGTGTTTTTCTCAATAAAAAGCCGGATGGGAACTTTCTACTCTTTCATGATTTACTTGGAATTGGACAGGATGATCTTGTTTTTCTGAACCGCCCGACCAGGTTTAAGCGTGTAATTATCCCTAAAGCCTCCTCCTTGCTGGGGAACAGTACAAAGAGTTGTTACTATTCCAAAGAGTTTTTAATTCCATTTGATGCAATCCAGAATTCTGTTCAAGCGAGTCCATCCAGAAAGATCTATCTAACCCGAACTACTCTGCATGCAGGTAATACCATTGGTGAAGGAGATATAGAGGATAATTTTCGCAGAAACGGATTCGACATTGTAGCGCCTGAAAACGAAACGCTACCGACACTTGTGTCGTTGCTGAAGGAAGCCGAAGTTGTTGCTGGGCTAAGCGGCTCCAATTCTCATAATCTGTTGTTTGCAGGTTCTAGATCTAAAGCGGTCATCCTCAACCGAATGCAGGACACAAACTATACGCAGGAATTGGTGCATCAGGCCAGAAATATTCAGGCTGTTTATATTGATGTTTATTCAACCTTTATGCCGGTTACCCATGGTAATGGCCCTTTTATGGTAACAGTGAATGAACATTTATTCAATTATCAAGTCTTTGCGGGAATGCTCCCATACAACTATTCGTCGTACCTTTCGTCTGATAGGATAGTAAATTTTCTACAAGAGTGGGGAAAGGTATATCACAACAATCCATCCGCCGCAACTGTGTTAGAATTATACTATAATGAGATAAAGGACATTATTGAGCAAAATTATTCATTCTTTTTGAAAAATGAACAGGGGATTCAACAACAAATAACGGAAAAAAAATTCCGCCAATTGCTTTGGTTTCATAGATTTGGCTTGAAAAAAATATATGAAATGGTTAATACTGACAAAAGCAGACTGTCCGATTTGAATGTCATCAGATACTCTTTTTATTTCAATGAACGATGGTATCGGAAAAAATATATGACCAGTGTAAAAGGTGTCGAACCTGCTGAACACTATCTATATGTCGGCTTCAAAGATGGCAACGATCCATCACCGCGGTTTTCTACAAGCGGTTATTTTAGCTTGTATTCTGATATTCGCGAAGGTGGGATCAACCCTCTGTGGCATTATGAGAAGCATGGAAAATTTGAAGGCCGTCAGGTTGTCCAGGGTGTTAAAAGTATCTTATAAAGGGATGGATGTAAGTGGCAATCTTAATGCGAGTAACCTTATTTATCAGCGCGATGTCGGTTATACGCTTATTGATCAAGAATGGGAAGACCCCAGACAAATTCCGACAGATTATGCTATATTGAACTCTATAGGATATTTATACTCAACTTGCCCTACTGTGAGCAGCTTATACTCGTTAACGAATCTCCTGGAATATTTTGGGTTATTACAAGAAACAGCATCTGAATTGGAGAAAATCTCAGATATTTTTTTCAAAGGAGAGCATCCTATGCTGGACGAGGAAAAATGTATGATATTCGATCAACTCAGTCATTATGATATTGTTCACAACTCCTGAATTAGTTGGGAGACAAATTATGCTGCACTATCTGCACATGCAAAACAAGTGGAAGATGAATTACATCATCTAAACGTGCAAGCTGGATTTCTGAGCGAGCACTACAACCGGGTTGTTGCACAAATCAGCCAACTGGAGAAGCAGCTTGAAGAACGAAATCAACAAGTGACAGATTTGAGTGCAAATTACAATCGGGTTGTTAAGCTGTTTCATGATTTAGAGCAGAGCAATAACTGAGTATTTTTTTTCATAATAATGGAGGAAAAGTATGTTTAATAGATTGAAGGAAATTAATCAATATCGAGGAACCATTATTGGCCTTGTCAAAAGAGATTTAAGAGGTCGCTATAAGGGATCTGTTCTGGGTTTTTTCTGGAATCTGATTGTTCCGTTATGCCAAATACTGGTTTACATCTTGGTGTTTTCCCAGGTAATGCGGCATGATGTTCCAAATTATTATTTGTTCTTGGTCGTGGCGATGATGCCTTGGATTACTTTCACTGATTGTATGCAGCAAGGAACGGTTAGTATTGTTGGACAGTCGAGTCTCGTTAGTAAGATCTACTTTCCTAATGAGATTCTTCCTCTATCAACAGTAATCGCTCGATTTATTAATCTATTGCTGACATTTATCATTGTATTTGCTCTGATTTTTATCGGTGGACTTGGAGTCAATCCGGAGGCATTGTTGTATCTTCCTATCGTGATTTTGATCGAATTTATTATGGCGTTAGGAATAACAATTATTTTGTCGGCGATTACAGTTTACTTTCGTGATGTGCAGTATATTGTGCAGATGCTTCTTATGGCTGGCGTATGGGTAACACCGGTTTTGTATGAGCCAGATATGGTGAAAGGTTTTTTGGCATCTATAATGGCCATTAATCCACTTTCCCCAATTATTATGGCATTTCGGCAGATTCTTTACTATAAGGAGTGCCCAGATATGTCAAGCCTATCGATGGCCGCTGGTTTTGCAGTATTCCAGTTGATAATTGCGTTGATTGTTTTCCGGAAGCTTGAGTCTGGTTTTGCGGAAGAGATATAATCCCAGGAGGCTAACGATGTCTGAAGATGTAGTAATTGAAGTTAAAAATGTCAAAAAGTCTTTCAAGATATTTGCAGATAAGAGCCAAACGCTGAAAGGACTCCTATCCAATATAAATCGGGCTAAGTTTGAGCGAAGAGAGGTCATAAAAGGGATCAGTTTTCAAGTTAAAAAGGGTGAGGTTATTGGTCTTATAGGAAAGAACGGCTGTGGGAAGAGTACCACTTTAAAAATGCTCTCCAAGCTCTTGAAACCCAACGAAGGGGAAATAAGAATTAAAGGAAGAGTTTCCAGTCTGATCGAACTAGGTGCGGGATTTCATCCGGACATGACTGGCCGAGAGAATATTTATGTGAACGCCTCTATTTTTGGTTATTCCAAGAAGGAAATCGACGCGAAGATTGATGAAATTATACAATTTTCCGAGCTAGAGGATTTTATTGATTCACCTGTAAGAACGTACTCCTCAGGCATGTATATGCGTCTTGCTTTTTCCGTAGCAATAAATGTTGACCCCGAAGTTCTACTGATTGACGAAATTTTGGGCGTGGGAGATGCCGCCTTCCAAACAAAGTGCTTTAACCGTATCATAGCCTTGAAGGACAGTGGGATGACAATCGTGATTGTATCTCATACAACCAGCCAAGTAGAGCAGTTGTGCAACAGGGCGATCTGGTTTGAGAACGGTTTTATTAAAGAAGAGGGCCCGTCGCGAGTTGTCTGTTCACACTATTTGGAGGCGATGGAAAACCAACGGATTCAAAGGGCGGAAATGGAATATCAGATGCAAATCAAAAGTGAAATCGATGTAGAGCAAGCGAAGAAAGCTAATCGTGACCTGACCTGTCGTGATATTGCTCCGCAGTACGATCCTGACTCCCGTAGAAGCGGAAACGGCGAAGTGGAGATTACAAATGTCGTTTTAGTGGATGAGGGGGGAAATGCCAAGCAGGTTTTTGACAAAGGTGAGCCGTTTACTATCAATATGTCCTATACAAGTGTCAACAACGGAACGCCGATCAGTGTCACTGTCGGTTTGGTCAGGGATGATGGTGTACCGTGCTATGAGGTGTCCACGGAAAGTGACACAAGAATGAAATTTCAAGCATTGAATGAGGGGCATATTCAGTTTCGTTTTTTGAATAACAATCTGTTGAACGGAAAGTATTTTCTGAACGTGTATATCTATGGAAACAGCGGTGCTGAGTATGATATTATCAGAAGAATTATTGCCATATCTATCAAGGGAAAAGAGACGAATGAATCGGGTATTCTTAGCATGCAACACGTATGGGATGTCGACGGAATGATTATACAGAAGTAGTGGGGAACGAGACATGGGGAAGTATGTAGATTTGTATGTAAGTAAAGAAAACGTGCAAGCGTACAGGGCAAATGAAGAACGAGACTATCATCGAAAGACACCTCTGACCATCAAAGAAGTAGAAGGCGGTATTATCCTTCCAGCTAAGGGGGATTCATCCATTACTTGGGCACTCGGAGGAGTACTGGATGAAAACGGTCAGTTCGTCAAGGAATCACATACTAGGGATGGGCATCTTTTTGGCGGCTATTACGAGTATGAGAAGCAATCTGTACAGCAATGCGATGAGACGGTAGTGTTTATGGGGCCGTTTGTAAGTCATTGGGGGCACTTTATCTGTGACCAAATTTCAAGGCTGTGGTTTATTCTCCCAGACGTAAAGAAGTATCGGATTGCGTATTGTGGTTGGAACTGGGGTAGTGAGCAGACTAGTATGTATGGGAATTTTCTGGAATTCATGCATTTACTTGGCATTAGTGATGAACAGTTGATTGATGTCAAGACCCCGATGCAGTTTCGTTCAATCATTATTCCTGAATTTTCCTATATTGAAAGGGATTACTACACGGAAGAATTTAAAAATATCTATCGCACAGTTGTTACGAATATAAGAGTGTCTGGCCTATCGCCATATTCGCAGATTTACTTTACGCGGGGAAAATTTTCCGTTGCATTGGACAAGGAACGTGGAGAAGACGAGATAGAAGCTTTATTTGCGGCGAACGGATATACGGTGTTATCCCCTGAGTTGCTGACACTAAGTCAACAGATATATTATATGCGAAACTGCGAAAATATGGCAGCCGTATCAGGAAGTATTACACATAACCTTTTGTTTGCCAAAGAGGGACAGAAGATAATCGTACTCAATAAAATGGAGCTGATGAATGGTTACCAGATGGTGATTGATAATATTATGGATGTCAGTATCTCCTGTGTTGATGTTTACGTGAAGATATTTCCTGTCTGTTTTGGCCTCGGGCCGTTTTTAATGGGCATCAGCCGTAACTTAAAAAAGTTTGCAAAGGACAAAAATATGACGATTCCGCGAAATTTACAGTTTAATGTAAATGCTTCGCTTAAGAAATATATATGGTATTTCGCAAAATTTGCACGGATTTATGCTAATAAACATAACAGAAACATGCTACTTTCTCAGCAAAGATCAGTTAGACAATTAAAAAACAATTCAAGAAGAGAATGATGTGAAATGCCAGAAAAGTTGTGTTCTATTAATTATTACCTTATGAACCTAAGGCAATTGAGAACGTATTAAATATACGTATACGAGTAGGTCACTGCAAGTAGGACCTTTAATTGTAATGATAATTTTTAAAGTATACATGTACTTCCGTCAACTCACTGTCTTTGGAAAGCTTTAGTCGTTTTAGAATAATTTTGACTTATGGTATTATTTATTTAGCGCAAATATTTTTATTCAAACACAACGACAAAACAATAAAATTTTCCTTGAGGAGGAACGAAAATGAAAGGAATTATTTTGGCTGGCGGAACCGGATCCCGATTATTCCCTCTTACGAAAGTAACCAATAAGCACCTGCTTCCAGTAGGCAAATACCCTATGGTTTTTCATGCGGTCGCAAAGCTGAAAGAGGCGGATATTCATGATATTCTTATCGTGACAGGTAAAGATCATATGGGTGATGTTGTGAATCTACTGGGGAGCGGCCATGAATTAGGCGTGACGTTCACTTACAAAGTTCAAGACGAGGCTGGTGGAATCGCTCAAGCGCTAGGATTAGCGGAGCAATTCGTTAACAATGACCAGATGGTAGTTATTCTCGGAGACAATGTTTTTGAAGATAGCATAGCAACCTTTGTTAGCAATTTCCGCGCTCAACGCAAAGGTGCTAAAATATTGATTCAAGAAGTGCATGATCCGCAACGTTATGGAGTGCCTGAATTGAATGACAACCGAATTGTATCAATTGAAGAAAAACCCAAACTGCCAAAGAGCAACTATGCTGTTACAGGGATATATATGTATGATTCCGCGGTATTTGAAATAGTCAAAACATTAAAGCCTTCTGGCCGCGGTGAATTGGAAATTACTGATGTGAATAATGCCTATATTGTAAGAAATGAGCTTACTTACGATACCCTTTGCGGATGGTGGACAGATGCAGGGACGCATGCCTCTTTGGCCAAAGCCAATGAGTTGGCGAAAGATTTACAATTTGGCGAAGAATTCGGAAAGTTTAAATTATAAGAGGTGTTTGCATGCAGGTGGTTCAAACAAAGCTTGAAGGACTTTACATTGTTGAAACAGCCGTTCATGGAGATCACCGAGGATTTTTCTTGGAAAGCTATAGCAGCAAAAAGTTTGCTGAACTGGGAATAGATTTTCCCTTCGTTCAAGACAATCATTCTCTATCTGTTGAAACCGGTGTACTTCGCGGCTTACATTATCAGCTTAACCCAAAAGCACAGACGAAACTTGTACGTGTAGTATCAGGTGCTATTTTTGATGTCGTAGTTGATATCCGTAAGAATTCACCTACTTTCGGTAAATGGGTGGGGGTTATTCTTAGCGAAGCAAACAAGCGGCAACTGCTAGTACCACGAGGGTTTGCTCATGGTTTCTGTACTCTTGTGCCGAATACTCAAGTGCTTTATAAAGTCGATGAATACTACTCACCTGAACATGATAGAGGTATTCTCTGGAGTGATCCGGCTCTTGGTGTTGATTGGCCGACTTCTAAACCTATTCTTTCTGATAAAGATCAAAAACACCCACTGCTGAGAGATGCGGAGATCAATTTTGAGGAAGCTCGGAATTAACTAACGACCTGGGCTTGAATGGGGGGAAGTCGGTTCCAGTCTTGCTCTTTGCTGAAGAGATTTTCAAATATCTGCATACACAACAAACTGAAATCATCGTTTATTTTAAAAAAAGGATGGTTTTATATTTGTTTAGTCTTTGTTCGATGTGTTAAGTAACGGAAGACAACGTGTGTTCTTCTTAGCTACTTCATATTAAGCAAACATAGTTTTTCGATAAGAGTAATGAGATAAATTATTCGTTGACAGCAGTCTATTTACTATTACGGCATTTATATCTCAATATAGAGAAGATCGCGATATGGTTAGAGCATTGCATCCAAAAGGTGATTTTATTGAAGTATATGTCAAAAATGTTCAATAGACGTATGCGAACAATGAGATCCTAATGGTTTATATAGGAAGGCGAGAGCAGGAGAACTCAAAGATTTCACAGGAATTTCTGCTCCATATGAAGAACCTGCTGACCGGAGTTGATTATTGAAACGGACAAACAAGATATAGAGCTTACCGTATAGCAGGTGATCACGTATCTTATGAAAATAAGAAATATTAAATAATTCCCATAAAAGGATTCAATTAGCGGAGGGGTATAATAAATGAAACTATTAGTTACAGGCGGAGCCGGCTTTATCGGCAGCAATTTCGTGCAATATATGCTGGATCGCTATCCTAGCTATGAAATCATTAATCTGGATGCTTTAACGTATGCAGGAAATTTAGAGAATTTGACATCCATCCAAGCGAACAGTCAATACACATTCGTCAAAGGTGATATTACCAATACCGAACTTGTGACCAGTTTGTTCGACCAAGGTGTGGATATCGTAGTCCATTTCGCCGCGGAATCGCACGTGGATCGAAGTATTCTAGAACCAGACGTTTTCGTGAAAACGAATGTACTGGGTACTCAAGTATTGCTTGAAGCAGCCAGAAAGCATGCGGTTAAGAAATTTGTCCATGTATCTACGGATGAAGTATACGGAACCCTTGGAGAGACGGGACTTTTTACAGAGGAAACGCCACTAGCTCCGAACAGTCCATATTCAGC
The DNA here is from genome assembly GCF_059692215.1 of Paenibacillus sp. J22P51. Classification (NCBI taxonomy): domain Bacteria; kingdom Bacillati; phylum Bacillota; class Bacilli; order Caryophanales; family Paenibacillaceae; genus Paenibacillus; species Paenibacillus sp. J22P51. The sequence goes on along the minus strand of NZ_JCAUAZ010000013.1, from coordinate 43,893 downwards.
AAGTAAAGCGGGATCTGATCTTCTTGTGCGAGCTTACCATGAAACATTCGGACTTCCAGTAAACATCACGCGTTGTTCCAATAACTACGGTCCTTATCAATTCCCGGAAAAGTTAATTCCTTTAATGATTGCCAACGCTTTGAGTGATAAGGATCTACCCGTTTACGGTGATGGCCTTAATATTAGAGATTGGCTTTATGTAGAGGATCACTGTAGTGCAATTGATTTAGTTCTGCATCAGGGAATCAGCGGTGAGGTCTACAATATTGGTGGGAATAACGAGAGAACGAACATTCAAATCATTCAAGCCATACTTCGTGAGCTAAAAAAGCCCGAATCTTTGATGAAATTCGTGAAAGATCGTCCAGGCCATGACCGCCGTTACGGCATTGATGCAACGAAGATTACGAATGAGCTTGGATGGAAGCCAAAGCATAATTTTGAGACAGGCATTCAAGAGACGATTCGTTGGTACTTGGACAATCAAGACTGGTGGAAACGAATTCAAACGGGTGAGTATCAAAAGTATTTCAACGAGCAATACGGTTCGAGGTTAGGTGCTCGGTCGTGAGGATCGTTGTAACCGGAGCTAATGGACAGCTTGGACAAGATGTTGTTAAGTCTCTTGGGCAAAAACATGAGGTACTTGGTCTATCAAGAGATCAGTTAGATTTTACGAATGAAGCCCAGTGTCTACAAGTCATCACGGAAAGTAATCCGGATGTTATTATCCATTGTGCGGCTTACACGGCTGTTGATTTAGCAGAAACTGAAGAAGAAATGGCATTTCGGGTAAATGCCGAGGGAACTAGATATCTTGTCCTTGCAGCTGAAAGTGTTGGTGCGAAATTCGTCTATATCAGCACGGATTATGTCTTTGATGGTACGTCTTCGCAAGCTTATCGTGAAGATGATGTTACTAACCCTCAAAGTGTGTATGGGAAGTCGAAGCGAGCTGGAGAAATTCATGTTCAAGCGTTATCATCGAAGCATTTTATTGTAAGAACATCGTGGGTTTATGGCATCTACGGTAATAATTTTGTGAAAACGATGTTGCATTTAGCGAGAACACGAGACTCCTTAAAAGTTGTCAGTGACCAGTTTGGATCTCCTACATATACGGTTGATCTTGCAGTTTTCCTTGAACAACTGATTCAAACGGATCGTTACGGTATCTATCATGCTTCTAACTCTGGTATTTGTTCGTGGTATGACTTTGCGTGTGCCATTTTTGAAGAAAGTGGCGTGAAGATCAAGGTTGAGCCATGTACAACGGACGAGTTCCCGAGACCTGCTCCTAGACCCCGGAATTCAGCAATGAAGCATGAAGCGATTCGAGTGAATGGATTTGAGGATTTGCGACCTTGGCGGGACGGGCTACAGGCTTTTTTGAACGAGCAAAGGGAGAACTAAAAGATAGCTGTTAGTGTGCTTAATTGCATACTGATGGCTTTTTTTGATGAGAGAGACCTGATGAAAAATGTCGTTTTGTTTCAGTTTCCAATTCCGTATAATAGACAAGAAGAAGAGGCTAAATAGTGTGAAGGTTAATAAACGGACAGTCAGTGTCCATATCGTAACTTACAATAGCGCTGAGCATATTGACGATTGCTTGAAAGCGGTTCTAAATCAATCTCATCCAATCGACAATATCATCATCATAGATAATGCATCAAAGGATAATTCGGAACAAAAGCTTGCCCAATGGCAGGAAAAGTGCACTATTATTAGTAATGAGCTGAACAATGGATTCGCGGGGGGACATAATCAAGCTATTCGGATGACGGATACTAATTATTGTTTAATCCTGAATCCAGATGTCGTCATTGAACCTGATTATGTGCTTAACACGATTCGTACGCTTCAAAGTCATGCTTATGCAGGCAGTGCAACGGGCAAATTATTATTTAAAGCAGTCCCTCATGACATTGATAGTACAGGTCTCATTATAAACAAGGCGCGAAGAGCCTTTGACCGCGGCGCACATCAGCCTAATAATCACTTCACTCATACTGAAGAGGTATTTGGTGTTTCTGGAGCTGCAGCCATGTATTCTCGTGAAATGATTAATGATATAAGCTTAAATGGCGAATTTTTCGATGAGGATTTCTTCGCATATAAAGAAGACGTGGATGTGGCTTGGCGAGCGCAATTATTAGGTTGGAAGGCATTTTATGAGCCAACTGCGATTGCGTATCATGAACGGGGCTGGAAGGAAGGGGGCAGGAGCAGCAAACCGCTTTTTGTTAGGAGACTATCTTATATCAATCGTTATAAAATGATGGTGAAGAACGATCGCATCTCTACAGTGATGACGAATATCATTCCTTTGTTTGTATACGAATGTCTTAGTTTTGGTTACGCACTCCTTCGTGAGCCCAAATTATTAGGTGCATGGATAGATTTTTATCGTAAATATACTGAATTGAAGCAGAAGAGAATCATCATTCGTAACAAGCAAAAAGTGGCGTCGACTGAAGTGAACAAATGGTTTACAAAATAAATTACCTAAGATTAGCCTAAGCTGGTCTTATTTTTTAGGCTAATTTTAATATACCCATGTTATAATGACAGATATCAACCAACAAATGAGGTCATCCCTTGGATTCATCCATTATCATCGTCAATTACAAAACGAAAGATCTGACGCTAGCTTGCATTGGATCGGTTTTTTCGTCAACTACAGCATACACGTATGAAATCATCCTTATCGATAACGCATCTAACGACGGTGCAATCGAAGCGGTGAAGGATCGTTTCCCACTGGTTACCACGATCACCAATACCGACAATGTTGGCTTCTCCAGAGCCAACAACCAGGGCATTCGTATTGCCCAAGGTCGTTACGTACTGCTCCTGAACTCCGATACCATCGTTCAACCAGACACATTAGACATCATGCTGCGTTTCATGGACGAGAATCCTACTGTAGGCGCTAGTGGCTGTAAAATCGTCCTACCCGACGGTTCACTTGACAAAGCATGTAAGCGAGGCTTCCCGACGCCTTCAGCATCATTCTACTATGCGTTTGGATTTGCCAAGCTATTCCCCAACATTCCGCGGTTCAATCAATATCAACTGGGATATTTAGATCCGGACCAACCATATCCGATCGACTCCCTTGTCGGAGCGTTCATGTTCGTCCGCCGCGAAACGATCGAACAGGTGGGTATGCTCGATGAAGAATTTTTTATGTATGGTGAAGACATCGATTGGTGTTATAGAATTAAGGAGGCTGGATGGGTGAATTATTATTACCCTAGAACACAGATTGTTCATCATAAAGGGGCAAGCAGCCGAAGGAAGCCATATAAGATCATATATGAGTTCCATCGGGCTATGATTTTGTTTCATAATAAGCACTATCGTAGGAAGTATTCATGGCTGACTAATGCGATGGTTTATGCAGGTGTAGGTGTGAAATTCGGCCTTTCACTAGCGAAAAATAAATTACGTCCATTGAGGTGATTTCGATTGATTCGTCAAAGTCAAGGCTTCTTGACTCAACTATACGCACTTGCCGATTTTATATGTATTCAGCTCGTGTTTCTACTCTCATGGTGGCTGAAATTTAAAAGCGGTTGGATTCCTTACGGTGCTCCTCTGCCTTTTAAACACTATGTGATGTGGAGTATAACATACGCGATTATCGCGATATTTATAAGTTATTTGGTGAATTTCTATACGCCGAAGCGGAGAAAACGGTTCTCTTTCGAGGTTTTGAAAATCATTCAAGTACATGCGTTTAGCTTATTGATGCTGCTCAGTGTTTTGTTTATTCTCAAAGAAGTGGACGTCTCACGGTCATATCTATTACTCTTTCTGGTAAATAACATTCTTTTCATTAGCTTCTACCGCTATATGATCAAAATCTCACTGAAACGAGTACGTCAAAAGGGTTATAACAAGCAATTCATTCTTATTCTTGGTGCAGGCTCATTAGGCCGTCAGTTCTATACGAAGCTGAAACAACACCCGGAGTTAGGGTATGAAGTGGTTGGTTTTCTCGATGATTATCAAGAGATGCATGAGATGCCGTATCACAATTTTAAACCGGTGATAGGGAAAATTGATGAATTAGAACCTATTTTGGATAAGCTAATTGTAGATGAAGTCATTATTGCGCTTCCTTTGGACGCCCATCAGAAGTTCGGTAGTATCATTAATGTTTGTGAAAAAGCTGGGGTCAAAACTCTCATTATTCCAGATTTCTATGACTTCCTTCCTTCACGACCTTATTTCGATAACTTTGCAGATATGCCGCTCATCAATGTAAGAGACATTCCCTTGGATGAGTTTAGGAATCGCACATTCAAGCGAGCTTTCGACATTGTTTTCGCCACCATTGCGATTATCATCACATTACCTGTTATGCTAGCGGCTGCATTCGCCATAAAACTAACCTCCGAAGGCCCAATCATCTTCAAGCAAGAACGTGTGGGCCTGAATCGCAGAAACTTCATGATGTACAAGTTCCGCAGCATGAAGGTGCTCGGAGATACCGTTTCGAATACGGAGTGGACGGTGGAAAATGACCCGCGGCGCACGAAGGTCGGTACTTTCCTCCGCAAAACAAGTCTTGACGAGTTGCCGCAGTTCTTCAATGTGCTCTTTGGTCATATGAGTGTGGTCGGACCAAGGCCGGAGCGTCCTTATTTCGTGGAACAATTTAAGGAAGAAGTACCGAAGTATATGGTGAAGCATCACATTAGGCCGGGTATTACGGGTTGGGCGCAGAGTAATGGTTTGCGTGGCGACACGTCGATCGAGGAACGAATTAGGCATGATATTTTCTACATCGAAAACTGGACTTTTTTATTTGATATTAAAATTATTTGGAGAACCATTGTTAACGGCTTTATTAATAAAAACGCATATTGATTAAAAAATATTGAAACCACCCGCATGATTCGCCAACATTTTCCCCATACTATTGCATATACTGAGTAGGCGGGGAGGTTTTGGCTATGATCGATCATGAAGACGCTTACCAAGATGATAATCATTTGTCGATTGGCAAAGGATTGATAGTCGGTGTGGTGTTCGGTTCCCTGATTTGGGCAGGTATTATTTCGTGCATTGTGTATATGTGGTAGTTCCATCTCATACAAGGAAGAGGCTGCTGGGGCTGTGAAGCCCTTGGTGGCCTTTTTACGTTTCAGACTACTTGTGATCGGCCACCTGCCTATAAACCATTGTCTGAGGCTTTCTACGACACTCTTGCATATGTTAGAAATAGAGGTGAGAGAAAGTATGAAGATTACAACAACAACTTTAGCAGGACTTGTGATTGTTGAACCTGAGGTGCATGCGGACCATCGGGGCTTTTTTATGGAAAGTTATCATGCCGCAAAGCTGGCAGAGCAGGGGATTACGATCGATTTTGTGCAAGATAATCATTCGCTATCGGAAGAAATTGGCGTGCTGCGCGGGCTACATTATCAATTGAACCCACATGCGCAAACAAAGCTTGTCAGGGTAATTGCGGGAGCGATCTTCGATGTGGCTGTGGACATTCGCACAAGCTCCCCCACATTTGGCCAATGGATTGGTGTTACGCTCAGTGCATCCAATAAGCGCCAGCTGCTTGTCCCGCAGGGTTTTGCCCACGGTTTCTGTACGGTAGAGCCGCGGACGCAGGTGTTGTATAAGGTGGATGCCTACTATTCGCCCCTACACGATAGAGGGATTCTGTGGAACGATCCAGCAATCGGCATAACGTGGCCAACGAGCAACCCTATTTTATCAGCGAAAGATGAAAAGCACCCTTTGTTGAAGGATGCGGAGTTAGTAGTATAAGATTGCCTAGGAGATAGGATTTGATGATTGGGAAGGACGTAAACTTGTTGCGTCTTTGAGCCCTGTCACGAGCGGTTTCTCAGCAAGTCTATAGGTCATATAACAAAGGGGAACGGTCATCGCCACAATAATTAGATCTGTGAAAAGGAAGCCAAGATAGTCAACTATATGAGTCGCTACACTCAACTTCATTAAAATTGAAATAAACAATAGATGAGTTAGTAAAATTGTGTATGAAGCATTTCCTAGCTTACTCAAGCTCTTCACCCAATATGGCAACTGAAGTTGTTCAGGAACAGAAGAAGCGCCTAATAGGACAAATGTAGCAGGAATGATGTAAAGGAGATAATTGTGATAAGGGATAAAAAGGTACTTGTTATTTATCCATATCAGCACAAAGCAAAGGGCACCTATTATTATCAAATGTTTGTAGTGTTTATTTCTTTGATGCTCAGCCCATTTGGCCAATAAACAGCCTGCAATAAATTCTAGGTTAACCTCACTAAAGAGGAAGCTTAGGTAGAAATGTCGGTCAATATCAGCACTTATCATAGGTACATTTAGAACATGGCAAAGTGTTATTGTAATCCATATGGAAACTAAGAAGTAGGCTGGCTTTTTCCCAAGAGCCATAAGAAGACTGAACACCAAGTAAAATAATACAAAATAACTTAACGACCAAGCGACAGGCAATACCGGACCATGAGTTTGGGGGATCAGTAGGAATGATTTGATGATAGTATCTTTATGTGTCTCAAATCCATAACCAAAGCTTGGAACGAGAAAATAGACAGGCAGCACAATGAGTGTAATTAACCAGTAGAAGGGATAAATACGTATAAGTCGATTCCTTAAGTAGGGAATAACAGTTATTTTAGTTCCAATTTTATGACCATAAGTATGATACAGTAGAAAACCAGTAAGTAAGAAAAAGAAATCTACACCTCCTGAACGTCCTAAAGTACCGATCCCTAGAAAGTCGAATTGAAAGTACTTGAGTGACATGGCTGAAATATGAAACAGCATCACAAAGAAGGCTGCGGCTCCTCGCGATGCTTGAAGCACGATTCTGTGATTATTAATCAAAAGAACTCCTCCGGTTCATGAATATGGATACAACTAAATATCATGCCAGAAGACTGTGAATAAATTATGTATACAACCTGAAAGGCAGCTGAATTGTTTAATAATTCTTTTACGAATGCTTTTTCACGGCCAAGCCCCAACTCGTCTGCATAATCGAACAAGTCCCCTCATATGCATGTACTATGTTGATGTTAATCATGAGTGAGGGGATGATCGAATGCGCCGGGTCACATGGGTAGTAGCAGTGGTAATGTGCGTAGCATTGGTTCTCGCAGGATGCGGGATGGGTAAAAAGGATGCAGGATCTATCGTAAAGGATTTGGATCATGTGATGGGCAAGTCGAGCAGCTATCAAGCATCAGGTAGCATGATTCTGAACACAGGGCAGCAGCCACAGGAGTATCAGGTTGAGGTGGCGTTCTCGCCGGAGCATTTCTATCGGATTTCCCTGACGAATGCCACGAAGGATGTTACTCAGATCGTTCTGCGTAATGAAGAAGGCGTATTCGTATTGACGCCACATTTGAAGAAGAGCTTCCGCTTCCAAAGTGATTGGCCAGAAAATCAAGGTCAAGTGTATCTGTTCCAATCTTTAGCGAAGAGTATCATTGCAGATAAGGATCGCCAATTTACGACGGACAAGGATGCCTACGTGTTTGATGTTGCTGCGAACTACCAGAATGAACAACTTTCTCGCCAGAAGATCTGGCTGAATAAGAAAACACTCGCACCTGCGCAAGTTCAAGTGTCAGATGCGAATCAGAATGTATTGGTGCAAGTGAATTTCACGAATTTTGAATTCGATACGAAGTTCGATAAGGATTATTTCCAAATGGAGCGTAATATGACCAGTTGGAATTTGCAGCAAACAATGCCTACGTCAGCTGACGTTGCTGTCACAGATGCGGATCATCCGTCTGCGACTGGAGGCAAATCCGTAACGGACAAAAACCTGTCCGCAACAGGTGGACAATCCGATCAATCCAAAGCCACGGGTGCAACGAAACCGGATGCGACGAAGTCTGCGCCAGCAGCTGCCAAAGCGCAAAGTATTGGTATTGTTGAGCCGTACTACCTACCTAAGGATGTTGTGAAACAAGACATCAGTGATATGAAGCTAGGTGAGGACGCCGCGGTTCTTTTACGATATAAAGGGAAATATAGCTTCAATCTGATCGAGGTTAGACCTCAAGCCAAATCTGTTTCACTGCCGCCAGGGGACATTGTCGATCTCGGGTTCACGGTTGGAGTGATCACGGGGAATGGGGCAAAGGATGAGCCTAGAACACTGACTTGGACGAACGATGGCGTTGAGTTCCGTATGTTCACAGGCGATATGCCAGTGAATGAAATGATTCAAGTCGCGATGGCGACGGATGGACAGTCGGGGAAATAAGCTCTGACCCGTGTGGAAATAAGGCTCTGCGACCTTGGGTTGCAGGGCCATTTTCTCATTTTATACAAAAAATTTGTGATAAAATCGCAAGAAGATTTAACCAACTCCCACGAACGGGCGTTTTTTTGGTATAATGCAACTTTGGAGCGAATAGATAATTGGAGTGTTTAGGATGACAGACATGAATGAAATGACTTGGGAACAGCAACGAGAGTTTTGGGAAAATGAGACGAAAGCTTTCGCGACGTTTTTGAATGATGAGGGGAAGTTGAAGCAAGAAACGGCTAACAAACACGTGGATCGCATGGACTTTGTGATGACAGAATATTTCGTGCGTTATGGAATCAGCTATGAGGATGTAAAAGGTGAAACGATTGTCGATTTCGTCGGCCGTTTCTTAATCAGCCATGTGCTTAGCACAAAGGAATCCGATATTGGTGCTTATTTAACTTCTTTTAAAAAGTGGATTCAATTCCTTCAAGTGACATCTAGAATTTCAAAAGAACAATACACTTCAATAAATGAAGTATGTAAGTATAAATCTTATTTCGAAGAGCGATTCGAGCAGTACATGGGAGCAGATAATGACTACGCGCTGGAACGTTGGCTGAACTCGAATGATATAGAAGCATATATTGAAGAACATACACCGTCTTCCAAGCGAAAGCTGAAGCCACTTGTGGTTGACCAGAAGCTGTATCAGCTTTGGATGGATGGGCGGACACCAGTACCACAAATCGTAGCGGAATTCAGAGCTTTTCTCGAGGCCGTACAGACCGGAAAGAACGTCAAGTTGTCCGCTGCGCGCAAGCATTTGCCGCGCAAGTTCTGGAGCGAGTTCGATGAGCAGCAGAACCTGCAGCTTTTCCGTAAACCAACACTGAATCAGGATCAAGAGCCCGTATACCAATTCTTTTTCTATGTAGCGTTAGTGCTAGGAATGACGGAAGAAGGAACACAACTTACGGTGAATGCGAAGCAATTAGCCTTTTACTTGGCGCTTACAGAGCAGGAACAAGCTGCGGTTCTCTTGGATGCGCTCTGGAATCGAGTGAACTGGGGGATTCTCGAGGAAGTTAACGAAGGTGGTCGCCCAGAAGATATTCAAGCCTGGAGAAGAGCCATCGCAAGTGTGTTAGCAAGCTGGGCTGTTGGCCATGAGCATAATGTGAAAAAAGAATGGGATAAGCACCGGCAATCCGGTATTTTGCTGGATACAAGTGTTGATGTGTTTTTACATGCGGTAGCTACAATTTTGGTGCGTTTCGGATTGATCCGTGCAGTATACCTTCCAGACGCTGAAATGAAGTATGCGAATGAAAGGCAGCCGGTAGTCATGACAGTATTAGAGTCTGGAAACCGAGTATTCCGTTATTTCGTGAATGAGGCAGCCTATGTGCTTAATACTACACCTAGCATTGCTGCCGAACCTAAAATCGGACGTAACGAATCATGCCCATGCGGCAGCGGTAAGAAATATAAAAAATGTTGTTTGTAATTAGATTGAAGAGGTGAACGCTTGTGGATGCTTTTTATCGTCCCACGTGGGTGGAAATATCGTTAGATGCGCTGCGTAGCAACATTGAACATTTTCAGAAGGTACTGCCTGCGGGCATGAAGCAGATGGCAGTCGTAAAAGCGGATGCTTACGGACACGGGGCTGTAGAGGTATCCAAAGAGGTTCTCGCCGCGGGTGTGGATTACTTGGGTGTCGCATTCTTTGATGAAGCGTTGGAACTTCGAAATGCTAGGATCACTGCACCCATTCTTGTACTCGGCTACACGCCGCCTGAAGGGATTAATCGGGCACGGGAGCTGGATGTAACCATTGCGGTGTATAGTCGTGATGTGTTGGAAGCGCTGCGTGAGCAAGGACGTAAGCAGGAGAGTGCACCGCAGAAGAAGCTGAAAATCCATATCAAGCTGGATACCGGTATGGGGCGACTCGGCTTGCACACGGAAGCAGATGCGATTCCTTTCATAGAGGAAGCATTAACGCTGCCCGATGTGGAAGTGGAAGGCCTTTTCACGCATTATGCGAATGCAGATGAAGTCGATAAGAGCTATACGCTGGAGCAATACGCCCGGTTTGAGCGGATCGTAAGCTATTTTACAGCTAAAGGTGTGAGTTTCCCTTATATTCACGCGGGGAATAGCGCGGCGGCTATTGATTTGCCAGACTTAACCTATTCGATGGTACGTCTCGGGATCTCGATGTATGGTCTGTATCCTTCCGAGGATGTTGATCAAACGAAGATTGAGCTAAAGCCGGTGCTGAGCCTGAAAACAGGCATTGTTCATCTCAAAACGCTGCCAGCGGGTTCAGGTGTTAGTTATGGAACGATTTATCACACCAAGGGTGATGAGCAAATTGGGACATTGCCGATTGGCTATGCGGACGGGTACTCGCGAATGCTTTCGGGTAAAGCCGATGTGCTGGTTCGTGGCAAAAGAGTGCCAATCGTCGGCAGAATCTGTATGGATCAATGTATGATCAACGTATCGGATGTGCCTGATGTGCAAGCACTAGATGAGGTTGTTCTCATCGGAGAGCAGGGCGAAGAACGAATTTCAGCTGAAGATGTGGCTCGTCAATTGGGGACGATCAATTATGAAATCATTTGTATGATTTCACACCGTGTTGCACGTGTTTATGTGCGAAATGGGGAGCGGGTTGAGGCTTTAAATCCTCTCATGCGACACCGCTATTAGGACGGGGGGAAGCCCTGCATGAATTTACCATGTAAATTTTGCAGCTATTGGAGAGGATTTTCAGAATAGGGTATAGAATACTAAGTAATAACAATCTTATATCTTAAGGTGTAACATATTTGATATACCGGAGGCATATATTCTATTGTATAATTTGGTTTTTGGAATGACATACTGGTAATATTGTCTTTGTATCGTTTCTGGGGGTGCGAGAGTGTGAGCAATGCGCATAATACGAAAAGGATCATGATTAGCTTGCCTGACAATCTGTTGCAAGAAGTGGACGGAATTGTTGAGAAGGAGAACTCCAATCGGAGCGAATTCATTCGTCAGGCAATGAAGCTGTATTTAATTGAACGCAAAAAGCGCAGTCTACGCGAATCCATGCAGCGTGGGTATATGGAAATGGCGAAAATAAATCTCAGCATGGCATCTGAAGCTTTTCAAGCGGAGGAAGAAGCGGACGGTACGCTTGATCGCTTAGTAAGCGGGGTGTAAGACGTGATTGTGAAACGTGGCGATGTATTTTTCGCAGATCTTTCGCCGGTCGTAGGATCGGAGCAGGGAGGAGTCCGTCCTGTTCTAGTGATCCAAAATGATATCGGCAACCGCTTTAGCCCCACTGTGATTGTTGCAGCGATTACAGCTCAAATCCAAAAGGCAAAGCTTCCCACGCATGTGGAAATCGATGCGGAGACGCACGGTTTCGATCGAGATTCGGTCATTCTGCTTGAGCAAATCAGAACAATCGACAAGCAAAGACTGACGGACAAAATTACGCATTTGGACGAAGAAACAATGCGAAAGGTTGACGACGCTTTGCAAATTAGTGTGGGACTGATAGAATTTTGAATAAGGTCTGGAACGGACGAGGGCGATAGGGACCCTCGTTTTTTGGTTTGTACATACATATACATACGATGAATAGAAGCGAGGTATGACTGTGGCTAATGTGGACGAGGTGAACGTGAAGGCAGGGCCAAAGGCTGAAGTGGCCGAGACGGAGGGAAATAAGCCAAAAGCAAGCGAGTATGAGGCACCGAAGGAGAAAATCCAGATTCCTGCGGAGAAAAAAGCGGAGATTCAGGAACGGATCCTGAAGCAAATCTCCGCTGAGTTACAGCTGCCTACCGGCAAAGTGAAGACGACGATGGAGCTGCTGGATGAAGGCAACACGATTCCGTTTATCGCGCGTTATCGGAAAGAGATGACCGGTGAGCTTGATGAGAATCAGCTGCGGGATATCGAGGAGCGCTTACAGTATTTGCGTAATCTCGAGGATCGGAAAATCGAGGTTGTCCGTTTGATCGATGAGCAGGGCAAGCTGACGGATGAGCTGCGCGTTTCAATTGAGAAAGCTGTGAAACTGCAGGAAATCGAGGATCTCTACAGGCCTTTCCGCCAGAAGCGGAAAACGAGAGCTAGTGTTGCGAAGGAGCGCGGTCTGGAGCCGCTTGCAGCGTGGATTTGGAAGCAGCCTCGTCAAGGCTCGCTGGAGCAAGAGGCTTCGCGGTACATCAACGCGGACAAGCAGGTTGGAAGCGCCGCAGAGGCGATTCAAGGTGCGATGGATATCCTAGCGGAGAATATCGCGGATGATGCGAAAATACGGGCCTGGGTGCGTCGATATACACAGGATAACGGCATTATGCGGACAGAGGCTAAGGATGCGAAGGCAGAGTCGGTTTATGAGATGTACTATGCCTATCAAGAGCCAGTGAAGCGCCTGCCGCCGCATCGTATTCTCGCAATTAATCGCGGCGAGCGGGAAGAGATTCTGAAGGTTGGTCTAGATGTACAACCGGATAAAATACACGACTACATGCTGCGTCAAATCGTTCGAGGTGATTCGGTTGTAAGAGATGTATTGCGCACGATTGTCGAGGATGCGTACAAAAGGCTTCTTGCTCCTTCCATCGAGCGAGAGGTGCGCGGTGAAATGACGGAGATGGGCGAGGAGCAGGCGATTAAGATTTTCGCGGAAAATCTGCGGAATCTCTTGCTGCAAGCACCCATCAAGGGCCATGTGGTGCTGGGTGTCGATCCGGCGTACCGGACAGGCTGTAAGCTGGCCGTCATCGACGACACCGGTAAAATGCTTGAAATCGCCGTCACCTACCCAACCCCACCGAATAATAAGGTGGCGGAAGCGAAGGCGAAGTTCAAGCAGTTGATCAGCACATACAGCGTGGAGCTGATTGTGATCGGGAATGGGACGGCGTCCCGTGAAACGGAGCAGTTTGTTGCGGAGCTGATCGGTGAGATCAAGGAGCGGAAGCTCAAGTACTTGATCGTCAGCGAAGCGGGCGCGAGCGTGTACTCGGCGTCGAAGCTGGCGCAGACGGAGTTCCCTGAGCTCGATGTCGCCGAGCGCAGCGCGATTTCGATCGCGCGGAGGCTGCAGGACCCGCTCGCGGAGCTTGTGAAGATCGAGCCGAAAGCAATCGGCGTCGGGCAGTACCAGCATGACGTTTCGCAGAAACGTCTGGACGAGAACTTGAAGGCCGTCGTGGAATCGGCCGTTAACCATGTTGGGGTGGACTTGAACACGGCGTCCCCGTCCTTGCTTTCGTACGTGTCGGGGGTAAACGCGACATTAGCGAAGAACATCGTGAAGTATCGCGAGGAGAATGGCAAGTTCAGCTCCCGCCAGGAGCTGTCGAAGGTTCCGCGTCTCGGCGCGAAATCCTTCGAGCAGTGTGTCGGGTTCATGCGGATTCCGGGCGGGCGGAACCCGCTCGACAACACCCCGATCCATCCGGAGTCTTACGACGTGGTGGATCGGCTGTTCAAGGAGCTGCGCATCGATCTCGCGCAGCTTGGGTCACAGCAGCTGCTAGCGCTGCTGCAGACGCTGGAGCCAGAGGAACTGGCTCCTAAGCTTGGCGTTGGTGTCCCGACGATGCGGGACATCCTAGACAGCCTGCAGCGGCCTGGGCGAGATCCGCGGGACGAAGTCCCAGCGCCGATCTTCCGCACTGACGTGCTGCAGCTGGAGGACCTTGTGCCGGGCATGGAATTGACCGGCACGGTGCGCAATGTTATCGACTTCGGTGCATTCGTCGATATCGGCATTAAGAACGATGGGCTGGTGCACATTTCCCAGCTCAAGAACGGCTTCGTGAAACATCCGATGGATGTGGTTTCCGTTGGAGACATCGTCCAAGTATGGGTGCTCAACGTGGACCAGAAAAAAGGCCGCGTAGGCTTAACGATGAAGAAACCGCAGCAGTAGGTTAATGAGATCAGTTGATTATGGCAGTTGGGAGTTAGGTCCCAGCTGCTTTTTTTTACTGGATTTTCTCCATCTAATTTCCTCGCTCCCCCCATATTTACTGAATTAACTGGATTTCATGTAGCTAATTTCTAAATATTCCTCCAAAACCGTCAATTTGAGCAAAAATAGATGGAGCTTTTCCAGTTAATCTCCGAATTACGCCGGAATCTCTGAAATTAACTGTAGGTTATACAGCTAATCATCGAGGTGTGTTTGAGTTCCCCTACTTTTGAGTGCCTCTCACCTCCTTCACCAAATAAGTCATTGTATATCGCTTACCAGCAATAAGGGAGAGCATTCCCTCCATGGAGAGACGGGTGAGCCACTTTGCAGCGATACGAATATTTACATTGCACTCGGCTGCTACATCCATAAGCCGAACTTTACCATTTCGCTGATTGGCAATCTGGAGGATAAACTGCTTCCGCAGCTCCCACACGTCCGCTTCAAGCTCAGCGAGGGTGGGAGGATGCGGTTTGCTGATAGAAGCTACCCTTCTTTCTTCCAATGGGATGACGTTGTTTTTGATGCTAACAGAGGGACTATTCCCGTCCTGCAGGTTGTTTTGATGTCCTTTCTGTTGGACTTGACCCGTTCGATCTCCTTTCTGTTGCACTTGACCCGTTCGATCTCTTTTCTGTTGCACTTGACCCGTTCGATCTCCTTTCTGTTGAACTTGACCTATCTGATCTCCTTTCTTCAGCACCTGACCTGTTCTTTCCCCTTTCTCTTGTACTCGAACTATTCGATCTACTTCCTGTTGCATCACTTGACCTCTTCGATTCCCTTCCTCTCGCACCTGAACCTGAACGCCTATTTCCCTTATCCCCAAAAGCCAACGATGCTTCTCACGCATTCTGCGTAGCCACTGACTGCTATTTTGCTGCATTTAATTAAGTCCCCCTTCTTTAGAAACGAATACGCAAAAAAAGCACAAACGAACTGCAGAGGTATCTGCAAGCTCGAGTGTGCTTCACTCAGGTATCCGTATTTGTTTACTTTTTGTTACATTTATTTACAGTATAGAGGGATCATTTCAAATATGCAACTATTTTATTCTTTTCCTCGAGGTCATCAGATTCGTATACTGTTTACCTAATGTTTATTCATGTCACTTATTCTGCAACGCTATGTATCCACGGCAAAAAAGCCAGCACTTGTGGCACAAGTACTAGCCTTTTGATCAAAATTTACGTTTGCTTGGTCCGTCCGTCGATTGGCTGTCAGGCCACTCCTCTTGTGAGCGGCGAGTGCGGTAAAAGTACCAGCTATCGTTCAATAATCGAATTTGTCTGCGGTTTTTGTTCTGGAAGGCACGCATTAATTGATTACAAAGCCACTGCGGCATATGCCCATCCCCTTCTTCGCCATGTACTTATAGCATATGAAGGTTTAGGAAATTGGGTGCAGGTCCTTTATTTTTAGAGATCAAATTCCTCTTCGTACCATTGCTCAAGCTGGGCTTGAAGCGCGCGGATTTCGGTGAGTAAAGAGATCAATGGATATGATTTCTCTTGAATGCCTGCGAAGGTTTTCTCAAGACGGTTGATGTAATCCAAGCCTTGGATTAGCGTATACATTGTACCGATCAATTCCAAGTCATCACATTCAGCAATCACACGAGGAAGCTGCGGGACATGATCAGCGGTTAATTTCTCTAATTCTTTGTGCAAACGTTGGTTCAATGCTGTTAATTGATAGGAATAGGAGGAAGGCATTTCAACGAATTCCAATTGTTGGTCAAGCTTCAAAATCGCATAGCGCATTTGTGGCATGGGGATGGTTCAAATCCTTTCTGTATAGGGCGTTCGATCTTCTTTTCTACTTGACAGTATAGCCGTACATACGGTACAAATTCAAGTAAGAACTTGTTATTCGAAGTATTTAAGGGTTGTCATTCGAAGTATTTAAGGGTTGTCATTAGCCGTGTTCGTGACTTGTCATTGGGAGTGTTTGTGAATGGAAGATCGAGAGCTGCAGCAATGGATCGAGCAGATTTCTATGGAATCGTTTGGGAGACCTTTCGTTCATCAGGCCCGTTTTAACCGAAGGTTGCGATCGACGGGTGGACGTTATTTTATGAAATCGCATGATATTGAAATCAGTTGGAGCCAGTGGGAGACCTACGGTAGGGATGAAATTGAGAAGATCATTAAGCATGAGCTGTGCCATTATCATTTGCATATTTTGAAGCGAGGCTACAAGCATCGTGATCATGATTTCAAAACCTTGCTTGCACAAGTCGGCGGTACCCGATTTTGCCAATCATTACCGCGGCCCAAGGCGAAGCAAGCCTATAAATATAGGCTGGAGTGCGTGAATTGCAAGACGGAGTATTTTCGCAAACGTAAAATGGATGTTCGCAAATTTGCCTGTGGGAATTGTAGGGGAAAATTGAAATCGTATACACTTGACTTAACAGCGCCTTCATAATAAAATAAAACTTGTTCATTCCCTGATAGCTCAGTTGGTAGAGCACTCGACTGTTAATCGAGTTGTCACAGGTTCGAGTCCTGTTCGGGGAGCCATATGGAGAGATACCCAAGTGGCTATAAGGGGACCCTCTGCTAAGGGGTTAGACTGCGTAAGCGGTGCGAGGGTTCGAATCCCTCTCTCTCCGTCACGAAATAAGTTCAATGGCATTCTTGCCGTTGGGCTTATTTTTTTGTTTATCTCAACCTCAACCAATTCCAACAATTTTCTAATACCCGTTAAACGTTTGTCCTCAATAGTGAATAAAAAGCTTCACGATGGAGGAACTCCCAATGGCTAAACTATTCTCGATACGCGATCGTGATATGTATCAAAAGCCTTAACCGCCTATCAGTTGCTGGTGTCTGATACCTGTTTAAGTAATGCGGACATGTGGGCCCCTTATTTACCAGCTTTAACTGGACTTAATTCCATAAATTAGGCTTGTCAACGGAAGCGGAATCCTTTATAATAACACTAGTCGTCCATAACGGGCTGAAATGTTCAATGACGATGTTATGGCCCGTTGGTCAAGTGGTTAAGACACCTCCCTTTCACGGAGGTAACAGGGGTTCGAGTCCCCTACGGGTCATTGTTTTATCTCTCTTGCGGTCGTGGTGGAACGGCAGACACACCATCTTGAGGGGGTGGCGCTCACAAGGCGTGAGGGTTCAAATCCCTCCGACCGCATCCCAGCTTTAGGAAAACCCTTACTTAGTAAGGGTTTTTTTGTTATAAAATGGATACTAATTCCTCTTGTTGATGTATTATTTAAACAGGAATAAATTGGATGAGAAGGTATCAACAAATCGAATGGCGTAAGGTGGGGAATCCATATTATGAAAACATTCCATGATAAGCAAGCCTATGACGAAAAGAAGAGTGCTAAGGTGCAGCTGGAATACCTTGGCCGGGGGCTAGTTGCAGCTGCTACATCTGAAGGTGTATTTCTCAGCTGGAGATTGCTTGGGAATGAAGTGACGGGATATAGTGACAAAGGATTGATCGGTACCGATTTTAACCTATATCGCGATGATGTCCGTATCGCTGCTGTTCATGACAGCACTAACTATTTGGACCGCAGCGGGACGCTTGCATCGGTTTATAATATTTGTGCCGTCGTGGATGGACAAGAAGTCGACCGAAGTGCTGATGTCACCCCATGGGTGACTCCGTACTATGAACTGCCTTTGAGAAAGCCTGCTGACGGCGTCACTCCAACTGGCCAACCTTATACCTATTCGGCCAATGATATGAGTGTAGGGGACGTTGATGGCGACGGAGAGTACGAGTATTTCGTAAAATGGGACCCTTCCAATTCGAAGGACGTATCGCATTCCGGCTACACCGGTCCCGTATACATCGACTGCTATAAGTTGGACGGAACCCTGCTTTACCGGATTGAACTCGGTGTGAATATTCGGGCAGGTGCTCACTATACTCAGTTTCTCGTCTATGATTTTGACGGAGATGGGAAAGCTGAGCTAATTTTCAAGACGGCCCCTGGAACGAAGGTAATCCGATACGATCAGGAGGGAAGGCCATCCTTTGAAACCTATATCACTATGCCTCTGGAGGATATAGCCGCAGGGTACAGCCATAAGGACGACTACAGAATGAGCAGTGCGGACTATTACAAGCATATTGTTCGAATGTTCATGCACTGGCACGTACATGAAGAGGTCGTGGCGGGGCATTGGCCCGCGACGCTGGAAGAGTGCTTCGGGATCGATCGTCTCTACAGGTATCCTTTGTCTAGGGAGGATGCGGAGCGGCTTGCCGATTACTTTTTCGACGTTTACGCTCCCAGTCGGAGCGGGCGCAACAACTTGCGGTCATTCGAAGGCTTCATTCTCGAGGGACCTGAATATTTAACCGTGTTCAATGGACAGACGGGTGAAGAATTGCAGACGATCCGTTATAAGCCAGGCCGGCATGACGACGGTCTAATGTGGGGGGATTACGCTTGGAATCGCATTGAGCCTGGCAATCGGGTGGATCGATTCCTCGCTGGTGTGGCCTATCTGGACGGCACAAAGCCATATGCGATCTTCGCCCGCGGCTATTACACCCGGGCTGCTGTCATCTCCTATTCATGGGATGGAACACAGTTGAAGGAAAATTGGTTCGTGGACAGCGGATGGGTTACGATGAATAATCCTTTCCATGACACGCTTCGTATGGAAGACGGCCGAAATGAGAACTTTGGCAGTCTCGCCAAGCAAGGGGCGCATTCTCTTAGCATTGCTGATGTGGACGCGGATGGCTGCCAGGAAATTATTTATGGGGCGGCTACCATCGACCATGATGGAACGATTCTGTACAGCTCCCGAGGGATGATGCCACCCGAAAGTAAATCGCCTGGCAATATAGTCAAGCTCGGCCATGGCGATGCCCTTCATGTAGCGAACATCGATCCGGATCGGCAGGGATTGGAGATTTTCATGGTTCATGAAAGCGGCGCAAGGGGACCATACGGATATACGCTGCGTGATGCGGCGACGGGTGAGGTATTGTACGGTGGCTTCGCTGTCGATGACGTGGGGCGTGGGATGATCGGACAGGTTGATCCGAATCACCGGGGCCTTCAAACGTGGTGCAGCGAGGATTATGAAAGCGACGAAGCCTTTGGCTTGATGACATGCACAGGGGAACAGATTACAAAGCAGGTTCCAGGTACGAACATGAGCATCAAGTGGTCGGCCAACATGACAACCCAGATCATTAGTGGTAGATTCGATCAGCCTGTTGCTATTGATGATTGGAAACGAGGCCGGCTCCTGACGGCAGAAGGAACGGTCTCCAACAACGGAACCAAGGGAAATCCCTGCCTCGTTGCGGATGTATTCGGGGATTGGAGAGAAGAGCTGCTGGTTCGCACAGATGATAGTTCGGCGATTCGAATCTACCTGAGCACCGAGGTAACAGACCGAAAATTATATACGTTGATGCACGATCCTCAATACAGAACCGGTATCGCATGGCAAAACGTTGTATATAATCAGCCTTGCTATACAAGTTTTTATTTAGCGTCAGACATTGATTGGGCAAAGGTTCCGATTTTAAATCTGCATTTGCCAAATTATTAATCCCTCCCATCGCATCACAAGAAAAACCTGAAATTCCTTTTCTAAGGATTTTCAGGTTTTTTGCTGTCATCAATCGTATTTATCTTCATCAACACGTTCTACACGATCTATAATTAACTCTAATTCGGTCTCGAAATTCAAATGCAACGGTGCAGGAAGCAGGTCGAAAATATCTTGAATCATATCGATTTCAAGCATATCATCCAGTGTTAGAGGCAGGGGGTCTTGACGGAGTACCCAATCGCGTACCGTCTCGATGAATACATAGAATGAAGACTGAAATTGATCAGCCACAGCTTCCTTCTCATCACTTTGATAAGAGGTCATCGCCTGCCAGTTGTGAAGTGTCACTGATAAGGCTTGTTTGACTTTCGGATCCATAGGGGTCCTCCTTTGTCCATGGGGATGTTCTCGTACATCGTAGAGGGTTCATACACTTATTACAACAGGTTCATCATTCCGTGTCAAAAAAGGGGAGCAATATATGACTTGACATTTTTAATTAATATGTCATAATGATAGTATCGAAACGACATTAAAAGTTACGGAAGCAGGTGGCACAATGGAGGCTAACGAAAATCAATCACCCTACACTTCTCATAAATATCGAACTCCAGATGGCGCCCCTAGCGACATCGTTATCTTCACGATTACGTCTACTGAAAAGCATTCAACGAAGAAGGCCCTTCCCATTCGGGAACTGCAGGTCCTGCTGATTCAAAGAAAACAGTGGCCTTTCGAAGGCCAATGGGCTTTACCTGGCGGGTTTTGTCAAGCGTCGGAAAGTATGTATGAATGCGCGCGGCGGGAGCTCCAAGAGGAAACAGGCGTAGCGGATGTGCATATGGAATATTTTAACGTTTACAGTACTCCCGGGCGTGATCCCAGAGGATGGATCATCTCTCACGCGTTCTTCGCCTTAGTTCACGAGAAGCAGTTGGCAGAGCGGCGCGCTGATACGGATGCGGTAGATGTACGCTTATTTCCTTTAGAAGAGGCGCTTCGTTTGGAGCTGGCCTTTGATCATAGGGAGATTTTGACAGACGCTTTGCATCAAATTCAGGCAAAGATGATCACCACGACGATAGCCAAGGAGTTTCTCCCCGAGGAGTTCACGATTGGTGAGCTATATCAAGTGATTCAAACGGTAGTGCCGCATTTCGAAGAACGGAACTTCATTCGTAAGATCACCTCGACGCAGAGCCGCAAGGGAATTATTGAGGAAGTGCGTGATCGACACGGAGAGTTGAAGCTTTCGAATCGCTACTCGCAAAGAGCAGCGCAGTTATACTGTTTTACCGATCTGACGCCGCAGCTGTCGATTTACAGCTAGGCGCTTCTCTTTTATATTTTGATATTGTCATTATGATATTATCAGGAGGAGTTTTACATGAAAAAAGTATGGACTCTAGCCGCATTATTCATTTGTATGATGGCAATTGCCGTTTACACGTCCTCAACGCCAATTGAAATCGTGGCAACGACAACAGGGTTACTGTGTGTCTGGTTGACAGCTAAGGAAAATATTTGGGCATGGCCAATCGGGTTGGTCAATGTGGGCTGTTTCTTCTTGATGTTTTGGGAAGCCAAACTTTATGCGGATACGATGCTGCAGGTGTTCTTTTTCGTGCTAAGTGTGTACGGTTGGATCATTTGGCTCACGAAGAGAGAAGGTACCAAGGTGCGACCCACTCGAAAGTTGACCATCCGACTCACGTTAATTCTTAGTCTGCTTTTTGTAACGGTAACAATCCTCTGGGGATATGTACTAAAATCGTATACGGACGCATCCATTCCTTATGTAGATGCTTTGATCGCCACGCTGAGCCTCATAGCTCAATATTTGCTCTCATCCAAGGTATTGGAGAACTGGCTTTGCTGGATTGCTGTCGATGTTATGTCCATCGCGATGTATGCGTATAAAGATTTGTATACACTAGCTTTCTTGTACGTTATCTTCTTGATCATTGCCACAGCGGGATACATCTCATGGAGACGTGAGCTACAGTTCGTAGATCGGAGGGAGCAAGTATGTCACACCACAGAACAGGCCTAACACTTGGGAAGTTTGCGCCGCTTCATCTAGGTCATCAACTCATGATCGAAACGGCCATCCAAGAAACAGATGAAGTGATTGTTGTCATCTATGATTGTCCCGAAACGACGGATATTCCCTTGCGTGTGCGCTCCAATTGGATCCGTACCCTTTACCCTCAAGTACAGGTTATCGAGGCATGGGACGGTCCCATGGAGATAGGTGATACGCCTGCGATTAAAAGTATGCATGAAGCCTATATTCTGCAGAAGCTGGAGGGGCGGAAGATTACACACTTTTACTCCAGTGAGTTTTATGGTGATCACATGAGTTTAGCTCTGGAGGCAGAGAACCGTCTGGTCGATCCTGATCGGGTAACATTCCCGGTTTCTGGCACGCAAGTGCGTCATAAGCCTTTTGCCAATAGACAGTTTCTCAACTCTGTTGTGTATGAGGATATGATTGCCAAAGTCGTATTCCTTGGGGCTCCATCAACTGGCAAATCCACACTTTCTGCTTATATGGCGAAACAGATGAACACCGTCTGGATGGCGGAGTATGGTCGAGAATATTGGGAGAAACACCAAGTGGATCGAAGATTATCCTTAGAGCAGCTGGAAGAAATCGCGGAGGGTCATCTAGAGATGGAGGATCGTCTCGTACAGGATGCGCGTGAAGTCATTTTTGTAGATACGAATGCGATTACGACATATATGTTTTCACATTATTATCATGGCAAAGCGACGCCTCGATTAACGCAATTAGCAGTTGAAGCAGCGTCACGGTATGATTGTGTATTTGTTTGTGATACGGACATTCCCTACGCAGATACCTGGGATCGTTCCGGTGAAGTGCAGAGACTTTCTTTTCAAAAGCAAATTATAGCTGATCTCCAAATGAGAAGAATCCCCTATTTCATCGTAAGCGGGACACTGGATGAACGGGCAGATAAGGTAACTAAGATCCTTAAGCAATTTGGTAAATATCAAAGCTTGGGAGAGCGATTACTGGCAGGCATGGAAGGGCAGCTAAACTAAATAGATCGATAACAGACTACGGGGAGGTAGAAATATGAACGAAAATGACATGTTGGGCAAAATCAAGGGTGGGCTCTACGGTGTCGCTATTGGGGACGCTTTGGGTGGAACAACTGAATTTATGAGTGTCAGAGAAATCAAAGCGAGATACGGGTATTTGACGGAGATTATCGGTGGAGGTGCCTGGCGGTTAGAGCCCGGTGAAGTGACGGACGACACGATGATGACGTTGTGTGTGGCGGAGGGGATTTTGGAAAACCCCAGAGACCCTTTGGATGCCATAGGTGTTCAGTTTATGAATTGGTATCAAACAAGGCCCAAAGATATCGGCAATATCATCAGACATACTTTTGAGAATTATGAAGGGAATTGGTTCGAGGCAGCTTACTTAACTCACAATGAGATGGGCCAAAGTGCGGGCAATGGTTCACTAATGCGTTGTTTGCCTGTTGCTTTGGCGTACACGGATTGGAAGGATATCGAGCGAATTTCCCATATGCAATCGAAAATGACCCACTATGACGAAAGATGCAATGAAGCTTGCATCCTCTATAATCGCATTGCTTTTCGTCTTCTGCAGGGAGAAGAGATGAAAGCAGTGATCCAGGAGGAGTTGATCGGAACGGAGTATGAAAATATGCTCACGTCAGCGCCAAATTGTGAAACTAGCGGCTTTGTTGTTCATACGTTCCGCTGGGTGCTCCACATTTTGCTGGAAGCTTCCGACTTTAGCGAAGTCGTTCAAAGGGCGGCTAACTTAGGCGGTGACTCTGACACGATTGGTGCCATTGCTGGTGGGTTGGCAGGTATTTATTATGGCTATGAGCAGATTCCGGCTAAGTATGCGGAGGCGATATTAATTAGGGAGCGGTTGGATGAGATAGTGGTGAGATTGATTGGGGTAAGGGCATAGTATGCAGTGAATATGAAAATAACTTACGGACAAGTGAAAGCACCTAGAAACGGTGGCGCTCACTCTGTCCGTTTTTTCATGCCTATTGTATTGGAATTATCCAAGGGCCGACTACTTAATATCTTGTAAGAAATTCTAGAAATCACAGAAATTTATCTGATAGGCGGATGCTATTATACAAATATAAATAAAGACGAGGTGATGAAATGCAGGCAAAATTGGCAACGGACGCCATTCCCACCCCCAAAAAGCGGGATTCATGGATAAGAACGATACAAAGATATAAAGTGATGTATGCTCTCTTACTTCCGGCATTAGTGTACTTTGCCGTATTCAAATATATTCCTATGGCGGGAATCATTATTGCTTTTAAAAACTATAACCTAGCGTTGGGACTATGGGATAGCCCATGGGTGGGATTGAAAAATTTTAAAGATTTTATGAATGGCGTTTATTTCTGGGACATTATGAGGAATACGATTATCATATCGCTGTATAAGCTATTGTTCGGTTTCTCCGCTCCTATCGTACTTGCTCTGCTTCTTAATGAAGTCTATACCCAATGGTTTAAGAAAGTTGTACAAACGATCACGTATTTGCCCCATTTTCTGTCATGGGTCATTGTTTATGGATTGATGGTGGCCTTATTAGCCCCAGGTGATGGACTTTTTAACATGCTATTAAAGCAAAATGGTGTTGGGCCTATCTCCTTTTTAACGGAACCAGCTTGGGGTAGACTGCTGATCATTTTATCAGAAATATGGAAGGATATTGGCTGGGGAGCGATATTGTATCTTGCCGCATTAGCAGGAATTGATCCTAGCTTATATGAAGCAGCTCGAATTGATGGGGCTTCCAAGTGGAGACAGCTATGGCATGTCACATTACCCGGCATTCGAGGCGTCATTATTCTGATGCTGATCCTTAAATTAAGTCATATTCTGGACGCTGGCTTTGACCAAATATTCATGTTTGCCAACAGCTTTAACCAGGAGAAGATCGATATTATCGACACATGGGTATACCGAGAAGGGTTAGAGCGTCTTAAGATTGGCTTAGCTACTGCTGTGGGATTGTTTAAAGCTATCATCGGATTTGCTTTAGTATTGGCTGCGAACAAGCTCGCCAAAAAATTCGATGGGCAAATTTGGTGAGGTGGTTTTATAAATGATCAATTTGACAGTCGGGGAAAAAATATGGCAAGCAGTCGTATATTTTATTCTTACTCTACTAGCCCTACTTTGCTTACTTCCCTTTTTGTATGTGGTTGCTGTTTCCGTGACGCCAGAATCCGAAGTGTTAAGAAAAGGAATTGTTATTATTCCAGAATCCTTTACGTTCGTAGCCTATAAAGAAGTGTTCATTTCTCATGGTATAGGGCAGGCGTATAAAATTACGTTGTTTCGAACGATTGTAGGCACTGCGCTAAATGTGTTTTTTACGATCCTAGCTGCTTATCCGTTATCCAAAAAATATTTGCCAGGGCGCAGCACATTTTTAATATTCATTGTGTTTACCATGATGTTCAGCGGTGGATTAATTCCGACTTATTTGTTAATTCGCTCACTCGGATTGTTAGACAGTCCGTGGGTATTAATTATTCCGCATCTCATTAGTGCATTTAATCTGGTCATTATTAAAGGCTTTTTCGAGCAATTGCCTGCTGAAATCGAGGAATCGGCGAGGGTTGACGGCGCAAGTGAACTTCAGTCGCTATGGCGAATCATTTTACCCCTGTCCTTGCCCGTCCTTGCCACGATTTCCTTGTTTTACGCCGTGGGGCATTGGAACAGTTATTTCGATGCCATTGTTTACTTGAATGATTCGAACTTAATGCCGCTTCAAGTTGTCTTGCGCAACATTCTGCTTAACGTCGCAACACAAAGCGCCGATTCGATGGCCAATTCCGGAACGGTTAGCAAGTTCGCTGTGCAAATGGCTGCTATTGTCGTGACGACGGTTCCGATTTTGATCGTTTATCCATTTATGCAGAAGCATTTTACTAAAGGTGTACTCATGGGATCGATTAAAGGTTAAAAGGCAATTCCTACCTAGGTTGTTACGGGGACACCGTGATAATATATATACAAGCAAAAGGAGAGGTCAATATGGAACGTAAAAAGATTACATTTACTGTTCTGGCTGCTATCGTAGGCCTGGGAACGCTATTGTCAGCATGTGGGAACCAAGAAGAAGTTAAGCAGACAGCTTCGAGCAGCCCTCAATCCGAGGCTAACAAGTTTGCGAACAAAATGAAAATCTCGATGTTTAACCAAGGTACTTTCAATGCTGCTGCTCCGATACCTCCACGTGAAGAAGATATTCAACGCCAAATGTTGGAAAAGGCGATGAACATCGACTTGGATATGACGATTCCACAAGCTGGGCAAGCCACAACCAAACTGAATACCCTCATTGCAGGAGGGGATATTCCTGATTTGCTCTTCTTGAAGAGCCGTTCCGATCTTGCTCAATATTATGACCAAGGCATTCTTGCGGATTTGACCCCGTACTTGGATCAATTTCCTGAATTGAAGAAGCGTTTTGGTAATGACTCCTGGGAGGCGACGTCGTATCTGGGAAAAACGATTGGAGTTCCAGGTTATGATAATGTAAACGGTATTAGTCGAAGCTTCTTCATCCGCAATGATTGGTTGAAAAAGCTAGGCTTAAAAGTGCCGACAACCCCTGACGAGCTGTTCGAAGTGATGAAAGCCTTTACGGAGAAAGACCCAGATGGCAACGGCAAGAATGATACGTACGGATTCATAGGCGGTATGAATAAAGAAGGAAATCTGCAAACCTACGGCTTCGATAGCTTGATGTGGATGTTTGGCGTCAATCCTCCTTCAGCCATTGAAGTGAAAGACAATAAACCAGTATTCCTATTTATTGATCCTAAAATGAAGGAAGCGCTCGCTTACATTAATAAAATGATGACAGCGAAAGTTGTGGACCCTGACTGGGTGACGATGAATACGCCTGATTTGTTGGACCAAAAGTTATTTAAAGGTAAAGTTGGCTTCATGATCAGAGATGCCCGCAGACTGGAACCGGATTATCAGCAGAAAATGAAAGAAATCGGCGGAGAGGTACCGGAATGGATCGTCATTCCTCCAATGAAAGGGCCTTACGGCGATCAAATCGTAGAGAGAAAATCGTTCCAAGGCAATTCATGGGCCATTTCCAAGAAAGCGGATAAGGACAAAATCATCCGGATCCTGTCCATGCTGGAATATCTATTTACGGACAAAGAAGCCTACCCGAATTTCGCATACGGAATTAAAGGGATTCATTGGGATGTCGTAGACGGCAAGATCAAAAATAAAACCTCTGAATTATCCAAGGAAATGAAAGAGAAATACTTATGGGTGGATCATTATAGAATGCCGCGCCGTGGCGATGATGCTGAGTACTTCAGCTTCCAGAATCCGAAGACGGCAGAAGCTTTCACGAACAATCAGCAATATGTGGGTCTTACTTTGCCCGGAAATTTGTTGACTGCAGATCCGAGTGATACCTTGGCAGCAGATCGCACACGTTTCATTAATGAAAGCTTAGTCAAATTTATGTCTGGCAAAGACCCTCTTACGAACTGGGACAATTTCATCAAAACTTTGGATACAAAGTTCGACATGCAGAAATATAAGGATACAGCAGTTAAACAATTTAAAGAAGCAGGCCTAATCAAGTAAATAAACGAAGAGAGTGGCGATAAATAGCCCCTCTCTTTGTTGTCCTATGCTATGCTTAGTTGAATACAGATGTAAAAGGAAGATGACCGATGCGAAGAAGAATCAGCTTGCCTTTAAAACTATTTATGCTTGTGTTTGCGTTTGTATTAAGCTGCATTATCTTGATAAGCCAATTGTCCTATCGTTATGTCCAAAAGGAAATAAGAACCAACGACATTTATTACACAAACCAAATATTGGACAAAGTTGACCAGTATTTAACGGTTAATTTTTCCTCCTTCCAGACGATCTTGTTCTCGGTCGAAACTTCGGTGAAAGCAAACATTTCCAATACGGAAGTCATTAAAAAGCAATTAAGAGAGCTCTACGAACTGAACAGTAATTATGTGAGTAACATTTACTTGATCAATAGTGATTTATCCATTCTAGGCGGAAGTACGCCTACGCGAATTTTCGATGAACCTTTATCTGACAGAAAACCTTTATTTGAGGCGGCTGACAAGAACAAGCGAACTACATTTGTCAGTGATCCTTATAAATCGAAGTATTCCGGCTGGACCGTTACGATGGTGAGATATCTGAACGGCGCTCCGTATCCTATGGCCATTGCCGTAGATTTGGATCTAAATGCGATTGAAGAAACCTTGTTTAAGATTAATAAAAAAGAACAAATGAATCTGGCATTGATTACCACATCGGGTAAAATCATTGCTGGATTTTCCGAAAATAGAGGACCCCTTAGTATTCAAGATCATACTTTTTCAATCGGGGAAACGTCGGCAGAACAAATTCTTGAAACGACGGGAACAAGCCTTCAACTCCATACAAAAGACGGCTTACCGGTCTCCATTCTGAAGAAACCGACGGAGAAATTCAATTGGTTCCTCATCTCGATCAACGATGAATCTCGCATGGAAGCTGCGTTGTCCAGATTGGAAAACTATTATCTCGGACTTCTAGTTGCAGGCCTGCTCTTAAGTTTGTTCATTTCCTTTTTTATCGCCAAGTATATAAGGAATCCGCTCTATGCACTCAAAACAAAAATGAAGCGGGTAGAGCAAGGCGATCTGACAACGACAGTTACCATTAAGCGAAACGATGAATTCGGTGACCTTTCCCTAGCATTCGACCGTATGCTGCAGCAAATTGTGGAACTGATTCGGCGAGCCGAGCTTCATAATGAGCTGGAGCGGAAACTGGAAATACAAGTACTGCAATCTCAAATAAACCCTCATTTTCTATATAATACGCTTGGATCTATCAGCAATGTCATACGTCTCGGACAAATAGAGAAAGTAGATGTGGTCATTGGGTCTCTCATTTCAATATTGGAATATGGGATCGCCGACGCTTCGGAAAAGGTTTCACTACGTCAGGAGTTGCGCAATGTATCGGACTATATCGCGATCCAGAACATCCGTTATAACAGGCACTTCCACTTAATTGAACATATCGAAGATGGGTTAATGGATTTTCCGGTTTTTCGAATGCTGCTGCAGCCCATTGTGGAGAATAGTATCTTCCATGGCTATAACGGAGGTGGAATCGAAGGCTCGATTACGATTCATGCGTACAGGAATGGCAGCATCGTCATGATAGAAGTCATTGATCAAGGCGAGGGAATCCCAGCGGATCGAATACGGCATATTCTAATTGCAGACCCGAGTGATCACGAAGTAAAAAGGAAAAGAATTGGGTTAAATAATATTCATGGTCGAATAAGACTTCACTATGGGGAGCAGTTTGGGCTCCAAATTATAAGCACACCTCAGGAAATAACCTGTGTCCGCGCCGTATTCCCGGTAGGTTCTTTTAAAGGAGATGTATGACGGTGAGAGACTACACTTGCTTCATTGTTGACGATGAAGATCTAATCATTCAACGCTTGGAATTATATTTTAGCGAGCTCTCCTATAAGGAAACGCGATTCCATTTAGTGGGGAAAGCGAATAATGGGCTGAAGGGGATAGAGGAGATTTTAAAGCTCAAACCGGACATCGTCATCTCCGATATCGTTATGCCGCGCATGGATGGGATTGCCATGATCGAGCAGTTAAAGCTGGAACTGCCTCATACCCAATTCATTCTTTTGACAGCATATTCGACTTTTGAATATGCGCAGAGAGCTATCCATGCCAACGTAATGGAGTACATTGTTAAGGTTCCCTTGAATGAAGCAGATTTGGATCGAGCTTTGGGTAAGGCGGCAGGAATTTTGGATGAGGTTAAGAAAAAAGAAGAGGAATTTCAATCTTTAAACGTTTCCGTACTTGAAAATAAATACAGGGTTCGCAAGCAGTTTTTTAACGAACTGATCAGAGGCGAAATACCTTCTCATCGGGTATCGAATTTCACCAATCGCATGGAGTCTCAGTTCTTTCAAACCAACTACTGCTGCTTTATTGTTGAAATGAATCTGTATGAAAATTTTCGCAATGAATATTCAGCAGTTGACCAAAGCATCTTGAAATATGCGATTACGAATGTCATCGAAGAAACGGTGATGAATTGTGGCAAGGGTGTTGCTACGGATCTATCTAATAATCGTTTTATTGGCTTTCTCTCCTGGGAAAATAATCGCAGTAATATGGATACGGAGTATGCCTGCCAGGCATTGGGGAGTCAGATCGTCTCCCATTTGCAGCAGTATTTGAATCAAAGGGTATCCGTAGCTTTTGGCGGTCCGCATCGAGGCTGGGAATCCATCAAACAAGCTTACACGGAAGCTCAAAATGTGAGTGAGGATTTCTATTATCATGCAGAGAAGGTAGTCAAAACACCCGCGCATCGGTTCAATTACCGGAATGACAAAAGAGAGGAATTCCAGCAGAAACTGGCTGATTTTCTTGTAGGGGTGCAAAGACAAGTTTCCAAGGAAGAGCTGGAGAAAGAATTTGCTGAGTTAAACCAATTTGCTACTGATCATAAAATTCATAGGTCCATCATGGCACCTATGCTTCGAGACTTGTACAGAGACATAATAATGAAATTTAAATCGGGGAATACCTCGACCACGGATATAGCAGAGTTTCCCATCGAATTTATGGCATTTCGGGAGCAACTTACCTATATTAGCGACTTCACATTCGAATATGTACACGCCGGCCAACTTTTACATCGGGCAGAAATCATGAGAGCCATGCGCTTTATAGAGAAAAATTTGAAACAGCGTTTAACTTTGGAGGCTATTGCTGAGGATGTGAACTTAGCGCCATCGTATTTTAGCAGCCTATTTAAGAAAACAATGAACGAAGGTGTTATCAGCTACATCAACCGTAAAAAAATCCAATTGGCGCTCGAACTGTTAAATGTTCAGGATTATTCGTTACTGGAATTGTGTGAGGAAGTAGGCATTGTAAATGAAGGGTATTTTTGCAAACTATTTAAAGAATATACGGGCGATACACCTAAGCAATATCGGATAAAAATGACAAGGTATGAAACCAAATAGGGTTGCAAAAAAATGTATGAATTTTTCTCGAAATCATGTAAAAAAACGGGGATCAAAAGGCTTACCATGATAGATGTATCTAATCATGGAGGTTATCAAAATGGAGCTTATTAAAGCGGATGTAACCGTCGTAGGCGGAGGTATTGCTGGGCTATGCGCCGCCATTGCTGCCGCTCGTCAAGGGTTGCAAGTGTCACTTATTAATGATCGACCTGTTCTTGGGGGGAATGCCAGCAGCGAGGTTAGGGTTCATATCAACGGGTCGGCCTATCTCGGAAAAAGTCCATCCTATTATGCGCGTGAAGGCGGGTTGGTGGAAGAACTCAAGTTGAAGATTTTCCACTATAATCCGTTATATAACAAAAAGCTCATGCTTTCGCTATCAGATACGGTCTTGTTGGATATGGTCTATGATGAGCCTAACATTTCTCTATTTCTGAATACATGCGTGCATGAAACGGGAATGGAGAACGGCAGAATCAAATGGGTTGAGGGCCTTCAATTGGCTTCCGAAAGGAAATTCCGTTTTGAAAGCCGAACCTACATCGATTGCTCCGGAGACGGGGTTGTCGGATATCAGGCAGGTGCTCTCTTCCGATGGGGGAGAGAAGCGAAGCATGAATACAAGGAAGACTTGGCTCCTGAAGTGGCGGACCGCTACACTATGGGAGACACGATCCTTTTCCAAGCCCGCGACGTAGAATATTCCGTTCCGTACAAGAGGCCTGGCTTTGCGTATGATATTACGAAGTTGGCCTTTTTCGATAGTATTAGAAAAGGCTTGAACCATCGGGCTTTTCCAAGAAAAATCAACGGACTTGGCGGATTGTGGTGGCTGGAATACGGCGGGCATATGGATGTTATTACAAACAATGAAGACATTGCATTAGAGCTGCGGAAATTGGTTTACGGGATTTGGGATTATATCAAAAATAGCGGCGAATTTGATGATGTGGACAATCTCATCTTGGATTATGTATGCCCAATTCCGGGAAAACGGGAATCGAGGCGATTTATTGGGAATCACATGTTGTCTCAGAACGATCTTACAGCAAAGCCGCATTTCGAAGATGCTGTATCCGTCGGGGGATGGTATATGGATTTACATGCTGCTAAGGGCATCTACGATGAGGGACCGGCTACAGCATGGAATTTTGTGCCTGGCTTATACAATATACCGTTCCGAAGTTTATTTTCGCAAAATATACCTAACCTCATGTTCGCTGGTCGCAATATAAGCGCTACCCATGTTGCTTTCGGATCGACAAGGGTAATGGCAACGTGTGGTTGTATGGGGCAGGCAGTCGGAACAGCCGCTTCGCTATGCTCGAAATATGACGTAGACCCCGCAGACATTGTTGAAGCTCATATGAGGGAGCTGCAGTCGCTGCTGCTTCGGGACGGGCAAACGATTGTAGGGCTTAAAGAGGAATTGGATCCTTACTTTGCTGACGGATTAAGCGTAAGTGCCTCGTCTCAGCGCAGTTATGACAATCTTCATCCAACCGAAGCAATTCCCTTGGAGAATGGGTTATGTTTGGTCTTGCCGATTCAGACATCCGTGGTGGAAAGCGTACGGATCCAAATAAAAAATAGTTCCGAGCATTCGGAAAAACTGCATGTGAAGCTGTTTGGCGGGGAACGGAAGGAAAACTACATTCCCACCAGCCAGTTGAAAGACTACAGCTTGACTATTGCAGCTGGTCATGACGACTGGATCACGCTGGACTTGGACTGCAAGAAGCTGACGGACGACAAAATTTACATCGTACTGGAAGGTACAGCGAGTCTTGCCGTATACGGCAATGAAGAGAAAATGACAGGAGCGGTCAGCTTCCATTATAGGCCGGAGGAGCCGTCTAGGCTGAAGAAATTCAATAAGAGTATCTGCTTTAAGGACTTGCTGCCACTCCAGAATATGTATAATCCAGAGAACGTCGTCAACGGCTACTCTAGACCTTATGGGCTGCCGAACGGCTGGATTTCCGAACGTACGGAAGGACAGGAGTGGTTGGAACTCTGTTTTGCAAGCCCTAAAAATCTGGATGAAATTCATCTCGTTTTCAACTCACAGCTGGATTTGGAGCATTTCGACGATCCGATTGAGCCTCTTATGCAAGATTATGATGTGACCTTGACCTTAGAGGATGGAACCGAGAGAGCAATCATAACCCGTGGAAATTATCTCACGTTGAATAAACATAAGGTGGATGCGAAATGTGTAACTCGAGTCCGGATTAATTTCTGCGCAACTTACGGTTCGCCTTATCATGAAGTGTTTGCTGTAAAATTGTTTGCTCCTAAAAACGATCAGTGAGGTCAGGTGAAGTCGCGATGCAGGAATTATTCCCTCGAAGAGGGTTACCTAATGTGTTTCAGAAGTTGGAAAATGGGGAAACGGTGACAATTGTTTATTTTGGCGGCAGTAATACGCGTTCTGAAGGATATAGGGTCATGACGGCGGATTGGCTTCGGGGGCAATATCCCAAGGCGGATATCCGCTGTGTGAATGCAGGCATTGACGGTACTGGATCGGATTTGGGCTGCGCCCGTTTGGAGACGGATGTACTGCGCCATCAGCCTGATCTAGTGTTTGTTGAATTTGTCGGTAACGATGGCGGAGTTCCCGAGTCCAAGGCGCGGATCGAAGGAATTGTCCGTCAAATCCGCAAGCGGAGTCGATTTACAGATATCCTGTTCGTTTATACGCTGAAGGAGCGAGATGTTGTAGGATTTCAGTCTGGGGAGTACCAGAAGGGAGCTCTTATGCAAGAGGATGTGGCCGATTATTACGGTATTCCTTCGATTCATCTGGGCATAGCGGTCAGTCATTTGGTGATGGAGGGGAAGCTCATTTTTACCTCAGGGGGCTCAGGGACAGACAAGTCCATTCCCGGAGCTATTGTTTTTACGCATGATTCGATCCATCCGACAATTCCTGAAGGACACCAGATTTATACAGATTCGATCACTCGGTCGTTTGAGAAAATTACCGAACTTCAAGGTCACTTGGGAAGGGTGGAACATAACTTGCCTCATGCCCCTTTGGTCCCGGCCAATCCTTGGGAGTACGCCACTATGCTGCCGCTGGATGGCCATGCTAATTTATCGGCAGGATGGTCCTACGTGACTCCCGATGATTTTGCGCTGGCCCGCAAGTATGAATGGTTGTTCCCTGGACTATGGCGAGCAGTCGATCCTGGAGAGGCTTTCACGGTGCAATTCGAAGGTACTCACATCGGGCTGTTCGATATCGGGGGACCTGATTCCGGCAGATTGAAGGTGACGGTGGATGACGGGGAGCCCTTCCTTGTCGACCGATTCACGCCATACAACGATCATAATCGGAATCAGTATGTTTTCTTGCCAGAGCTTTCGAATGGGAGACATACAGTTCGCTTCGAAGTCGATACCGAAAAGACAGACAAAGCGGCTGTGTTTGAGGCATGCGGCAATGAGCGAAGTAGGGAGCATGTTCGGCAGCATCCGGATTGGTACGATCAAACGGTGATCCAGCTTGGGAAGTTGTTGTTGGTGCAGCCGCCAGTATAATGGATAAGATCGGTTTTGTCCCCTTGGAAGACCTACATGGTGCCTGACTGCTGTTGAGCAGTCTAATACCATGTAGGTTTTTTTATTCGATTTAAGGAACAAATTGTCTATTTGTATAACCTTCTAAATCCAGTATCTGGCTAATCAACAGGCGTGCTCATTTTATTCTAAGTTGTATTTTTCGATTTAACGAACAACTTTAATGTGAATTGATTGAAGTTGGTTGTAACAAGTGTTATTCTAACAACGGTAAACTCGAAATCTATGCTCTTCAATACATCTAATAATTGTCACTATTTTAGTTATAAAGAAAGGTAATACTATGATAAAAGTTGAAAACTTATCCTTCTCATTTCCGCAAAAAGAACTATATAAAAACATTTCATTTACGCTTGAAGAGGGACAACATTGCGCTTTTATAGGAACAAGTGGCAGTGGGAAAAGTACATTGATAGATATACTGATGGATCCAGAAAGATATTTGTTCGAGGGCAAGTTAGAAATAGACACGACTTGCAAAATTAGGCATGTAAGTCAATTCCCCCAATTCGACAAAACGAAAGAAACAACAGTTTTTGAATATATAGGGGAAGAATTTATTAAGATACAAAATGAAATAACATCTATTTGTACGGAAATGGAAACATCATCGGATATGGATGCGTTATTAGAAAAGTATCAATTAGCTTTAGACGCATTTGATTCAATCGGTGGGGCTGATTTTGAAAGCAACATTAATAAGAAACTAAATCTAGCAAACCTCATGAAGCTAAAAGATCTTAGGGTATCCGACCTGAGTGGTGGGGAATTCAAACTTATTCAAGTGATGAAGGAAATGCTTAGTAGTCCAGACTTAATGATTATGGACGAACCAGATGTATTTTTAGACTTTGAAAACCTAAATGCGCTTAAAAATCTGATTAATTCTCACAAAGGAATGCTGCTAGTTGTTACGCACAACCGATATCTATTGAATCATTGTTTCAACAAAATTCTACACCTTGAAAACATGGAGATCCAAGAGTTTGATGGGCGATATATTGAATACAACTTCTCATTACTTCAGACTAAAATTGAGTTACAAGAAATCGCAGTCGCTGAACAAGAAGAAATTGAGAGATACGATAACATTATTGATAATCTTAGAGCTATCGCAACGTATAATTCAGAAGCATCTAGAGGTAGAGCGTTAAAAGCTAGAGTTAGATTTCAAGAGAGATTGGAAGCACGTAGAATTAAAGCACCATTTGTTGATATTAAGCAACCGAATATTAGTTTTGGTATTGAAAATGAGATGGAAGACACCATTGTTGTAAATGTCAATAATTATAGTGTTACCTTTGATGAGTTGCTTTTAGATAATGTTAACTTTGAGATAAAATCTACGGATAAAGTAGCCATTATTGGTCCAAACGGTACCGGGAAAACGACTTTACTCCGAGATATCTTTAAAAATAATCATGCTTCAATTGAAATACATGCTGATGTTAAAGTGGCTTATTTATCTCAGAATCAAGGAGAAGTGCTAAAGGATTCTAATACAATACTAGAAGAATTCATCGATGCTGGGTTTAAAACGTATGATGAGGTTAGATCATATCTTTCAAACTATGGCTTTGAAGGAGAAATCGTTAATCAAAAGATAGCATCTTTATCTGGTGGAGAAAAAAACATGCTTCAATTGGCTAAAGTTTCTGCCAGTAAAGCAAACGTATTGCTTCTTGATGAACCGACAAGCCATTTGGACACCTATACACAAATAGCGCTGGAGAAAGCCATTGAAGACTATAAAGGTGCGATTCTCATGATTTCTCATGATTTCTATTCTGTTGTAAATGGTATGGATTATGTGTTAATCATTGACGATAAGACGATTAGAAAAATGAGTATGCGAAAATTTAGACAGATGATTTATGCGAGCCATTTTGATAGAGACTATCTAGAAAATGAACAAAATAAAAAATCAGTTGAAATGAAAATAGAATTGGCTTTAAAAGATACTAATTTTGAACTTGCAAAAGTATTGGTTGAAGAGCTAGAAGAACTGATTAAGGTGCTTTAATCAACCATCCAACAAGAACGTGAAGTCAGTTTCAGCTAATAGAGCTAAAGTGAATTAGTCTGATTTCAACGATGAAATAAGATGTTGGAGGAAAAGTATCAACATAAAAGACACTGATGATTAGGATCTCAGTGTCTTTTTACTGCTCGAATATTAAACAAAGTGCTAACAGTCCTATTTGTCAGTGAATGTTCATTGAAAATAAAGTGTTAGACTGAAACTGAAGCAGAGGTTTTACTTGTAAAAAATATATTGGCTGGTTACGAATCCATTTTGAAGATCAAGATTCCTGAAAATGACTGTCATTATTGGTGTGGATTAAGTCACATAAATGAGCAATTACAGAATAACAAGCCTCCTCATCGAATGGAATTAAATAAGACTTACCAATTCGAACTGGAAATCGTTTATGTAAATGAGTATGTAAAGTTACAAAGCGAAAATCGGATTGGAATACAGCAACCTATAGAGGAGTCTCCACATACGATTTTTATAGCAGAAGTAAAAGAACTTATAGATGAGTACACACTGCTTTGCGACGTTGGAATATTTGAATCGTACATTGAGGTGAATTTAGAAAATAAATGCTATGAAATAAAGCAAGGAGAAATAATTAAATTTACTGGTGAGATGCAATTGAACTTAGTGAATTGAATTATTACTGAAATTTACTACCAAATGATTGACAGCCTATTCAACTACCGGGAAACGAGGCATGGAAATTATGACCCTGATGAGCCTTGTGATGACCCAAGTTGTCCTTGGAACAGGATACCTGGTGTGGCTAGAGCAACTTGGGATAATATATTGTAGCATTAAGGATCTGAACTATCGGAAAACGTTTCGAGGTTCCCCCGCTGATACCACATCAAATGTTTAATAAGTCAAAAGATGAAATTGAATTTTAGGTAATTTCTCAACCGAATAGTAAAAGGGATAGGATCGTAGTAGATTAAACTTCGTCAAACCTAACTAAGGAATGGAGGTCGGTCTTTCTAACGGAACGGGGTAGTCTGGTCACGAATTTCTTGTAATACTTAATGTTACGCAGCACTCTTATATCACTGGATAAAAGCGACTTTTCCGAAATAATCCACGTATGATTTTTTGAAAACTTCCTTCGAAGAGCAGCAAAATTAAACCTATTTCCAGAATACACTTTAAACCCCCTCACTTTGCAATCCCTGCAGAACCGAGTATCTTCACCTATATTTATATTTGTAAAGCGAACGCGTTTACAAACCGATTTTTTAAATACAAGTGTAGCTCCAGGAAGTGTATCCACAAACGTATTCTCCTCTCTCGGAAACCTTAAAATCAATACTCGATGGCCACTAAGCCAAACATAATGGGCGCTCTTTCCGACCACATCGACCTTTTTCTCCGAAAGTACTCGTATCGATTCGGACAAATACGAAGGTGAGTAGAAGTCGTCATCATCGAATTTGGCAATATACTCGTACTTTGATTTATCCACGCCGTAATTTATGCATTTTCCTAGAGTGTCTTTTTCAGGAAGGCGATACACGGATACGTTTTTATACTTTCTAACCAGTTTTTTATATTTGTCTATTTTAATATCATCTTTATTGATAATAATGATAAGTTCCTTCTTACCCCATTTTTGCCGAGCATAATTATTAAACAAATTATCGATGTACTCGGCTCTCTTTGTGCAAGTAATAATTGAGACTCCCCTTGTGACATGTTTGAAGCCATTTTTAGCGGGCATGCGCAGTAGCCTCCTTCTGACGATTTCACATCGGTACTCCATCCAATCACTACATGTTTACGTCGAAAATAAAGAAATGCAACGGCGTTTCGCCGGGGTGGAAATCCTCATTCGTACATCTGTACAAAAACTTCTATTTTGAAAATTTGCCAAGAACACTTTTTCAGTGACCTGCCTATCTATCGGGATGGAATTCGTTGGAATCGTTCGTAGAATAATTGTCTATTGATAGCACTGAAGTCGAGTGGATACTAGGAAACTCAATGTAAATTTTTTTATTTCAATTTAATGATGCCTTCCTATCTATATAAACTTCATGTACACTTATTGGTAGAAAGTACCTTACTTATGGAGATGGAAGGAACGGGTGGAATCTGATGAAAATGAGCGGCAATACGGTTCTTGTTACGGGCGGGTCATCCGGCATTGGCTTCGAATTTGCAAGTCAGCTGTTGAAGCTCGGGAATACCGTTATTATTACGGGGCGGGATCAAGCGAGGCTTGATGCGACTAAGAAAAAACTGCCAAAGGTACATACGTTTCAGAGCGATGCGGGAGATCCTCAAGCGATTGCAGCATTGTATGCTGCAGTGGTGAAGCAATTTCCCAAGCTCAATGTCTTGATCAATAACGCAGGGTTTATGCGAAGAATAAATCTTCATGCTGCGGGTAACGACCTGGAGGATTTGAACAGCGAGATCGAAACGAACCTCAGTGGTCCGATCTGGATGGTGCAGCAATTTTTATCGCATCTGAAAACGCAAGAATCGGCTGCGATCATAAATGTCTCATCAGGACTTGCTTTCGTGCCTCTTCCGATCTCGCCCATTTATTGCGCAGCAAAGGCCGGCATTCATTCCTATACGCTTTCGCTCAGAGCACAGCTTAAAAACACCCAGGTCAAAGTATTTGAGCTGGCTCCACCTTTGACAGAAACTCCGCTGGTGGATACATTCGATCCGGCAGATTTGACAGGTTCAAAGGCGATGCCGGTTGCTGACATGGTGAGTTTTGCGATCAAAGGAATGGAGAGTGACCGATACGAAATCCGGCCCGGCCAAAGCAATGCTTTAAAAATGATGAACCGGATAGCGCCGAATTTTATTTTTAGCCAGCTCAGTAAGACTGTGGACCACATGCTGGGCCAGAAAAAATAGTAAGTCATAGAAAGAAACTCATCATTCAAGCTCAGCCCGCCTTCGATCCGATAAGCATTGGGAAAAGATAGCCATGACAATCCGACACCACCACAAGTTGGTTGGTGTTTTTTGTTAGCGGCGGAGGGTTACACCAAATAGAACAGTATGATTTTGGCAAACCACCAAGGCACTTTAAGGTATCAAAAGCCTGTCTCATGGAAGTTCAACATTTCGTCTATCTCACGTCCACCATTGTCGGGTGACAAGAAGATGTTTTGTAAAAAAAACAATGAAAATGGTAACTTTTTACTTTTTCGATTCGTCTAATTCGTTAGAATAAACAATTGGAGTGATGAACTTTGAAAAAGTTTGTTTTAGGTCTAATTTGCGGAATTGGTTAAACCGCGACAACCGCTGTATATGCCTCAGACACAATTCAAGCGTATTTGTTTCCTTCCAAGTTTGTGTTTAATGGTGAAACCAAAGAGTTGGATACGAATGAATATGTTGTGTTAAATCATAACGGTCATGCATATGTACCTGTTCGATTCGTGGCTGAAAATATGGGGAAAATCGTTAAATACGAAGATGAAACGAAAATCATTTTTATCGAAGACACTAATTTAAGTAAAAAGTTGACGTTAGATAAAGAATTTCTTACATTTGCTTCCGAAGGTAAAATCAAAGGTATTGAGTTCGGAATAGGGGCAAATAAAAATGACGTTATTCAAAACTGTGGAGAACCACATCAAATTGGTTCCTGGCAAACCCATTTTATAGATGGCATAGTTATTATTTCTTTTTTTGGAAACCTGATGAAAATGCTGGTGCGATTAGAGTTAGCGGAAATGTGATACCATATCGTTTGTTTTCTTTATTGCTGATTCAAAAGAGGGACAAATAAGTTATTTAACATTAAGCAAGGAAGGAGAAAGTGTGATGAGCAATAAGGGAAAATTGATTAAAGGGACGATTGTGTTAATTATTATCCTTAGTGCTTTTTTAGCTTGGTGTCCCTGGCTAAACGCAAAACGTGCAAATGCATGGGCAACTTCAGACTTTAACAATGCTTGGAAAGATACTTCTGACGGATGCGGTGTTCAGGATGCGACAGCAATAAAAAAAGAATTATTCGGTTACTATGTTAAGCTTATATACGATTGTGGATTAAAACCTATTGATTCAAAGGAACCATTAAAATCCAAAACAGTGTTCGTGAGTTCTATTGGGATTGTATTCTGAGCTTTTTCAAAAACATAGTTATAAAATATTGTAATATTTTACCATCGTGACCCATTGTGCTAACGGAGAACGATAGCTCAATAAATACGAAGAAAAACGGCAGCCTGCATAAATGGCTGCCGTTTTCTCAACTAATGGACTGGTTAATTCGAATAAGTCGTTTTCCTTAAAGTGGGAAAATGTTATGCTGAAGGAAAGCAATTGGGGGGAGTATTGGTGCAAAAAGGAAGTTTGGGGATCGTACAGATTGGAAGCGTGTTTTAGTTAAGGAATATGCTCAGTCTTTTATCGAATCGGATAGCTTTAATGGTTATGTGACCCTCTTGCGAATTGTCAAAGTATCAGCCCCACTTTACATTGAATATAACGGAAAAAGAATTTGCATTGTTGATGATGGCTATCTATGGCTTCAACAATTCCCTTCAGGTCATAACCATTCGGTAACAACAATGTTTGATTCAAAGGGTAATATTGTGCAGTGGTACATAGATATATGTTCCCAAAATGGAATCAGTGAGAACAATGTACCGTGGATGGAAGATTTGTTTCTGGATTTAATTGTTTTACCATCTGGTGAACTAATTAATAAGGATACGGATGAACTGGAAGAAGCTTATATCAGCGGAATAATAAATAAGACACTATATGATTTAGCTAAAACAGAGTCAACTAAGCTCATCGAATTAATTAAGCGAGATGAGTTCGCATTATTAAAGCTTTCTGAAGTACATAAAGAATTTCTGTCTCAAAAGCTAGAAACAAAAGGCGGTTCATTCAACTAACGTAAGAACAGTAGGTTCAAGTAATCGATGAGACGAAGAGGGGGAAACCGAAATGAAGACGATCAACCGCATGATGGACCACCTGTACTGGGCGGACGGACGCATCTTGGACGCACTCGAGGAGAGTGAGACGAAGAACAAGGACCTTCTGAAGCTGGTTAGGCACGTCGCGGTCGCGGAACGAGTCTGGCTGTCCCGATTGCAGGGCAAGGGCAGCGCGCAATATTCGTTGTGGGAGGAAGCGGAAGACCTGACGGCGATCCGGACTATGTTCGAAGAAAACGCCGAGCAATATCGCGTCTATATCGAAGGGCTCGAGGAATCTGAGTTGGACGAGATGATCGACTATGCGAACCAGAGCGGGGTTCCGTCCCGAACGTCCGTCCGGGACATCCTGTTGCAGGTCCTCTTACATGGGCAATATCACCGGGGACAGATCAACCGGGCACTTCGGATCGAATCGGCAGATCCAGTCCAAGTCGATTACATAACGTTCACGAGGCTCTAACAGGGCCTAATAATCACCATTACTCGGGAATGGGATTGGCATTGTACTAACGGAGAACGATAGCACCAGGACAGCGGGCTGCTAACAACTCAAAGGATTTTAGAAAGGACGAGAAAAAAATTAAAAGAAGATGTTCCACTGAAAAAGCAGTGTGGTCAGATACAAGAGAAAAACAGTATCGACAAGACTGTTTATGCGCAGATTTTCGGTATTAAATGGGAGGTGTAAATTTGTGAAATCATTCTTCAAATTTCGCTGGTGGAAATTACTTGTGCTTATTGTCGTCATCGCAGTTGGACTCGTTGCTGTTCTCATCAATCCCTACGATCCTGACGCCAAAGCACTCGAAGCCATGAAGAGTAATAGTCGCGTTGAGGTATTGAATACAAAAAATTGGATACAGTTCACTCCGCAACAGACGAAACAAGGTCCTGGCATTATCTTCTACCCGGGCGGTTTAGTGGAACCCGAGAGTTATGCAACACTTGCTGGCAAATTAGCCGAGAGCGGTCACCCTACCTATATCGTTAAAATGCCCTTGGATTTAGCCGTATTAGGAGGCGATCGTGGCAATTTACTGCTGGAGGAATTTCCCGATACCGCTTTTGTTATAGGCGGGCATTCGCTGGGTGGTGTCATGGCATCCCGATTTGCGCAAGCCCATCAAGACCGTATTAAGGGCATCTTCTTTTTGGCCTCTTATCCTGATGCGAAAGGAAGCATAAGCTCCTCTTCCATCTCAGTCTTATCGATTATTGGCACAAAGGATGGCGCTGTAAATAAGGATACTTGGGAATCTGCGAAGCCCAATTTGCCTGCTTCGACAACATTTAAAATCATCGATGGGGGCAATCATGCACAATTTGGCAGCTACGGCTTTCAAAGAGGGGATTTACCGGCGGACATTTCAGCCGACGAGCAACTGAAAATTACAATCGATGCAATTGAAAACTGGATAATATCCGTTCCTCGTTCCTAAAATCATAGTTATCACAAAGAGCAGATGACGCGGCTATCTGCTCTTTGTGATATAAACGCCTAGCTAACGACAATCGGCGTGCGATCTGAGGAAATCTTGCTGAGGACCGGACAAGAATCTAA
The DNA here is from genome assembly GCF_059692215.1 of Paenibacillus sp. J22P51. Taxonomy (NCBI): domain Bacteria; kingdom Bacillati; phylum Bacillota; class Bacilli; order Caryophanales; family Paenibacillaceae; genus Paenibacillus; species Paenibacillus sp. J22P51. The sequence goes on along the minus strand of NZ_JCAUAZ010000013.1, from coordinate 813 downwards.
TGTCAGATGACAAGAACATTTTCCCATTACCGATAAGATAAAATGAGCTGCTCAACTACCATGAAAATTAAAAGTCTGGCAGTCGAAGAAAATGAACAGCACTAAAGAGGACGCTGCCCATTCGTTTTTAAAAAGTGTAGCGCCAAGGATATAAGGGGGCATAGATCAGGAGACTTCCGAAATCGTAACGTTGTAGCCTAAAGTTTCAAGCCTTCGAACCGAATTCCGTACAATTGCTCCAAGTTTTTGCTTATCAAAATAATCTTCACCTAGATCAACATACATTTCTTTTCTTGTAAGTAGATAATAAGCGATTCTTAGCATGGCACGGGCCACTACAATAGCTGCTCTTTTCCTACCTTTTCGTGCCAAAGTTCGTCTATACATAGCACCAAGATAATTTTTAGAGGAACCTACGGAATGTGCCGCCTCTGTTAGGGCAGATTTCAAATATTTGTTTCCTTTCTTACCTTTAGAAGACTTCCTTTTGCCTGCGCTCTCATTATGTCCGGGTACAACTGCTGCCCAAGAACACAAGTGAGCCGCACTTGGAAATTGCTCTTTAATGTTTGTTCCAATTTCAGCTAAGATTTGTTCAGCCATTCGAGTGGCAACTCCAGGGATAGAATCTAATCGATCTATGTCTTCTTGATCTGAAATAACTCTCTGGGCAACTTCTTGATCTAACATCTCAATTTGTTCTGAAAGGAAATCAATGTGACCTAGAATGGTTTTAAGCATCAAGCGTTGATGAGGATTAACGTAACCTCGAAGAGCGAGTTCAAGTTCATCTTTTTTCTTTTTCATAGATCG
>NZ_JCAUAZ010000012.1:0-184213 GCF_059692215.1 Paenibacillus sp. J22P51 | reverse complement strand
CGACTTGCATGTATTAGGCACGCCGCCAGCGTTCGTCCTGAGCCAGGATCAAACTCTCCATAATAGAAAAGATGACTTGCTCATTTGAAGCTAGCGAGATTTTGCAATCTCAATTGTAGTCACTTACGTGACTGAATTTGCTGATATGCTTCATTCATTTGTTCAGTTTTCAAAGAGCTTTATTGCGTTACCGTTTAAAGCGTTAATGTATCGCTCTTGCGGTGACAAGAACATATATTATCAGGTTTCAAAACGAAATGCAAGCGACTTTTTACATCCATTATCTTACAGCTTGGAAAAGCCTGCGGCTACTGCATTTCGGCGCCAAATATCCTTCGTACCGAGTAAATGAATTCCACCGATCCATTCATCGATCCCATTCAGAAAGATATAATCCCGTTTGCAAGCAAGAATATGTTTACCCATTTCTGTTCTCTTTACTCTATAATTCTCAAATTCCGGCGGCCACGCTTCTCCGTACCTCGGGAGCTTATCTCCACCAAGTACTTGGATTAAAGGCTTTTCGCAATGCCACAATCCATCTACAATGCCCCAGAACTGCAAATCACCTAAGCCATAATGGTTGGCTTGTTCGGATACCTTTTGAAATAAGGACAAGATGGATACCTCATCGTCCCCTAACAGCTCAAGAATCTGCTGCTGAATGGCGGACAAGCCATTTTGAGCAGAAGGAAATCGAGCTGTATGGGCCGCTAAGGCCTTTTTAAGAAAAGGGAGTGCCGATAGGTCTTCTTCTAATATAGCAGCCATAGACAAAGGCTCAGAAGCCGAATAGGCTGTCCACACTTTGCAGGCAAGGCGCAGCTGGTCTTCAATGACAGGCAACCAGGTGCCATGCAGATGAAGGATTTGATCCACAGTTAACTGTCCTAGACCATAGAATGGGTTAACTCCAGGGAAGCGATCTATGCATATCAACGACAGTTGGAAGGAACGACGAGGTAATTCAGCGATTCTAGAAAGCAAATAAGACAGCATCAATTGATCATATAAATCATGCTCAAACCATAGGACAACCTCACCCACTTCATTCGAGAGGGTATCTAGCTTTGCTTCCTGCTGCATGGTCTGCGATTTGAATATGTTCTCGGGAATGCCGTAACGGTGATTCATATAAGAGGCCCTCATAGATAAAAGGACGCTATCTGACATTTGCATGCCGATAGGTCCCTCATAAAGCGACTCGCGCCATACCAGAATCTCACCATCTATACTGGATGTACGTAGTTTATCTCCAAATGCGTCACCATTTACGATATGTAGAGTTTTGGGCATGGCGTTGTCACCTCGCTTCTATGGATTAAGCTTCACCTAGCAGTTGTAAAAGCTCCTGCTCGTCTTCAATGATTCGAATGCCTAGCTCCTGCGCTTTGGTCAGCTTGCTGCCTGCACTTTCGCCGGCGATCACGATGTCGGTCTTTTTGGAGACACTGCCGGTGATCTTAGCTCCTCTGGCTTCGAGCTTTTTGGCGCACTCATCCCGACCCATCGAGGAAAGCGTTCCTGTGAGGACGATGGTTTTGCCGAAGAACGGGTTATCCTCGCTAGCCACTACAACTGGCGCTTCCTCAGCTACAGGATTAACGCCTGCTGCGAGCATCCGCTCAATGCTGGACACCATAACAGGGTCGCGGAAGAACGAATGAATGCTCTCTGCTACGATACCGCCCACGTCTGGGAGGGTGATAAGCTCTTCTGTCGTCGCCTCCATAATGCGCGAAAGGCTCCGATAGTGGTCGGCCAGCACTTTCGTGGTGGTTTTGCCCGAGTTCGGGATGCCAAGTGCATACAGGAAAGACGCGAGATCGCGGGACTTGCTCTTATCGAGGGCGCCAAGGAGATTGCGCGCCTTCTTCTCGCCGAAGCGATCGAGCTTGACGAGATCCTCGAATTGCAAGGTGTACAGATCCGCAGGATCGCGGACATCCAGCTCTTGATGCAGCTGTGAAGCGGTCATCTCGCTGAAAAATTCAATGTCCATCGCATCACGCGAAGCAAAATGCGCCATCCGGCCCACGAGCTGCGGACTGCAGCCGAGACGGTTGAGACAGAAGAGGTGCGCGCCACGCATCTCAAGCTCGCTGCCGCAGGACGGGCAATTCGTCGGTGCGATGATTTCCTCGCCGTCATTCTCCTCGGTTACCTTGCCGAGAATCTCTGGAATGACGTCATTCGAACGGCGAATGTAGACAAGGCTGCCGAGGGCGTGTTTGAGGTTTTTGCGCTCGATATCGCCAATGTTATTGAGCGTACAGTTCTGCACTGTCACGCCTGCGAGGTCAACCGCTTCTACGCGGGCTAATGGTGTGATTTTGCCTGTGCGGCCAACTTCCCAAGATACACTTTGAAGTGTTGTCGTCGCTTCTTCCGCTTCGAACTTATATGCAATTGCCCAACGCGGGAATTTCTCCGTATAGCCGAATACTTCCCTTGTGCGCATATCTGTCAGCTTCACGACGCTTCCGTCAATGAGGAAATCGAAGCTGGACCGTTCTTCCGCGATGCGTTCGAGCTCTCCGCTCACTTCCTCGATCGTGGAGAAGTATCGCGTGCGATTGCTCACTTTAAAGAGATTATCTCGCAGAAACTGAACCATATCGGCGTGATTTTCAAATTGGAGATCACTACTAAAGCCCACATTATAGAAGAAAGCGTTCAGTTTGCGCTCTGCGGTTAGTTTGGGGTTCTGATTACGCAAAGCACCTGCTGCGGCATTTCGAGCGTTTTTGAGCGGCTCTGCGGCCGTCTGATTGTAAGCTTCAAGGACAGACAGGAACATGACGCCCTCGCCTTGCACTTCAATCGTCCCTTGATCGTAAGGAATCTCCAGCGGGATCGATTTGATCGTTTTGACTTGGGCCAAAATGCCCTCGCCAACGGTGCCATTCCCGCGAGTCGATGCTTGAACCAGCTGACCTTGCTCATACGTAAGATTCAGGGTAAGTCCATCAAACTTGAGTTCCACCACGTAAGACGGGTCTGGGAGAGGCGTTTCTGGGTTTTTGCTATTGTAATCAGCAATCAACTTGAGTACGCGTGTGTGCCAAGCCGCCAAATCGTCGGCATTCTGGGCTTTATCCAAGCTCCAGAGTCTGGCTAAATGGCGGTGCGGTTCAAAGCCTTTGAGAATATCCCCGCCTACCCGATGGGTAGGGGAAGCAGGCAGGGTGACTCCTGTCTCCTGCTCCAGCTTGGACAATTTATCATAAAGCGCATCCCACTCCGCGTCAGAAATCGTGGGTTGATCCAACGTATAGTAGTTATGGTTATGCTTGTTGATTTCTTGGATGAGGGTTTTCATTGCCGCGAGTTTGTCGGTCATGACGGGCTCTTCCTCTCTCATTGGGAATATGGGCGGGACAGGGCAAGGCTAGACAAGGCAAGGCGGGACAAGGCAGAGCGCTCCTACACTTTCGTGATTGGAGCGAACTTCGCGAGCAGGCGCTTCAAGCCAACAGGCGCCGGGAAAGCAATTTGCAGCTCGGTGTCATCACCCGAGCCTTTCACGGACACGACGGTGCCGACGCCCCACTTGCCATGCGACACCTTGTCGCTGGCTCTGTAGTCCGGCACCGCACCGCCTGCGGCAGGCTGCGGCGCCCGGAACGCAGCCGGTCTCGACGCGGCCGCAGGGCTTGGCGCAGCCGCGCCAGCGGCAGTGCTAGGCCGTCCCCCGAAGGAGGACGGTGTGCCCCAGGTAGACGAGCCGGTGGTGGTGCCACGGCTCGAGGCAGCGGCACTGCCGCTGCCCCACGACGAGGTGCCGGAACGGCCACCTCGGGAGAAGCCGCCGCTGGAGCCGCCAGCCGAGACGCTTTCCAGGAGTTCCTTCGGAATCTCCTGGAGGAATCTCGACGGCGCATTCGCGGCGGAGCGGCCGAAGAGCGTGCGCATGCGCGCGCACGTGAGGAACAGCTCTTGCTCGGCGCGCGTGATGCCGACATAGGCCAAACGGCGCTCCTCTTCGAGCTCTTCGTTATCGGCGAACGCACGGCTGTGCGGGAAGACGCCTTCTTCCATCCCGATAATGAACACAACCGGGAACTCTAGTCCTTTGGCGCTGTGCATGGTCATGAGGACAACAGCGTCCTGCTCTTCTTCGGGCTTTTCTTTGTCTAGCGTATCAATATCCGCGATCAAAGCTAGGTCGGTGAGGAAGGAAATGAGGGATTTATCCTCATTGCGCTTCTCGAAGTCCATAGTTACGGACAAGAACTCTTCAATATTTTCGAGACGAGCCTTGGATTCAATCGTGTTCTCGCGCTGCATTTCCATGCGGTACTGGGACATTTCAAGGATTTTCTCGGTCAACTCGGTTACAGACAGGTAGTCCACCATGCGATTAAGGTTATCTACCATTTCACGGAAATCAGCAAGTGCATGCTTCGCCTTTGTGTTGATCTCCAGTGAATCAACTTCCTCCAGCATCGCAAATAGGGAGATCCCTCTGCGTCCAGCCATATCCGCCACCTTGTCCATCGTCGTATCCCCAACGCCCCGCTTCGGCACGTTCACGATCCGATTCAAGGAGATATCATCATTCGGATTGGAGATGAGTCTCAAGTAAGCCAAAATATCCTTAATCTCTTTGCGATCATAGAACTTGACCCCGCCGACGATGGTGTAGGCGATATCCGATTTTATCAGAATTTCCTCGATAACCCGTGACTGGGCGTTCGTACGGTATAGGATGGCGTGGTCGCCGAATCTTTTGCCATTGGACTTATTCTTATTAATTTCATTCGTGACGAAGTAGCCTTCTTCATACTCGGAATCGGCTTGGTACAGCTTAATCGCGACGCCGCCTTCTTTATCCGTCCACAGATTCTTCGGCTTTCGACCCGTATTGTTGGCAATGACTTTATTCGCTGCCTGCAAAATATTCGAGGTTGAGCGATAATTCTGCTCCAAGAGAATCGCCGTTGCATCCGGGTAATCCTGTTCGAAATTGAGGATATTGCTAATATCCGCTCCACGCCAACGATAGATGGACTGGTCACTGTCCCCGACGACGCAAATACGCTTATGCTTGGATGCGATCATTTGGCACAGCATATACTGCGCTCTGTTCGTATCCTGATACTCATCGACATGGATATATTGAAATTTATTTTGATAAAATTCCAGTACCTCTGGCACTTCTTTAAACAAATGAATCGTCGCCATAATCAAATCATCGAAATCCAAGGAGTTGTTGGCTCTTAGCTTCTTTTGATAAAGGGTATAAATTTTCGAGGTCAGCCCGTCGAAGTAGTCACCGATTTTTTCTTCAAATTGTTTAGGAGAAATAAGTTCGTTTTTAGCTGTGGAGATCGCTGCTTGGAATGTTTTGGGCTCGAATTTCTTCGTATCAATGTTGAGCTCTTTGCAGCAGGTTTTGATGACAGACAATTGGTCACCTGAATCTAGGATAGTAAAGTTCGAGGTAAAGCCGATCCGGTTAATATCTCTGCGCAGCATCCGCACACACATGGAGTGAAACGTGGAGACCCAAATATCGCTGCCACTCCCGCCAACCAGCTTGCCTACACGGTCTTGCATCTCACGTGCCGCCTTGTTCGTAAACGTCAGGGCTAAAATGTTCCACGGTGCCGCTTTGCGCGTGCCAATGAGGTAAGCGATCCGATGCGTGAGCACACGCGTCTTTCCGCTTCCCGCTCCAGCCATAATTAATAGAGGGCCATCCACGGCTTCTACAGCTTTGCGCTGCTGGGGGTTCAACTTTTTGATCGCTTCTAAAATATTGACAGTTTCATTCACGTTAGGGTTACCTTCCATTTCTATCAAAGTTCACATTCACGGTCTGAAGCGCCTGCTCCAAGTCACTATATATAATGTTGCCTACCACAATGGTGTCTGCTGCTTCGGCTGCTTGTTGCGCTTTCTCTAGGGAATCGATCCCGCCGCCATACAATAAACGGGCATTCTCGAGCACCTGCCGCGTCCGACGGACGAGCTCCATATCCCCAAAGGTACCGCTGTATTCCAAATACACAATCGACATGTGAAAAAGCTTGTCCGCCATACGCGCATATGCTGCTACGTCCTTGGCATCCAAGTCGGTTCGCGCTGAGGTCAGCTGAGCTGCCGTCGCATCTTTATTCAATATAATGTAGCCTTCAGCTACGATCTCATCCCAATTCAGCAACGCGCCGTATTCCTTGAGCGCCTCGTGATGCTGTCCCACGATCCATTTCGGATCATCTGCATTCAGCACAACCGGGATTAAAAAGAGGTCAAACCCCGGCACAATCGCTTCCTGATTCGAAATCTCTAACGCACAGGGCACCTCGTATTGACGGATCCGCGAAAGCAGATCCACCGTATTATCGAACGTGACCCCTGAAGAGCCGCCTACGAGAATCGCATCTGTGCCAGATAAACAGAGACGATCCAGCGCCTCATCTGAGATATCCCGGTCTGGGTCGAGCTTAAATACATGCTTCCACTTGCGTATATCGACGATCAATTGTTTCCCTCCGATTAGGCGGCAGTTCTGCCATACTATCAACAGTCTATGCTACCCATTCTGGTGTGTCAAATGACAAAAGACGGGCTAATCGCCCGTCTTTTAGAGGAATATGCAACTGAACGTGTCTGATCTTCACTGAAGCTTCATTTGCGCCATAATACGCACAAACGTTCGTTATTTTACGACGATATTGAGAATTTTCTCAACATTGAGTTCTTTATGATCATTTTGCTGAAGCTCAAGTTTAATTTCATGGGCACCTGTTGTTAAATTCGTGAGGGTTAATGGGCCTGTCTTACCGATCATCGCCTTCTGCTTGCCATCCACATACAGATGGAGATGTCCTTCTCCCAGTACATTGGCCTTATTCATGTCTTCTTCCGATAATTTGAAATTAGATGTTTGGTACGTGATCGTGACATTCTTCCCATCCACCTTGTAGTTGGCATCAATAACAGGCTTCGCACTCGTCGTTGTCGTTTTCGTACCCGTTCCTGTTTCCGTCTTCACTTGAACCGTTGTCGTAGTGCCCGCATCCTTCGTCCCTGTTGCTACGGACGGGATGACCTCATCTTTGGAACCGCACGCTGTTGTTAATGCTCCCAATACCACTAAAGTAGCCGCACCATATACCCATGTTTTTTTCATCAGCTTAAGCTCCCTCTTCCCTAAGTTTGGACATCCTATGTTCCTTATATATGTGTGCCAAGCCGTACTCATTCCTGAATTAGAAAAATAGTGGGACAAATTAGAGGAAGAACCAAAATAAACGGCTACGCCGTCCATCAAGGATGAGAGCGTTTATGGAGAAATATAGCCAAATTATTAAGTGAAACTTATAAATTCTTATATTTGCAAAAAGACACCCTGCCAAAAGGAGGCCAGGATGTCTCAGTACGGTTTAAAGCGTGATTACACTTGGTTAGAAGTTATATTTATTACCTTCTTGCGACCTATTCGTGTAGGCGTTCCCTTCGGAACTCGAAGATTGCATACCGGGCTGTGTACGGGAAACAATGCGAGCTTGCGCAGGTCTGCCTGTCCCCGTTATGCCTGTATTCTCATTTATATGGTTGGAAGAAGCCGCATACCCCTGAGACCCACGACCATAGCCCGTTGGCTCATGGCTTTGATCTTGGTAGCCCCGTGTTTGGGTTTGGTTATAAGAGGATTGCTGTTGTGTCTGACTTGGTGTGTATCCTTGGCCTCGGCCTTGTTGATTGTTGTATACCGCATTCGGGTACTGGCTGGCATAATTAACAGGCTGGAACGACGGTGTTGGCGCTTGGTGCTGGGCCGCAACTTGATTCTGCTGTTGACTTTGTTGTGCCTGTTGCTGACTGTACGGCTGCCTTTGTTGGTGCTGCTGCTCCGACTGGTGGGACTGCGTTTGGTACGATTGATGTTGCTGTGATTGAGGCTCCTGCTGCGACTGCGCAGACTGCACGGAACTCCGATCTTGCTGGGTAAAGCTTGCCGAAGCGGCCCTGCTTACATGCTGTTGGACGATGGACTGTACCTGTATCGCTGTCTGACTCTGCTTCTGCAGTTCTTGCCCAATTATCTGTTGATCAGCCTGTTGAATCTGATAACCGCCAAGTTTCTGGATTTCTTGAAAAACAAGGGCTTGATCATCCAATGTTTTTTGCAATAATGTTTCGAAGGTCTGTCGAATGCCTGGGTTTGCAGCTTCCAAAGCAGCCGTTGTATATTCACGCGCACTGCGCTTCAATTCAGACAGGACGAAGTTGGCAAAGTCTAGATCTTCTAAGTCGACTTGCTGATATTGGTGCTGTTGTTGCGAATTTTGCTGATACATGCGTCTTGCACCTCCTTGTAGGTTCGAATTAGTGGGTCATCCCGGATTGTTGTTGCAGGGCGTTGATCAGGATACTCATATTTTGCAATCGTTCCTGAGATAGGTGAGACAAGGTTTGCTTCAAGGACTGACTTTGGCTGTTCACCGCGCCTTGTACACAAAGCTTCGCTAACAATTCTTCATTCTTGAATGTATCCGACAGATACGAAAGTTCTTTACCAGAAATAGCTTGATTCTCTTGCGTGTTGTACATGTGCATGTGACCTCCTTTCCTCTCTTCTATTTTTCCCAAAAAATGCCGTTTTATGTCGTTTGAACAAAAAAACTGCTTCACCACTTAAAGCCAGATTCGTGAATATGCCGATACCATTGGACTTTTCCAGTGTTTTTCCCTTTCTGGGGCAAGAACAGACCATCCCATTGGACTTTTCCACTCAAAGCTTTTAAAAAGAGAGATTTCTAAGGCAAAATCTAAGATTTGACTGGATTTATCCAATGAAAGACTATTTTCCGGGTCTAGAACAGGCAATCTACTGGATTTATCCAATGAGCATAGGGGAGATGAATGGCTGCGGGGCTACGGCGGGAGGAGTTTGGCAAGGTAGATGGAACTGCTGGAGTAGTAGGTGTTAGGTGAGTTGCCTGGGACTGCTGGAGTAGTAGGTGTTAGGTGAGTTGCTTAGTACTGCTGGGATTACTGAAATAGTGGTGTGTCTGCGACCACCTGAGGATACACGCACAAAAAAAACTGCTTCACCACAGTAGAATCACTGTAGGAAGCAGTTTTCGATTAGGAAGCAGGCTGTGCAGGTTTACCCGCATAAGCATCTGCTAATTTCTGAATTTCCACGGCTGTCAGCGCGTAGGCCCACTGCCCACTCTGCTTAGCTAGCCAAACTTGCTCTCCGCTCAATTTACCCTCGTAGACATCGGTAACGTCTTTACCATCTACCGTCAATGCAATCTCCATTTTAAGCTCTCCGCCTGTTGTCGGCTTCTGAGCTGTCGCTTGCGGAAGTTCCACACTGTGCAGGAAGATAAGCTGATCCAGGAGCGGACTTGCATCCGCGCCCTTCAATTCTTTGTCCCCAAGCTTCCAGTTCGCATCCGCAGCGACTTTATCTTTATCTGTCTTGGTAAGAGTCCATGACTGGCCCTTCCATGTCAACTTGACACTTTGTACCTTGTCGTTCTCCAACTGAATCGGGCTTGTATCAGCAAAATCGACTGCCGCTTTGTGAAGTGAAGAGAGTGACTGATCACTGACTTGATAAACGGCAGGAGAGCCTTCCACCTGAACGTAGGAGAAGCCTTCAATCGGCAGTGCGGTCCCGACGAGTAAGCCACGTTTGGAGCCATCCTTCAAGGCGACTTCATAAGTCCCTACGGGTTTATCCAAGCCATATTCGGCTAGATTGGACGCCTGATCTTCCACAAGCTTGGTCGACGTGACCAGACCTAAAGCATCGAGCCAAGAGTCGACTTGATTCGAATTGATCGGCGCAGCCGCAGGCTTTTGCATATCCCATCCATTGGACGTGCGGCTGAGCTCAATCTGCTCCTCCTCCGTTTTCACCGAGACAGCCTTCACGTCTTCTTGCTTCAAGGTTAGAAGGGACTTCGGTTCATCTTTTTTCTCTTGGAAGAAGTCCTTGCTCGACGCGTACCAGAAACCACCGATGCAAATGACGACTAACAGAATCGTTGGGATAAACCGTTTCATCCTCTTCTCCTCCTCCACCAGATTAGGCCGCCAATGACGAGGAACAAGAGCGGTAAGAACACGATCGTAACGAGGAAAATCGTATTCGCTTGGCTAGGCGTAATCATCGCTTGTTGATACGCATCTCCTTGTCGTGGACGGATCGTAATTTGGTCTTTTTGTTCTTGCAGCCACCCAATACTGTTCAGAGCAAAATCTTTATTCCCTTGATTCTGAATATCTTGATCCAGCACGAACGTAGAGCCACCAAGAATAACAGCTTTCGGCTTGTTATCTTTGTCTGAGATGGCGTAACCCAAGTTAAGTGGTCCCTTGACATCTGTTGCATCCTGCTTCGTCTTGTTCTGTGCCAGCAGGTTGATGTCAGTTTCACCGTAAGCTTTATCCGTTGTTGTTAACAACAAGGATTTGGTGTAGTCCGGCGCACTTTCATCAGCATTCAAACTAACAGCCAAGGAGAGCATGGTAATCAAATTATTGCTGGATAATTTGTTCGTAATATCATGTGAACCGTACTCTGGAATGATCGTTAACGGGTCGTACAAGGACGTTTGCTTCGTTTCAATCGCAATCGCATGCTGGTCTTGAACACCATAGGTCTTCATGATGGCATCGATGTTTTTCCACTTCGTCGTCATATCCTTATTGAAGCCCAGCGCGATATAAATTTTACCTTTACCCTTCAAATACGTCTGAATAAGCTCTGCTTCCTTGTCATTCAGATCGTTGGTCGGCCCAAGCAGCATGAGCATTTGCGCATCATCCGGGATTTTACCTTCAACGTAAAGATTCAGATCCTTCACGTCATAGTTGGCAGCAGTCAGGCTGCTTTTGAAAATACTCATAGCAGAGGCTGGATACTCTTGATGACCTGAGAGCAAGTAAACGGTATGTTTCTCCGTGGACGTCAGGCTTTGAATTGCTTGTGTAAACTTCTCTTCACCTGAGAAGGTGTAGGAGCCATCTTGTTGTCCGACGAACAGTTCATAGAAGTTGATGTTTTGCTTTTTGGTGCCCAATTCGAAAATAATCGTTCCACCTTGGTCCACCCCATACTGCTTAGCCATCGAAGGCTGCTTCAGCATATCGTACTCGTCGTACGTAATTTTACTGCTTTGCTTCTTATACTCAGCCACCATATCCGTGACTTGACGCGTCACAAAATCATTGCCATCTCCATTATTCGTAAAGGCGATAACGTGAATATCTTGATTGAGATTTTTGAGTGCAGCGGTTGTTTGCTCCGAGAGCGTGAAATTTTTATTTTTCGTCAAATCCACCTGAAAGCCCTTAAGCGAGTGTAGGAAGATTGTCAGAAGTATGAAAATGCCGATAACGGCGATTGATAAAACAGTCGCATTAGTTCCCCGTATCCACTTATTCATTCCGCTCACCTCCAACGCTTTCTTTCAAGGACTTGTATACAAAGAACCAGGAACACAGCTGTTAATGTGATGTAAAAGAGGATGTCGCCGCCATGGAAGACGCCTTTTTGCAGGTTGCTCAAGTGACTGGTCAATGAGAATTGACCTACGTAATCCTTCAGCTTACCCGTCATGCTGCTGCTCACCCAATCTAATAACCACAGCAACAGCAAAATAACAAAGCCTGAAATCCCCGCAACCATCTGATTATTGGACAAGCTGGATGCAAACAAGCCAATTGCCATCATGGCACAGCCTAGCAGGAACATGCTGAGGTACGACAACCAAGTAACTGGCATATCCAATGTGCCGAATGCGGACATAATGAGCGGATACACCAAGCTGATCGCCACTAGACCGACTTGCACAATTAGAGCGGATAAATATTTGCCCAGCACGATTTCACTAATACCTGCAGGTGATGTCAGGAGCAGCTCATCCGTACCTTGGCGGAACTCGTCCGCTACTAGACGCATGGTTAATAGCGGGATAATGAACAGGTAGATGAAGGTGGTATTGCCCACAATGGAGCGCGCATCCACAATCGGCGGCTGTCCGGCCACGAAATTAATATAAAAGAAGAAGCTCGACAACAGCACATAGAAGGCAAACGCCACATACGCAACTGGCGAGAAGAAGTACATTTGCAGCTCTTTCGAGCAAATGGCCCAAATTCTACGCATCGGTGTCTACCTCCTCATTGGATGTGTCGGCTGGCTCGTCCGTCGTCAGCTTGAGGAAGATATCCTCTAAGCTGAGGCTTTCCCGCTTCATCGCTAGGATCGGCAAGCCTGCGCTTGCGAGGTGGTAGAATAATCCTTCGCGGATGTCCTCTGAGCGATCTGCGGAGGTGACTAGGAGCTTCACAGACTCGGTTGGTGCGTCGGTTGGCGTGGCGGCTTCGTCTGCCTCTGAGGAAACAAGGGCGGACGACGTTGGCGCGTCAAGGGCTGCTACGCCAGCTGCCGGCGCGTCGACTTCTTTGACTTCGCCGACGGAAGGCAGGCTGCGCAGCTCGGTCAAAATCCGCTCGCGAGGTCCCTTGACCTCGAGCGACACCTCGAACGTCTCGCCCATCGTGCGGCCGAGATGCTCTGGGCGCTCGTCAAGGACGACGCGTCCTTGGTTAATAATGAGAACGCGGTTACAAATCGCGTTAATTTCAGGAAGAATGTGCGTGCTCAGCAGCACCGTGTGGTTTTCACCCAGCTCATGAATGAGCTGGCGGATCTCGATGATCTGCTTCGGATCGAGGCCAGACGTGGGCTCGTCCAGAATGAGCAGATCCGGTTGGTGTAGAATCGCTTGCGCGAGTCCGAGCCGCTGCTTATAGCCCTTGGAGAGGGAGCGAATGATTTGCTTCTCGCGACCTTGCAGTCCGAGCTTGTCGATGGCTTCGCCGACACGCAGCTTTTGCTCGCGCGCAGGCACATCGCGCAGGTTCGCGATGAAGCGCAGGTAGGACTGTACCGTCATCTCTGGGTACAGGGGCGGTGTTTCAGGCAAGTAGCCGATCTTGCGGCGCGCCTTCTTCGGACTATCAGCCATGGAGTGACCGTCCACCCATATTTGACCATGCGTTGGATTCAGGTAACCTGTAATCATGCGCATCGTCGTTGTTTTGCCAGCACCATTCGGCCCTAAGAAGCCGACGATTTCACCGCGCTGCATCGAGAAGTCGATGTTATGCACGCCGCGATCATTTTCGTACAGCTTGCTGACTTGCTTGACCTCTAGCATCCAAGATCCCCCATTTCTGTGCGTTCGTATTATTCATCATCACTATACGGGTGGAACAATAAACCAACCTTAAGCAAATCTGAAAAATAGATTAAAAAAATGTGTCTAAATTGTGAACACACTCTTGCGCGCTGCCTAAATATAAACCGCAGGGAGGTAATATGCCGACAAGCTGATTTAGCTGTAAAATATACAGTTAAAGTCGCTCGATTTACTGCTTTTGATGAAATAACTGTATAAAGATCAGCTAATACCGCACGAATTCAAAATATGTGACGAAAGCTTGAAATTTAACTGGATATTTTCCAGTTAAAACTCATTCTTAACTAAAAGTCACTGAATTACATGTATGTTTTCCAGTTAAATGGCGGGGGCGGCGGGTAATTTGTTGAGGTGTTCGGTGTTGGGTACTAAGTTGCTAAGTTGCTGAGTTGCTGAGTTGACGGGCTGTTGGGAGCTATGTGCTGAGTTCTAAATTGCCGGGCTGTTGGGTGCTGGGTGCTGGGTGCTAAGTTGACGGGTTGTTGGGAGCTATGTGCTGAGTTCTAAGTTACCGGGCTGTTGGAGTGCTGGTTGTTTGGGGCTGAGGGGGGCAGGTTGGCAGTGCCCAGGTGTATGGCAACTTGAACTAAAACAAAAACCACAAACGACTAGCGTTCATGGTTTCCCTATTGGCTACCTATTTAGGCAGCCAAATTTTAAAATTCCCGCTCAATGCAAGCACACTAAACGCATATAAGCAATTATCATAATACCGTCTTACGCCTGTACGAACCGGTGTCTGCCAGAATAACTCCACACATGCTCTGGCACGAGCACCGTCTGGCGCGGCAAGCGAGGCCATCGCATTCGTAGCTATAATACCCACGGGATGCAGGGCTTTCTCCTCAAAAGGTGTGCCATCGATTTGGTATCGGCGATAGTCCTCAGGCGACTTATCCACGAAAAAATCTTGAATGCGATTCGCCGTATCGGTATGCCACTTAGAGCCGCCGCACCACTCCGCATCCAGCCCGATATTTGCCGCTACACGATAGGAATCGCTGAAGAAGTGACCATAGCCGCGATCATCGTTCGGTGTGCCGTCGTAATGCGCATACTCTGGCGCCAAGCCCGTCTCCGGGTGGCAAGCAATCCGCATATAAGCTCGGCTAGCTTCCGCAGCCTCAGCCCAGAACGGCCGATCTTCTTCATAGGCCCATAAAGCGAACAGCTCATAGAAATGCGGAAGATGATACGATGGATCCGAATATTCGCAGTTTGGAACAAACTTGATCAGCTTATTCTTCGGATTCCACATCGGCTGGCCTACGCCGTCTTCTCCTTTGTGAATACACGTCTGAAGCAAATCTCGTGCCTGCTCGCTGTAATTATACGGCGCTTCCCCATCACCCCAGCGATGAGAAGCAAAGAAGAGCGACAACGCAAAATATTCTTCCCCATCCGGCGCCGGACCGTTCGATCGCTTGGACCCATCGGTATTGCACGACCAAGCAAAATAACCCGCATTGTTGCCTTCGGTCATCAGCATGTTGGTATGCGTCCACTTCCAAATACGATCAAATACGTCCTTCTGATCCAGTTGGACGGCTATCATCATACCATAGGACATACCTTCTGTACGGACATCCAGGTTACCTGTATCCAGCAAATAAGCCCCGGCTTCACCAGCTTCGTAATAGATTCTCGTATCTTCATCGCCGTGGAACAATTGGTTCCACATGTCTTGTAATTTATCCTGAATATCCGCTTCCGCATACCCGTACTCCGCAAATAGATTGCGGTAGCTTCCCACAGCCAATGCGCCCACCACTTGTTTTTGCATATGAAATGCCTCCTAAATAATAAGAATCCCCCAGACATGCTTTCTGCCTAGGGGCGTCGCTGTATCTTTTATCCTTTTACTCCGCCAACGGTCATCCCTTTTACAAAGTACTTTTGCAAGAACGGATACACCATAATAATAGGCAGACTCACCACGATGGTCATTGTAGAGCGGATCGACGTCGGGGTTACCGTAGCTGCCCCTGAGTTCGCGCTGCTAGCAAATATATCGGCCGCAGTTTGCGACGTTTGCGTATTCGTATTCTGCAATATTTTCATCAACTCGTACTGTAACGTACTCAAATTCTCATTCGATGAGTTGTACAAGAAGACGTCAAACCAAGAGTTCCATTGACCGACTGCGCTAAATAGCGCAACTGTTGCCAACACAGGAATAACGAGTGGAAGAACAATCCGCATAAACATGGAGAAATCATTCGCACCATCAATACGAGCCGCTTCCATAATCCCATCAGGAAGTCCTTCAATAAACGAACGGATAATAATTAAATTGAATACCCCGATCATACCTGGAATGATATACACCCAGAAGCTTCCTAACATACCAAGGTCCCGAACCAGCAGGTATCCCGGAATTAATCCGCCGCTGAAATACATGGTGAAAATAAATGAAACCGTTATGAACTTACGAAGCACGTACTCTTGACGTGACATCGTGTAGGCTACCATTGCGGAGCAGAACACCGTAACTACTGTACCCAGCACGGTTCTCATCACCGAAATGAAGAAAGCGTGCACGATGGCGGCTTCGTTAAATACATATTTAAAGTTATCGAAAGTCCACATTCTAGGAAGAAGATAAATACCTCCGCGAACTGCATCATTCGCATCGTTCAACGCTACTGCAAGCGTATTTACAAAGGGATACAGCGTAACAATAACGAGACAGAACATAAAAATGATATTACAAATATCGAACAGGCGATCACCTATGTGCGTATTCCGCCTGCTCGAGCTTGATTGTTGTGCAGCTTCCATAGCTGATACCTCCTTGTAGAATAATTAGAACAATCTGGCTTCACCGGCACGTTTGGCAATCTGATTCGCACTAATCAAGAAGATAAAGCTAACCACTGTCTTGAAAATGCCTGCTGCTGTTGCCAACGAGAAGTTACCCAAGTTGATGCCGTAATTGAGTACGAAAATATCGAGATTTTCTGCATAATCTATGTTCATCCCATTTTTGAGCAAATACTGCGGTTCAAAGCCCGACTCAAGAATGTGACCTAAATTCATGATTAGTAAGATGATAATAACCGGTTTAATCCCAGGAAGTGTAATATGCACAATGCGCTGAAATCTGTTTGCTCCGTCCATTTCTGCGGACTCATACAGCGCTGGATCAATCGTCGTCATTGCCGCTAAATAAATGATCGTATTCCAACCGACGTTCTTCCACACCTCGGAGGCACCAAGAATTCCCCAGAAATATTCACCCTTGCCAAGCCACAGAATCGGCTCGCTAATCAAATGGGTTTTCAATAAGATTTCATTAATAATACCGCCGTCCGTAGACAATGCTCCGGAAACTATGCTTGCTGCCACAACCCAAGAAATAAAGTGGGGCAAATAACTGATCGTCTGTACAAAGCGTTTGAAAATGACTTTACGCAGTTCATTGAGAAGAATAGCTAGAGTAACAGCTGTAACAAAGCCTAACACAAGATTAATCGTGCTCATGGCCAGCGTATTTCGCATAACACGAAGGAATCCTTCGTCTTGGAATAGGAATTTAAATTGGTCGAATCCGACCCAGGTTTGCTCAGAGAACTTTTTGGCAGGACGATACTTTTGAAACGCAATCGACCATCCCCAAAGCGGCACATATTTAAAAATGAACAGCCAAATGAGAAAAGGCAGCGACATGGCCATCAGTACTTTTTGTTTACCCAGTTTACGGAAAAATAAAGCTAACCCTGTTGATTTCTCGGATAGCGTTGGTCTGTCCGTTAGGGATTCTTTTGTAAGGCTCTCCATAGAAAATCACTCACTCCTCCAGTAATGCCTTTATAAAGATAAGACGCAAGACAGAAACCACGTGGGCTCATGCCTTACGTCCCTTGTTACGTATTTACTTATTTCGCCCAGTTACCTGCAACACGGTCTTTCACAACTTTTGTAATAAATGCTTCATAGCCTTTGATATCCAGCTTGCTTGCTTGAGCTACATAGTCACTCCAAGCTTTCTCAAACTTGTCTGTGCCAGCCGCTAGAATCATTTCTGGATAAGCCTTCTTCTGAAGATCACCCATTTTTTGCTCAAAAATTTGTTCAGGTGTACCCTGACCTTTGTTGATACTCCATGCAGGGTACCAAGGACGCTCATCTGGCTTGCTAAACATGTCCGTAAATACTTTCGCATTGTACGCTTTCAGAAGTACTTTATCGCCATCGGTATAGTTCTTCTCAGCAACAGTTGGCTGTTTATTCGGATCGAAGGCATTATCCCCTTTGACAACAGAGAAGCTGCCATAACGCGGCCAATTGTAAGCGAATTGCTTCAAACCGAAATCTTCATAAAACTTAGGATCTTTAATTTTTGCAATTTGCTCATCCGTACGGAAGAACTTGCCTTTGTCGTCCACTTCATACGTTTGACCTTTAATACCCCATTGCGAAAGGATTTGATTCTCGTCCTTCAGCAGGTTATCAAAGAATTGAATAATGCGAACAGGGTCTTTTGCGCTCTTGGAAATAGAGATACCACGGTTATTGACGAAGGAAGGCGGATCTAAGTATTGGTCCTTAACGCCTTTGTCGAACACGATTGGCAGGGCAACATAGCGCTTGTCATCTACGCCAGCTTTAGCCAAGTTGTTACGAGCATCGCCCACTTGCCAGTCATATGCGAAGTAACCAAGCACACGACCGGAAGTCAATTTCGCCAAATATTGGTCTTTGTTCATTGTGAATGATTCTTTATCGAATAGACCTGCTGTATTTACTTCATTGAGCTTTTTCACCCAACGTTTCGTAGTTGCTTCATCAATTGCATTGCTCTTCGCTTCATGCGTCTTCAGGTCAATCAGAAGTCCACCGTCATTCGGATAGCCTGCTAGATGGAACGCAGGGTTCGTAAGCGTGAAGAAGTTCGTGTCATACGTCATGACGGAGAACCCGATTGTGTCCTTGCCATCCACTTGCGGATGTTTATCTTTATAAGTTTTAATCGCATTGAAATACTCATCAAGCGTCGTTAGTTTCGGATAGCCAAGCTCCTTCAATACACCGCGTTGGATCCAGAATGCTCCTTGATCTACGTTCGGGTTCGCGATGAAGCCCTGATTCGCACTGAACGGCAGGTGATAAATCTTGCCATCTTTTTGCTTCATTTTGTCAAAATAAGGACCATACACACGTTTGATGTTCGGACCGTATTTCGCAATGAGATCATCGAGCGGAATGAATGCGCCTGCATCCATGAACTTATCGATTTCACCCTCAGGTTGAACGACATCTGGGAACTCATTACCGGCGATCATAACACCGGACTTCGTTTTGGATTCCCCTACAAGGTTCTCAACCTTGAAGTTAACTCCCGTTTGGTTTTCTAACTCTTTCCCGATTGGCGTTTCGTTGGTGTTAATGTTTTTCCCCGCATTAAACAAGAAATAACTGAATGTGACCGGTTTCGTATTTGCTGCTGCGGCCGTGCCGCTAGGACTACTTGGTGTTTTGGAAGCAGCAGGATCTGCTGAGTTCGAGCTGCTGCAAGCACTTAGCGAAAGCGCTAGCAATGTGCCCATCGTGACTAATTTCAACTTCTTCATTCTTGTGAAACTCCCCTCTCAACTCTTTCTTGTAAGCACTTTCATTATATAAAACCGCTCTCATCTTGATTACCCTGTAAAGTTTAGTATCTTCTTAGTAAAGCATAGGTGGTCGATCGTTCCCGTTTGCTTGTACAGGCGTTGAAATCTTCACAATGGTTCCGACGCCATCCTCACTGCTAATCTGTACATCAATTGCGTTGCCGTAATATAGTTTCAGGCGCATAAAAGCATTCTTCATACCGACGTGTCCACTCACATCTTCGCCGTTGGCCATATAGGCGTTCAATAAATCCACTTTCTCCTTAGGCATCCCAATGCCGGTGTCAGCAATCGTGAAGTGGACTTGATCACCATTTCGAGCCGCCTTCAATTCAATGGTGCCATGGCCTTGCAAGGGCTCAATCCCGTGAAGACTAGCATTCTCAATGAAGGGGAGCAAGGTCATTTTCGGGATTTTACAGCTATAGACAGACTCATCCACCTCGAAGCGGTAGCTTAGCTTATCACCGAAACGGTATTTCTGAATTTCTAGGAAGCATAGAATCAAATCAAGCTCATCACGGAACGTGACCCACTCCCCGCCCCATTCCAGAGAACGGCGAAACATTTTGGCCATATTCTTAATGATTTTGGCTGTTTCATTTTCTTGCTTGATCAAGCTGCGCATACGAATCGTCTCCAACGCATTAAAGAGAAAATGAGGGTTAATCTGGCTCTGCAAGGCGTGCAGCTGCGACTGCCTTTGTTTCAGCTCCAGATCCTTCTTCTGAATATCTGCGATGTACACATCATCAATAAGGCTCTTAATTTGCACGGTCATACGGTTGAATTCCCGCACCAGCTGGCCGATTTCATCCTTCGTTTCCGGCTCATCAATGAGATCGAAATGCTGGTTTTTCACCTTTTTCATATGAACAAGAATACGAACTAGACGTGTGTGCAAGGAGGATGAGATCCAAACAATGACAAGTGTCGGCAGTAGTAAGTTAAGTAAGGCCAAATAGACGACGAATTGCTTAGATTTGCGCACCGCATCTAGGACATGCCCATCGGAAACGAGCACAATACGCCAATCCTTCAAATAGTTGGTGCTATAATCGCGCTCCAATTTAACTGAATCCTTAGGGATAGCGACGCTGCGGAAATTGGTTTTACCCCGAATCCAGTCCAGCTTCGTGTCCGTCGTATACTGAATATCCCCTTCGGCGTTCAGCAAATACAGATTTCCCTGCAGCGCTTGGTTGCTAAACATCACCTTAATCGCATCCGGACTCATCTCAATTTTGAGTATTTTACTATAGGTGTTCGCATTTACGAAATTGTTCATTTGACGGATGATGCTAAGTCCGCTGTACGAGCTCTCATTGTCATCGCTTCGCATAACGAGCGGATAGGGTTGTCCTCCCGCAAGCACCTTCTGCAGGCTCCGATACCATTCCGATTCCCGAATAATATCCGTCAGCGGATGTAAGCCGCCAGAGTCGATAATCGTTGGATTGTTGGTATACATCTGAATGCCTTTAATTTCGCTATACACCAAATTGTACTTATTAATGTTGGTCGCCAACTGCGAGTTATACATTTGTACATAATCGATGGTTTCAACGTATGTGTGCTCCAGGGCATCATTCAAGAGACCGTCAGTATAAAAGACGGATGAAATCCCGACCGCGTTGTCGATCTTGGCACGAAATTCATCCTTCAATTTATCTAAATTCAAAGAGATATCTTCCGTTTTCTGACGCTGAACATTATGGGTTGTCACTTGATAAAAAATTACATTGGTCAATAAAATCGGGATAAACACGCTTAGAAAGTACAGCATCAACAGCTTGTTGCGCAAACGTACATTATTTAGTTGGAATCGTCGATTTTTCATGGGTATGGCCGCCTTGTTTGGTCAGTAGTTTTTTGCGATATTCGGACGGAGGCATATCCTCCATTTTCTCAAATTGCGCAACAAAATAGTCCGCGTTATTAAAGCCTACCTTCTCGGCAATTTCGTAAATCCGCAAATCCGTTTGACGGAGCAGCTTCTTAGCTTCGCCTATGCGGATGGACAGCAGAAATTCATTAAAATACTGGCCATACGTTTTCTTGAACAATTGCCCGACATATACAGGATTCATATAAAATTCAGCCGCAATACTTTTGAGATTGATATTCTCTTGGTAATGGTGCTCAATGTAGCTCTTGATCTTGTGGATACTGCCCTTTGTCTGCTCACCGCGTAATTGCTCCATCATGCGGGAGCTTTCAATCATGAAAGAAATGAACAAGTGCTGCAGCTCGCTAAAAGAAAGAGGTTGTGCATCCCAGCTTAGCATGGGCTTGAGATTAACTAGCAGATCCGTTGGTACCTGCATCCCCTGCAGCGTTCCTACGATGCTGTGTACATAACGATTGATAATTGTTCGGATCGCGTCCTTGGCCATTGATTTGGCTTCAATTTCTGCAAAGAGCGTCGCGATTGTTGTCTTAATCTTGTCCATTTCCTGCTCGCCAACTGCTTCCTGAATGCGATGAAATAAAATGACATCCGGCTCTGAATAGCTTAGCGCTGTCTTAGAAGCTTCTTCATAGAAGAGAACATCCTTCATCCCCTTCACATACTTATACTGCAGCAACTCGTTAGCTGTCTGAATGGACTCACTGAGTGCTTTCATCTCTTTCACACTTGTACCGAAATAAAGGGTAACACCTGCTTGCAATCTCTTTGCCAACAGGTTCTGCAGCGCTGCGCCAAATCGTTCATAGCTGCCACTGTACAACTTCAGCGCGTCCGAGCAAATGAGAAAAGCACACTGATGGTTGCGCAGCTGAACGACAAAATCGCTCGGCACGTCAACCAGCGTTTGTAAGGCATCGGCAACAACACTGACATCGTCCTTGATCAGGTAATCCGTTGCGTCGCTCTCCTCGGATAGCCCCCGGTTCAATTCAACAATGCCATACCGCATTACGGTACCTTTGGACAAGCGAACCCGCTCATCAAGCTCCATCACGGCTTTGGCTGCCTGCTCGCCTCTACTTAATTGTTCGAACAAGCCCTTCAGCGTTAATCGCCCGCTAATCGCTTTCTGCAATCGCTCTTCCTTAATTTGCTGCGCCAACTTCCGCAACGTCTCTTCCAAATCCTCTTCTTCAATTGGCTTCAAAATATAGTCACTTACGCCAAAGCGAATGGCAGATTGCGCATAGGAGAAGTCATTGTAACCGCTTAAAATAATAAACTTGCACGTGCTAAGATTACGAAGCTTTACTTCTTCTATTAGCTTTAAGCCATCCATAACTGGCATTCGTATATCGGTGATCACAACATCAACTTCTGACTGCCTGGATGTAATGATTCGCAGCGCATCTTTTCCATTATCCGCTTCGTGGCTGACACAGTACCCCAAGGACTCCCAGTCGATTAGGCCGAGTAAACCTTTCCTGACATATTGCTCATCATCGACTAACATCACTTGCAGCTTCATGACTTTCACTCCCTTGGTAACTAAAATGGAAAAGCGAGTCCGGTATTTAGCCGGACTCGCAGGGTATCTATACGAGCAATCTAGATGTTGTCTATTGTATCCCACTCTGTCATGATCTGACAACTATGGGTTGGAAAGGTCTATTTCCATGTCTACTTCATAACGCGATGGAAAGCCCTCTTCGGTGCGTGATCACGATCGAAGAGGAACGGCCAGTTCTTCCTCCCCTTCACCGGGAAATCATCCAGCCATGTGTAATCATCCGCCGCTCCCCAGAATGTGACTGCTGTAATGCTGCTCTGATACGTTTGAAAAAGCTCGAAAATTTGCTCATAGCGCTGCGCCTGCAGCTCTAGCATCTCCGAGGTCGGCTCTGTGAGATCAGTTCGTTTATCACTGAATTCGAAGACCGACAGATCTAACTCTGTAATTTGAAGCTGTACCCCTAGCGAAGCATACAGCTCAATGGCGTCTCGGATCTCCTCGATGGAAGGACCATGAATATTCCAATGCCCCTGCATGCCGATGCCATGAATCGGTACACCTTGATTTTTTAAAGATGACACAAGAGCAGCTATTTTCTCCCGCTTCACAGGGTTCGTTTCATTGTAATCATTGTAGAACAATACCGCGTTAGGATCGGCCTGATGCGCGAAATGAAAGGCGTTA
Organism: Paenibacillus sp. J22P51; assembly: GCF_059692215.1. NCBI lineage: Bacteria > Bacillati > Bacillota > Bacilli > Caryophanales > Paenibacillaceae > Paenibacillus > Paenibacillus sp. J22P51. The sequence continues at coordinate 161,248 of NZ_JCAUAZ010000012.1, read as the reverse complement.
GCGATGTAATCCTCACCTATGATCTCGAGCCACTTGGATTTACGCAGCGTGATGTCTGTGGTATCTTCAATCGCTTCATTGACAACATCCCACGCGTAGACCTGGCCGCGGTAGCGTTTCACAACCGTTTCGATATGCTGCTGCATCCGGGTTAGAAGTTGATCCCTCGTTGCCGGTAAACCGTTCGGTCCCTCGAACACCCAGTCTGGTGTTTGGTTGTGCCAAACTAACGTATGACCCCTTACCTTTTTCCCCTGATTTGCAGCAAAATCAACGATCGCATCTGCCACCCCAAACGTGTAACGGTCTGGATCGGGGTGAATCTCGGCAAACTTCATTTCATTCTCTGCGGTTACACTATTATAATGCCGTTTGATGAGGTCAGCTTGTGTTGCAATGGTTTTCGCATTCACAGCTGCACCAATATCGAAAAAACGCTCGAATTTCTTATATAGCGACGCTACTTCTTTATGGCCTTCCGTCACGTAGTATGACCTCCTTCAATTGGACAAAATAAACAGCTACACCGTCCTTCAAAGACGGAAGCGTTTATGGAGAAATATAGCCAAATTATGATGTAAAACATATAAATTCTTATATTTTGAGTACACCTCTATCGAGGCTATTTTAGGATGAGCGGTCGTCAGCCGTCGTTTAGTAAATCGTACGCCCCTGCTCATCAGGAATCCCCGATTTCCTTACAAAATACGTATTAATGACATCGCGCCATTCCTTCGCATGCTCAGCTTGATCCTGGAGACGCTGCAGCACGTGAGCATAGCGGACTTCATCGATATGCTCCTGAAGCGACGTCCATGCAGCAACCAACCCAACCGCCTCCTCTACACCCTCGAAGTGGGTATCGTATACGTGTTGAATGACCGTTTTACCGGATTTCAACCGATAGGTATACGGTACATGATGGAAAAATAGCAGCAGCTCATCCGGACATTGTGCCAAGGATTCATATCGCTCCGCCTGCGGCGAGTGGTATTGCGCTGTGTAGCCCGTTCCCGATTTCACGGTGCGATCGACGCCAATCCCGTGACAATCCGCAAAATGGTAAGTCCCCCATTTCGCATATTCATATCCATCCACATTCGGACCGTAGTGATGTCCGGGATTCACCATCCAGCCTACACCGAGTGGCGCTGTATATTTCTCATAAATGCTCCATGAACGGAGCATCATGTTCGAAAGCGTTGAAACCACCTCTGGCTGCCTTCCGAAAGTCATCATGATCCATTCTTGCGCAATAGCTTCCGCAGTAAGACTAGGATCCCATGCCAAGCGGCCATATCCGTATAGGTTCGCTTGCGCTAGCACATGACCCGTCCAGTTCCAATCATCTCCGATATTGGACACCGCTGCGACTCCGCCGTGCGCCCGTCCAAATAGAGCGCCGCTGGCAATTTCAGCCGTCGTCGAGCCTTCACCTTGCGCATAGGTATCAAAGTCGATGACCTCTTTCCATTGCGGCACTAGGAAGCAAACGTGCTTCTGCTGCCCCGTGTACTCCTGCGTGACTTGCAGTTCCAGCATTTGATTCGTGCTGCGAAGGCCCCCGAGCAGTGGCGATACCGGCTCGCGAACTTGAAAGTCCATTGGACCATTTTTAATTTGCAAAATGACATTGTCTTTAAATTTCCCGTCCAACTGCGTGAAATGGTCATAGGCCGCCCTCGCTCGATCTGTGGAACGGTCACGCCAATCCTGCAGGCAGTTGTACACGAAGCACCGCCAAATGACCAGTCCGCCATGCGGCCAAAGCGCATTCGCCAGCATGTTGGCACCGTCCGCGTGATCTCGGCCGTAGGTGAATGGCCCCGGGCGGAATTCCGAGTCCGCCTTCACCAGAAAACCGCCAAAATCAGGGATGTATTGATAGATTTCAGCGACTTTCTCTTCCCACCAGAGAATGACGTCGTTATCCAATGGGTCGGCCGTAATCAACCCGCCAATTTCCATCGTACTCGCGTAGTTCACACTGAGAAATAGAGTGATCCCATACGAACGGAACACCGCAGCAATTTGCGCAACCTCAGGGAGAAACGCCTCTGTGATCAGCATCGTTTCCTGGCGATGTACGTTCACGTTATTGATCGAGATCGCATTGAGGCCTACGGATGCGAGCAAGCGAGCGTACTCACGAATGCGCGTGTAATCGTCATCAACGATAATATTATCCTCGAAGAAAATGGAGCGACCCGCATATCCGCGTTCAATGCTGCCGTCCATGTTATCCCACTGATTCATCATCCGCAGTCGGTTGGTGGGATTCTGAACAATGGCGAGTTGCTCGATAGCTTCTCCACATAGGAGTCTGCGAAGCAGTTCGAACACCGCGTATAGCACACCTTTATCGGAGCCGCCGATGAGAACGATATAGCTGTGCCCTAGAGCTTCTACAGTTTGAATCAGGTAACCGTCTTCCTGTATACTTGCCACTCGCTCGGCATCTAAGAGATGATCAAGAGCAGTCGTCTGATCTTGTACGCCAAGCAGAATCGAGTGCGATTTCGTCGGTGTTTCTGAATGGATTGGCGCTACGCCCAGCAAATCTGTAATTCCTTCATACAGCTCATGCGCAGCCGTCTGAAAGACTTCGGATATCGTATAGGTGACAATTTCCTGACACCAGGTTCGGTAAGTTTCCAATAAAGTAGCCTCGTCAATTTGCGAGTATCGAAGCCAACAAAGATCTGTTTCTTGCTTATGTGTAGGCATGCTGCACCACCCTTATTTATGTATGGTTTTTAAAATAAAGCGCTTTCGCGAGTTATTATATCGTTTGCCTCGATGGTTTCATACCCTATGATGTTTAGGTTTTACCCTACAGATCATAGGAATTTTATTGGAAGGGTAGAGCCTCTACACCCCCTGAGTGCTTATCGGTAGTGATTTGGCGCTCTTTACGCGGAGTTATCTGAAATAGGGACTCCTTGAGTTCTTATTTGAGGTAGATGCGGCTCTTTTCGCCAAATAAGACCTTGGCGAGTTCTTATTGGCCTTGGTTTGGTGCTTTTTACGCGGCATTATCTGAAATAGAGACTCTCAGAGTTCTTATTTCAAGTTGATGCGGCTCATTCCGCTAAATAAGACCTTCGCGAGTTCTTATTTGCTACAACCATCACCTCCACTTGCCCTCCCCACCAACACGACAAAAAACCGCCCCCGACATAATCGTCGCGAGGCGGTTTAGCAATCAATAGTTATTTCACCAAAGTACCCTTTGTTACACCCAACTGGTTCGTAGCCTTCAGTGAACGCCACACTTGCGTGCCGTTAATTTGACCGTCGATCGCGCGGCGGTACAGATCGAGAATTTCCGTTACCTTCTCAGGTGTTTCTTCCAAGAACTCTACACGGAAGGAGCGGATGCCCAGATCCATAAAGTGGTTCAAGTACTCCGCACCGGACTGATCTACGGCGTTGTACACAGTATTCCGACAACCTTCATCTACACGAACAGGATGGGACATTCCCACACGGTCCTGCAAGGAAACACGCTTCTCTTCACAAGGGCGACCACAGTTCGTGAAGTCTGTACCTTCGCTCAGGAACGTACAGTACACGCAGTGTTCGGTGTGGAACATCGGCATATGCTGATGAATGACGACTTCGAGCTTGGATGTTTCCGCGCGGCGAAGCAAGTCAACCATCTGCTGAATGTTCAAATCATAGGAAGGCGTAACCTTGGAAAGTCCCGCTTCCAAGAACAAGGCTGCTGTCTTATGATTGGCTACATTCAATGAGAAGTCACCGATCAGCTGCGGTTGCGGTGCATCCGGATTCTCCAGGCGATGCTTCAAGAAATAGAAGGCTGCGCCCGTATTACGAATCAGAACCGCATCCGGCTTCAGCTTAAGAATATTGTTAAAATAGCCCGTTTCCCCTGGCATATGAATCCGCGGTGTTACGAGGGCGATTTTGCGCCCAGCCGCGTGAACGGCTTCAACGGCCGCAGGGAACTGCTTAATAAATTCAAAATCTGCGTAGATCAAGCCAACGTCCGTCGTTGCCAGTACTGCCTTCACTTGATCAAGGCTACGGCACAAAGCAGTCAACTCGACCGCGCTGCGATCCGCGAGCGATAATGCAGGTGCATTAACGGCTGTAACAGCGGCGTGATGCTCTGTCACCGAAGCCGGCACGTCGTCATACACGCCGACTTCGCGCTTGATGTACGCGCGCGGCTTCTGCCGCTCGTCTTCCATTAATTCAACAGCCATGCGGCGCATGCTGTTCAATTCACGCATCGGTACGATCAACGCGCCGTCCAGTTGGACATCCAACTCAGCAAGCTCATAAATCGTGCCGCCAAGGCGACCGAACTGCTCGGTGAAGAGCTGTTCGTCCATCGGTCTTTTCTCCGCGCGAACCAGCGGAAGTTCGGATTGTACGAAGACAGTGTGACCACCTTTCATGTCCGTCCACCAACTTTTCAGCGTCTCGCCAAGGGCGCCGCTTACCTTCAGACTTACCGGGAAAGTACGGTAAGGCTTGTCGGTCTCAAACGTCTGGCGCAAACGCTTGTCCAGCGCCGGATCATTCGTCTTCCAGATACGGTCGCCAACATGCAGACGACCAAGCTCTACATCGTTGCGGCCCATGACGATTTCGATAAGTCCACCCTCGGCTTCGCCTTCGAGCTTCTCGCCCTTGCGGCGCAAATCATAGATGCGCCCGCCCTCTTCCTTCTTCGTCGGATCCCCTGCGTCGAAGACCAGACCATCACCGCGCTTAAGCGGCGCTTCAAGCTCACAGATCACGCCATCGCGCAGGATCTGCTTGATGCGGCCCACAAATACCCCGCGGCTCTTCGGAAACGTGCCGTCAACCAATTGCTTGTTGTTGGTTCCATTCAGGAACCCAACGGTAAAGCCCCGTGAGAAGCTTTGCTGAAGCTCACGCACTTCCTCTTTGGACGGACGAGCGTCCTGCCCATCGAAATAGCGATCAATAGCTTTGCGATATTTGCTCACAACATTGGCCACATATTCAGGGGTCTTCAGACGCCCTTCAATTTTAAAAGAACGAACACCCGCTTCGATCAGCTCGGGCACGATTTCAATCGCCGCCAAATCCTTCGGCGACAGCAAATACGTCACGTCACCCATCGGTTTCTGCACGCCATCAACCATCAGATCATAAGGCAGACGACAAGCCTGCGCGCACTCCCCGCGGTTGGCAGAACGGCCTCCCCACATTTCAGAGGTTAAGCATTGTCCTGAATAGGACACACAAAGGGCACCATGCACGAACACTTCCATCGGAAGCTTCGCTTGATCGCCGATTTGCTTAATTTGTTTCAGGTTATTCTCACGGCCTAGAACAACACGCTCGATATCGAACGGTTTCGTAAATTCAACAGCTTCTGGCGATGTAATCGTCATCTGCGTTGAGCCGTGAATCGGGAAATCCGGGGAGATTTCACGAATCATTTTAACCAAGCCCAAATCCTGCACGATCACTGCATCCACGCCTGCATCAACACACGCATCAATTAACTGCTTCGCATCGTTCAACTCTTCCTCGAACACGAGAATGTTAAACGTCAGGAAGCCCTGAACCCCATATAGATGAAGGAACGACATAATATCCGGCAGCTCAGCCATCGTAAAGTTATGCGCTCTCGCTCTCGCATTGAATTTCTCCACACCAAAAAACACGGCATCCGCCCCATTGGCAACAGCCGCTCTTAGACAATCCCAATCCCCCGCAGGGGCTAATAATTCTACATCTTCTCTGCGTATCGTACGCATGGCAGCAAATCCTTTCAATATCAATCCTCGGGTAAGCCTCAAAGTCTTCTCTTTAGTGTAACAGAAACAATAGGTAGGAATCTAGGGCAGGGGATAACTGCACACAAAGCCAATATCCGACAATGCTGCAGGATGACGACACCTATAGAAGTTAACAAACGTATCTATGAATGCTATAATGGCAAGGATAGTGACCTTTCTAGCAATCGAGGGATCCTTTTGAATTTGTCGAAAATTCGTATACGTCAACTACTGATCGGGTTAAGCCTAGGCGTCATAGTCCTTGTGCTCACCCTTCTATTTTTGCCAAAAGTCGAGGAAACTAAGCTTCTTTACGCAACGAGCGGGGATTCTTATGATACCGCCGCCTATAGTAATTTCCAGCAAACCTTACTAGCAGGCGTTCAAATTGATAGACATAGTTTGCTCAATTACTCAACTCGTCAGCTTCGCACATACGATGCCTTGTATTTGGATCCAGGGCTTGCCCAAGACCCTACATGGTCGGAACAAGCGGATAAGCTTATAGCTTTCGTGAAGCAGGGCGGCCATTTATTGTTGGAAAATGAGTTCGCTGATCGGTTTCCGCTTGATTTCCTTGGTGCAGCTCAAATTGTTGATTTAAAAAAAGTGCCTCTTAGCAAATTCGGTTCACCTTTTTTGTCGGGCGATTCGCTGTCTCTTAGCTACCCGCAGGTACCTGTTAATTTGCAGGGCATTCAACAATCGTTTCAATTATTTACAACCAGTTATCTCAAACATAACACGATGGACGACATGCCCGGGTTTAATCTTGGATATGGCTTCAGCCCTTCTACGGGTCAAACGATAGTCAGTATGGCTAACCCTTTGGAATCGAAAATGCCCGTTTCCCTCGTGATGCAAAATCGCATCGGCAAAGGCGCCGTGCTGATCAGCAGCAATTTCCTGCCGAATCGTTACTTCCCTACCGGCTATGATATGAAGAGCGGATTCGATCCGAAGTTAGGCTTTACCCAGCTCGCTGCGAAATACCAATCGGCAAGCAAGGCAACACCAGGAATGACCTACTTCAATAAAAGAGCGATGCCGATCGAGCCGTATTTTGACTTTGCTTGGGCGGCGGCGAACATGCAGTATCGCAGTGAGCTGCTAGCTTATGTCGCGAAAGAAACGCTCGGGTACAGTGTGAAGAAGAGTCTTGGGCCATATGGACGGCCGGCGATGGCTTTTCAGAACCATTTCGAGGCGATGCCGTCGATCGGGCAAAAAGACGGCATCGCTTGGGCGGAGAAGCTGAAGGAGTACAACGAGGTTCCCTCGTTTACACTCGTGCGCAGCGCCTTTTACTGGGGCGAATGGCGCGAGAGCGTGACGGTGCAGCTCAACACAGGAACGAACGCGAAGCCGTCGTTCGTCGGTGAGCTGCCCGGCTCGGGCTACGCGAGCGGCCTGCACGTAATGGCTGCCGGCATTCCGCTGCGGCAAGCCACATACCCCGATTATCGTGAGCTCGCAGGCACGATTGAACTGCCGTACCGCGCGTACCCTGCCGCCGCGGATCTGAACGGCGACGGCCGCACAGACTTGCTGGCCGGCAGCTCGGATGGATTCGTGTATGTCTACACGAATCAAGGTCCAGACGCGGCGGCTTACGTAAGCGAGCCGCTGCCGAAGGGCATGGCGCTGCCCGACACGTTCGGCGCGCCATCGAAGTTACTGCTGGAGAGCGGCGCACCGCTCCAGCTCAGCCCTTACAGTGCCGTCCACGCCGCCGACGTGAACGGGGATGGCCGCATGGACCTCGTCGTCTCAGACGAGTCCGGCGCGGTACAGCTACTGCCGCAGCTCGCTAGCGGCAGATTCGGACCGCCCGCGGCCGTGTTCGCGGGCGGTAACCAGCTGCAGCTGCCCGGAGGGCCTGCAGCGCCAAGCGTCGCCGACGTGAACGGCGACGGTAAGCTCGACCTCGCCCTAGGCGCAGCCGATGGGCGAGTGTGGCTGTATCAGGGCCGCAGCGCAGCGGCCCTGGATCTTAACCAAGGCAGCGTGATTGCGACGCTGCCGAACAAGGCCACGCACGCCGCGCCAGCGGTGCGTGATATGAACGGCGACGGCCGACGCGATCTCGTGGTCGGCAGCAGCGACGGGGACCTGCAGGTGTTTATCCAAAGCTCCGATGGCGCTTGGGTGACACAAGGTCCCCTCGCAGGGACAACCTTGAACCAGGTCGGCAACCATGCATTGGTTGCTGGACATTATTCCGTCCCTCTATGGCTGGATCTCAATCACGATGGCAACGACGATCTCATTGTGGGTGGTATCGAATTCGGATCTCCTGTGTCAATCGATGACCCGCATTTTCCTTATAAAACAGAGTTAAATGAGTTCATTCAGTATGCGCGAGATCATCATTTACAACTAAATCCGCATACATTTGTGCATAATTTTAAGAGTGCTGATGACGAGAGAGCGGAGTTCAACCTTCATCAACAAGCTTTTGATAAGCTTGGTATTCCTTGGTTGCATCCTGGCACGAACCAGCACACGTGGCGCATTAATAATGAGGCTTGGAATCAGACCTTCGTATCAGAGAAAGAGAAAGGCATGTGGTACAACTTCGGGTTCTTACCTTCCGAATCACCTGTTCTAGCTCGTCCTGAAGCCATTTGGTCGCTTCCATTCCTTTTGCAAGATGAGAAAGGAATGACCGATACGACGATGCTCATTCATGCACCTACACCGGTTCTGAGGCTTACGGGTGACAATGCGAACACGGACGTTTTCGAGTCGATGGCCGCGCTTGATATGCCGATTGATTATTTCGAGCATATTGAATACCATTTCCCTGATCCTGCGAAAGTGGCCAGTCTAATGGAATTCGCTGATTACTTTGACAAGCTTCGCACGAAGCATGATTATAACTTTATGTCTGAAACACAGATGGCTCAATCCTTCTTAACCGCTATGCAAAGTGACGTTACGATCAGCCAATCTTGGGGCTCCTACCTATGGGATCGATTGAAGGATCGACTCAGCGGAGGCAATCCGCACTTCCATGCGACGCTGACACCTGATTCATCGGATGTTCCTGACTTAGCGGAAGCGTATGCGGCCACCTTAGGGGTCGTCATTGAGAAGGGAGATAAGTTAGCCGCATTCTCCCTGCAAAGTGATTCAAACATCTATACCCATATAGATAATAAGCTGTATCTCGGATTAGCGAAAAAGACAGCTATTCATATCGGTCCTTCGGCGCAGCAGTTCCATGTTGTGCGGTCGAATGTCCCTTTTAGCCTGACAAGTGAAGGAAGCTCCCATCATTTGAAGCTTGAATCGGCGGGTCTGCAGCAAGTCAAATTCTTCAGCCCTAGTGAGCTCAACTTCGAACCGTCGCCAGATGTTACAATCCTGTATGACGCTGCTTCCCAAACTTATACGCTAACCCGATACGGTGACATCACGACACTTACCTTTACCGGCCCTGTCGCAAATGCGCAGTAACCTTATTTTCAGTTTTTCAGAAAAATACCACTTTTATTTCAATCAGGAGGCTTTCCCCATGTCCAACTTAATAGAAGAGCTTGAGCAGCATATTCGTGAGCGTTACGAAATTGCCGATGACGATGATGATTTCGATGTGGATGTTCATTTGTTCGATTATGGGTTCATTGATTCCGTTGGGGCAACAGCCCTCATCGCTCACATCGAGAAAACGTACAACCTGCAAGTAACGAATCAAGATTTGATGCTCTATCCCATGAACACGGTGAATGAAATTGCCGAATTTATTTCCAAGAAGACTGCGAGGTAACTGACTCATGAATACTTGTAAAATTTCTTTGGCCGGGTTAGCGGAAAGCCAGCATGGACAAGTCAAATATGCGTCCGCATTTGCAGATGAGCATATTCAAGATATCGCTTTAGTCGATGGTCATATTCACATCACCCATAACTCTCCGAACGGCGATAAGGGCATTATTGAACGTGTTGAGCGCCTCATTGAGCGTTTCTCCCACGGAGATTTCGGCTTCAAAGAAAATATCTTGTTCGAAAATAAGGTCGACACGCCTTATGAAGGCGACATTATTGCTGAGCTCGCTGCTCGTAAAGCGATCAAGGTGTTAGAGCCCGGCCTCTTCATTTTCCGTGAGCCTTTCTCCAGCTTGATGCGTTTCCTTGACTACTCGTTCGTTAGCAAAATTGCGAGACGTTTCGAAGGTGTACAAGAGGAACAATATCCTGCAGTCATCAACAGTCATACGTTGAACAAAACGAACCATTTCACTTCCTTCCCAGAGCACATTCATTTCGTGACGCATCTGCGTGAAGATCTCGATGTCATCGAGGCATTCTCCCAAACCATCCGCGAAGCTGGCGGTTGGGACCAAGAGAAGCCTCTAGCGCTGGATAACAACATGGTGAAGCCTAACTTCATGATGAATCCTTCCACGTGCTATCACTGCTATGAAGGCCTTGAGAATGAAACCTTGGAAGGCGATGGTATCGTCGTGACTGCGATTGCGAAATGTCACCGTTTCGAGTCCAAGAACCATTCCGACTTCGGTCGCCTGCTCGACTTCTCGATGCGTGAAATCATTTTCGTCGGTAAGCCTGAGTTTGTGAAAGAGAATCGCTTGAAATCGATCGAGTATTTGAAAGAGTTGGCGGTAGAATGGCAAGTGGACAGCCTACTGGAGATCGCGAACGATCCGTTCTTCACGAACGATTTCCAAGTGAAAGCATCCTTCCAACGTAACCAGGAGATGAAGTATGAGCTTCGCCTGAACATTCCGCATGTGAAGAAATCGATCGCTTGCTCCTCCGTTAATTTCCATAGCAATACGTTCGGTAATGCTTTTAATATTAAAATGGGCAAACGCAACGCCGTTACAGGCTGCGTAGGTTTCGGTATTGAGCGCTGGGCGTTCGCATTCCTGGCTCAGTACGGTCTCGATGAGCAGCAATGGCCTGCCACGTTCCGTGAGCAGTACCATGCTTGGCAAGAAAAGGCTTTGTAATTCTCACTTCAATTACCCCAGGGTTCTCGTGTTATGCGAACGAGTCCTTGGGTTTCATTTTAACCACTACGAAGATAATGAGTGATACTATTGAAAGCAACCGCTGCTTTTCTCAAAAAAAATAGCTTTGCACTCGGCCTATTGCTCGCCATCGTCGTCTCCGACCTGCTCATCTCCTGGTGGAACCCGATGGCGTCTTCACGCCGTTTTTACAAAAACGACTTTACCAAAACGCTCTACCACCATAGCTGGTCCCATACGGGTCCGGTTTTCTTCGGTAATTCGGCCGTTACGGGTGCTTATATCGAAGAGAAGTCTGACGCTCATTTGGTCGAGATGGGGCTTTCTTACGGGAAGCTGACTGATCTGAAGGGCATACTAAAGAACGACCTCTATCAGGTGAAAGAGGAGCTTGTTATTGGGATCGATGTGCATACCATGCTTGACGCCCTGGAAACAGATCCTACCTACCAGTGGTTCAAGCCATGGTACCAGCCTTATGTGTACACCTACCGCGATTACTTCCGAGATTCAGGTGGAGAATTTGCTCGCAATTTAACCAAAAGAAGTCTGGCCTACGAGCCGCGTTGGATTGATAAAGAATTATATCCAGGTCGCAAAGACGACGCTGCTCTGAAGACCAAGTGGGATGACTACAACAAACGCTTCGGCGCCATGACGTTGAAGGATTTCCAAGACAATCTGGATGCCTTACAGTGGGTTCTCCAGTATGCCGATGAGCATGAGCTAGCGCTGCGCGTGATTTGGATGCCGTGGAACAAAGGTTACGCCGATCCGCCCTATGTCGCTTCACTTAAGGACGCGGTTAACGCCCAGCTTAAAGCCAAGAACGTACCTACGCTCGATCTGATGCATACCTACGAGCCGCGTTACTTCCATGACCTCGTTCACCTGAACCGTGAAGATGGCGCGCCGCTATTTACGAAGGAGGTTGACACATGGTTAAATTCCTTAGGAAAACCGTCGAAATCCTCATCTACCTCGTGATGCTTTACTTGGTTTTCATTTATTTTACCGGCAAGGGATTATTCATTTACGAAAAGTTCTAAGATCTAGCAAGCGAGGAGTTCTTTAGCTATGTTTTATATGCACATGAACGCGATGGTCGCGATGAGTGGCATGATTGCCGTTCTGATGCTCACCCGCAAGTGGGCGGATAATAAGCGCATTTTGATGATCATATTCAGTTTGTGCTTTCTACTGCTGTTTAGTAAGAAGCTGGTTGTTTTCTATGCTGCTTTTACGATTATTAATTACTTCGGGTTTGTGTATCTGTGTCGGACGACACTCTGGCGGAAAGCTACTTTTATTGTCGGGATCGCCGCGAATATCGTGGGTGTCTTTCTCGGTGTTCGCTTTTTCGTTATGGGTATTTTCAGCAATCCCCTGTTCGATGCCATCATTTATTTAGGGCTCATTTACAACGTTCTCAAAGTGATTGATTCGTATTATTTCGCTTATTTCTTTGGAAAAGAAGGCGAAGTGCCGGCCATTGATTATGCCAACTATCTGTTGTTCATTCCGACCTTTACCTCAGGGCCGATTCTGAAATTCCGTGATTTCATGGCCGATAGCAAAAAGCCTTACACCGTAGATGCTAAGCTGTTTGAAGACAGCCTTAAGAGGATCATTCTCGGTTTATTTAAGAAGATAGTCGTCGTCACCTGGATGACTAAGGTGTTCGATCATGTATTACAACAAGAGCTTCACACGCACCAATCTATTTTCCTGTTAATTTGGTTCTACGCACTTATTTACTTCGATTTCTCTGGTTATTCCGATATGGCGATTGGTTTCGGGCGATTAATGGGGTATACGATGCCTGAGAACTTCAAAAAGCCTCTCTTCTCGCCTTCCATGACGCAGTTTTGGCGGAATTGGCATGCGACGCTGGGTGATTTTTTTCGAGACCATATCTTCATGTTCTTCTCGCGTAAAACCCCTTCCGTAGGGCTAACGGCAAGCCTCTCCATTCTGATCATGGTGCTCATGGGCTTATGGCATGGTTTCACTTGGTTATACTTCTTCTACGGGCTGTACCATGGCGTCATTATCGCAATCGAGAATATCTTTAAACTGACAACCGTGAATAAGAAAAAGGTGTCCAAAGCCTACTTCTACTTCCGCTGCTTCGTTACCCAGACACTAGTTACGTTCTCGGTCATTATTTACAGCTCTAATTACGATACGGTGCTTCGCATCTACAAAGGCTTGCTTCATTTTACTGGGTGATAGTGGTATAATTTGATCTGATTGTTTTACCAATTATGGAGGTGTAACCTAATGAAGTTAGGCGTGTTTATGGTTCTATTCGGTGGAAAACCTTTCGAGGAAGCGCTGGATTATATTGCAGCGAAAGGCTTGGACGCTGTTGAGATTGGAACTGGCGGCTATCCAGGTACCGCGCATTGCAACCCAAGTGAGCTCCTTGCTGATGCAGGGAAACTAAAAGCTTTTAAACAAGCTGTAGAGTCCCGCGGCTTGACGATTAGCGCACTAAGCGCACACGGTAACCCTCTGCACCCGCAAAAACACATCGCGAAAGAATTTCACGATGCTATTATACAAACAATTGAATTGGCTGAACGCTTAGAAGTACCTGTTGTTAACACGTTCTCCGGCTGCCCGGGTGACCATGAGGATGCGAAGTATCCGAACTGGCCGGTAGCTCCTTGGCCGAACGATTTCCAAGAAATTTTGGACTGGCAGTGGACGAACAAGGTCATTCCTTACTGGAAAGAAACAGGTAAATTCGCTGCTGATCGTAATATCAAAATCGGTCTAGAGCTTCACGGTGGATTCTCCGTACATACACCAGCTACCCTTCTTCGCCTTCGCGAAGCTGCAGGTGAAGCAATTGGTGCCAACCTGGATCCAAGTCACATGTGGTGGCAGGGTATTGATCCAGTACAGGCTGTACAAATCCTCGGACGTGCGAATGCAATTCACCATTTCCATGCGAAAGATACGTCGCATGATTACAATAACACGAACCGTTTCGGTGTAACCGACATGCAATCCTACGCGAACATGCTGGACCGTTCTTGGCAGTTCCGTTCCGTTGGCTACGGCCACGATATGAAGGTATGGGCCGACATCATCAGCGCATTGCGTCTGGTTGGTTATGACTATGTCGTTAGTATTGAACACGAAGACGGCTTGATGTCCGTTGACGAAGGCTTCTCCAAAGCCGTTCAAAACCTGCAACAAGTACTCATCAAGGAACCTCTTGGTGAAATGTGGTGGGTGTAAAATAAGACAAAAAAAGCCCACAGGCTGAAGATCTTACGATCTAACGTCCTGTGGGCTTTTCTTTGGTTGCTTGTATGTACTACCAGCCTTTGATCATGATAACATCCATGAAAAGGAATACGAGTAGAGATACGGTTCCAAAACCAAGCGCAAACAGATTTCTTCTAGGGTTGATCAATTGTCTAATAACTGCAATTGCAATAATGACTGTGAAGATCAACACATAGATATCAAAGCTTGTATACGTGCTCGTTGATGCTTCAGCTGCTTCTGCGAATAACATGGTGAAACCTCCTTTAGTAACTCGGTGCAAGGCACACGTCCTGCTATTTTAATTCTATGTTAGCTCGATTGGACACGAGATGCAAGTCCTTGCATCGATGTGTAACAAGTTTGTCACCTTTTGTTTGGTTCGGGCTCAATTTGGGACATATGGATCCCTATTTCTTAAATATCCCTTGTACGTATAAAATGTCCATCTGAACGATTATTTATAACTCTGATTCTACTCAGATTTTCTTCTAAGTGTGACGTTTATCCTGTTATTTATGAACGACAAAACCCGTACGGAGAGTACCGTACGGGCTTCAAGCAGTGGAACCCTATGTCATAGGATCTTACCCAGCTAACGCATCTCGGTGATCTTCGCCCTCCGGAAATTCAGTCAACTGGGCGTAGGCTAGCTCTTTTTCCTGCCATGCTAGAAATCGGAAAGGATCAATCCCCAAAGCAGATACAATTTCCTGAAGCTCTAACGTCGGTTTCATTAGTACTAGCCTCCACAACGTGAATTAGATTAGAACTGCTATATCTCTCAATCATCATGTCCATAATTAGGTCGAGGGAGATGTTCACTGTTACTTACTATTATTATAGGCCTAAACTCCTAGTTATTGATAGAGGGTTAAATTGTCGAAGCCTGTATCATTCAATTAAGTCTTAACAAAATCGTAGGCAATTTACATACCACGCCAAAGAAAAAGCTTGGAATTGGCAAATGAAGCGCCTCATTCCAAGCTTATTGTTCGTTGCTTCCTAGATAACGGAGCCTTCTAGGACATCCAATCGCTTTGCATAGTCCTCTGAACGCACGCGATCCCGCTCGAGGATCGGCTTCAAATACTGGCCGGTATACGACCCGGCCACCTTCACAACATCCTCTGGCGTACCTGCCGCCACGATCAAGCCCCCGCGGTTACCACCTTCGGGCCCTAGATCGATGAGGTGGTCCGCCGTCTTGATGACATCGAGGTTATGCTCGATGACCAGCACCGTTTCACCGCTCTCTACGAGGCGGTGAAGGACCTTCAGGAGACGATCGATATCATGGATGTGGAGCCCCGTCGTGGGCTCATCCAGGATGTAGATCGTCTTGCCTGTGCTGCGGCGGTACAGTTCCGCCGCGAGCTTCACACGCTGGGCTTCGCCGCCTGACAGCGTGGTTGCCGGCTGCCCGAGGGTCATGTAGCCCAGGCCGACATCGAGAAGCGTATTCAGCTTACGATGTATACGCGGCAAGTTCTTGAAGAACTCACAGCCATCTTCAATCGTCATTTCGAGCACTTCAGAAATACTCTTGCCCTTGTACTTCACTTCCATCGTTTCGCGGTTGTAGCGTTTGCCTTTGCAGATTTCGCAAGGCACGTAAACATCAGGCAGGAAGTGCATCTCAATCTTGATGATGCCATCGCCGCGACAAGCCTCACAGCGGCCGCCCTTCACGTTAAAGCTGAAGCGCCCCTTCTTATAGCCCCGTACCTTCGCTTCGTTCGTATTCGCATATACATCACGGATATCGTCGAATACGCCTGTGTATGTCGCTGGATTGGAGCGCGGTGTACGTCCGATTGGCGATTGATCAATGTCGATAACTTTATCTACATGCTCTAGTCCGATAATTTCTTTGTGCTCGCCTGGGCGAACTTTCGCACCGTTCAAATCACGGGATAGCGTTTTGAACAAAATTTCATTGATCAAGGTACTCTTGCCTGAACCGGATACGCCAGTCACACAAGTGAATACCCCTAAAGGCACTTTGGCTGATACGTTGCGCAAGTTATTCTCTTTGGCGCCTTTTACTTCGATCCATTTGCCATTTGGCTTGCGTCGAACCGCAGGAATCGGAATGAAACGCTTGCCGCTCAAATACTGACCTGTTAAGGAATTCTCATCCTTCATCAGCTCTGTTGGTGTACCTTGGGCAATAACCTGTCCGCCATGGATCCCAGCTCCAGGACCGATATCAATGATGTAATCGGCCGCCATCATCGTGTCTTCATCATGCTCAACAACGATGAGTGTGTTGCCAAGATCCCGCATATGCTCAAGTGTTTGAATTAGTCGCGTGTTATCCCGCTGATGTAGACCGATACTCGGCTCATCGAGGATGTACAGGACGCCCATGAGGCTCGAACCGATCTGCGTAGCCAATCGAATCCGCTGCGCCTCTCCACCTGACAAGGTGCCTGCCGCACGGTGCATCGTCAGATAATCAAGCCCGACGTTCACGAGGAACCCTAGGCGTGCTCTAATTTCCTTCAGGATCAAATTCGAAATCGTCAGCTCACGCTCGTTCAGATCCAGTCCTTTGAACCATTCTTCCGCTTCTCCGATGGAAAGGGAAGTTGCGTAAGAGATATTCTTACCATTGATCGTTACGGCAAGTGTCTCAGGCTTCAAGCGGTGTCCTTTACACTTCGGACAAGGCTTCGTGCTCATGTATGTCTGGATATGCTCGCGAATGCCCTCTGAGAAGGTATCCTTGAATCTGCGTTCCAAATTGCGAATGATCCCTTCGAAAGGAACCAACGCTTCCTTAGAAGCGCCCATATCGTTCTCATAGCGGAAGCGGATTTTCTCGCCGCCTGTTCCATACAGGATCACTTTCATTTGATCGTTGCTAATGTCTGATACTGGTACATTGCGCGGAATGCCATAGTGCTCACAAACGGCAGCAAGAAACTGCGGATAGTAGTTGGACGTACTGCCTGCCCACGCTTCAAATGCACCCTCTTCGATCGTTAACTTCATGTCAGGAACGAGAAGATCTGGGTCGACAATCATCTGACTGCCTAAACCATCACAATCCGGGCAAGCACCAAAAGGGCTATTGAAAGAAAACATTCTCGGCGCAAGCTCTTCCACGCTGAATCCGCACTCTGGACATGCGAGGTTCTGGCTGAACAGCAGTTCTTCTTTCTCCATAATATCCACGATAACACGGCCATTCGCTAATTTCAGCGCTGTTTCAAGGGAGTCGGCCAGACGTGTTTGTACATCATCCTTGACCACAATGCGGTCGACGACCACGTCAATCGTGTGCTTCTTATTTTTGTCGAGCTCAATTTTCTCTGAAAGGTCTATGGTTTCCCCGTTAACACGTACCCGCACAAAACCTTGCTTCTGAACATCCACAAACAGCTTGGTATGCTCACCTTTACGTCCCGAAATAAGCGGAGCTAGGATTTGAATCTTCGTACGCTCTGGATACTCCATAATCCTGTCTACCATTTGTTCCACGGTTTGCGCAGTAATCTCGATACCATGGGTAGGACAGTGCGGCCGCCCGATACGAGCATACAACAGCCTTAAATAGTCGTAAATCTCCGTTACGGTTCCAACCGTGGAACGTGGATTACGGCTTGTGGTCTTCTGGTCGATTGAGATGGCTGGTGATAAGCCTTCAATTGAATCGACATCCGGTTTATCCATATTCCCAAGAAATTGACGCGCATAGGCAGAAAGCGACTCCACGTAGCGGCGCTGCCCTTCCGCATAAATCGTATCAAAGGCCAGTGATGATTTCCCCGATCCACTCAAGCCCGTAAGAACAACGAACTTATCACGCGGGATGGTGACATCAATATTTTTAAGATTGTGAGCTCTAGCTCCTTTAATAACGATCTGATCTCTAGACACAGTACCCTTCCTCTCCTATGTGAAGCTGAACCCTTATCTAAGCATCAGCTTTCATTTCCATAATGGCGTCACGCAGCTGTGCAGCACGTTCGAACTGCAGATTCTTCGCCGCCTCTTTCATCTCAACTTCTAAGCGCTCAATGAGGGATGCTCGATCTTTCTTGGACATCTTAGCACCCTTCACATCAGCCAGATAGTCTGACTTCTGTTCGGCAACCTTGGTTGCTTCAATCACATCGCGGATTTTCTTCGCAATCGTCTGCGGCGTGATGCCCAGTCTCTCATTATTAGCTTCCTGCAAGGCTCGACGACGATTGGTCTCCGATATCGCTTTCTCCATGGAATCGGTGATCTTATCCCCGTACATGATGACGCGACCATCCGAGTTCCGCGCCGCACGGCCGATCGTTTGAATCAACGAACGCTCGGAACGCAGGAAACCTTCCTTATCCGCATCCAAAATAGCGACAAGTGATACCTCTGGCAAATCGAGACCTTCTCTGAGAAGGTTGATCCCGATTAGCACATGGAAAGTTCCTAAACGTAAGTCTCGTAGAATCTGCATACGCTCAAAGGTTTTAATATCCGAATGCAAATAACGCACCTTAATACCGATTTCCTTGAAGTAATCCGTCAGATCCTCCGACATCTTCTTCGTCAAAGTGGTCACAAGCACACGCTCGTCTTTGCGAACTCGGTCTTGAATTTCCGCAATCAAATCGTCTATTTGACCTTTGGTTGGTCGAACCTCAATAATCGGATCCAACAGTCCCGTTGGTCGAATAATTTGTTGAATCATGGTCGGACAATGTTCTAGCTCATATGGTCCTGGCGTTGCTGATATATATAAAATCTGACTGACCTTCTCCTCGAATTCCTCAAAACGCAGTGGACGATTATCCAAAGCGGAAGGCAGCCTGAAGCCGTGGTCGACCAGTACATCTTTCCGTGCTTTATCCCCATTAAACATCGCGCGAATTTGCGGCAACGTAACATGAGACTCATCTACCATGAACAACATATCATCTGGGAAATAATCT
The DNA here is from genome assembly GCF_059692215.1 of Paenibacillus sp. J22P51. NCBI lineage: Bacteria > Bacillati > Bacillota > Bacilli > Caryophanales > Paenibacillaceae > Paenibacillus > Paenibacillus sp. J22P51. Next base: position 142,252 of record NZ_JCAUAZ010000012.1, on the reverse strand, counting down.
ATCAGCGTATAAGGTGTCGCCCCTCGCTCACGGAATGTCAGTGGCCCTGAGTAATTCTCAATACCTGAGCAGAAGCCCATCTCTTCCATCATTTCCATGTCGTAGCGCGTACGCTGTTCCAATCGCTGTGCTTCCAGCAGCTTTCCTTGTTCTCTTAATTCAGTTAAACGTTCCTCGAGCTCTCGGCCAATGTTCACGAGCGCACGTTTCATTGTATCCTCGTGCGTCACGAAGTGAGATGCCGGGAAAATCGCGATATGATCGCGCTGGCCAATAATTTCGCCTGTCAGAACGTTGATTTCGGTAATACGCTCAATCTCATCACCAAACAGCTCAACACGAACTGCGTGCTCACTGTGAGAAGCTGGGAAAATCTCCACAACATCCCCACGTACACGGAACGTACCGCGAACGAAGTTCAGATCATTGCGTTGATATTGAATATCAACCAGTCGATGCAAGATTTCAGTCCGCGATTTCTCCATCCCTACTCGTAACGATAATAGTAAATTACCGTATTCCATTGGTGACCCCAAGCCGTAAATACACGACACGCTGGCAACAACAATAACGTCGCGGCGTTCGAATAGGGAACTTGTCGCTGAGTGACGAAGTTTATCGATTTCTTCATTGATGCTGGAATCTTTCTCGATGTAAGTGTCGGAGGAGGCAATGTAGGCTTCTGGTTGGTAGTAATCATAGTAACTAACGAAGTAGGATACCGCATTATGAGGAAAAAACTCTTTAAATTCGCTGCACAACTGTGCGGCTAAGGTTTTATTGTGGGCAATAATCAAGGTTGGTCGGTTAAGTTTCGCTATCACTTGTGCAGCTGTGAACGTTTTCCCTGTTCCTGTTGCACCGAGCAGCGTTTGATGCTTGTTGCCGGCTTGTATGCTCTGGACGATCTCCTCAATAGCTTGAGGCTGGTCCCCCTGCGGAAGAAAATCTGATACGAGCTCAAATTTCTTAGAGCTCATGACGAGTTCACTCATCCATTATCACCCTCATTGTCGAAATAAATCGAACTTTTATCCTATAAACTTTCCCATTCGACATTCCGATATAGAAGTCTATGGAACTTTTTCGTACATATATGAAGGATTGCAATAACTATCCAACATAAGAATGTTTGTTCTCGTTTTTCCATTATACTATTTTTAAATCATGGATGCAAACAGCTTTATCTGTTAGACCCTTACACAAGACGGCTTTCGCGTGTTTTGGAACCTATTCTTTTTATGCTAATTAGGAGTGGTACAGTCATGGATTTGACAACAGTATTAGGATTACTATTAGGTCTTGTAGGTTTAATCGGCGGGTATATGTGGGACGGCGGTCATATCAACTCTTTGATCATCCCCAGCGCAATGCTCATCGTGTTCGGCGGAACCTTCGGTGCAGTCGCAGTCAGCTTCCCTGGTTCTATTTTAGCCAAAATCCCCCAAGCACTCGGCATTGCATTCAAACAAGTCAAAAGAGATCCTGCAACTACGATTAACGAGATTGTTGATATGGCCTCGATCGCTCGCAGAGAAGGTGTACTTGCCCTAGAGCAACGCGCTCAGGAGCACGAGAACCCGTTCCTGAAGGACGGACTGCTTATGGTGGTAGACGGAACAGATCCGGAGCTAACTAGACAAATTCTAGAACTCGAAATGGATGCCATAGAACATCAAGTTAATAATATGTCAAAAGTATTCGAAGCCGGAGGCGGATATGCGCCAACGATGGGAATTATCGGTACGGTCATGGGACTTATTCACGTTCTCGGTAATCTAGAGGAGCCTTCCTCTCTCGGTCCTGCCATTGCCGTTGCTTTCACAGCTACTCTCTATGGTGTTATGAGCGCCAACTTGGTTTATTTGCCAATCGCAAACAAAATCAAAGTCCGTGGTAAAGAAATGGTCAATGAAATGGAATTGATGCTAGAAGGCATCCTTGCCCTGCAAGCTGGTGAAAACCCGCAATTAATTAAGAAAAAACTGAACTCCTTCCTCCATGATAAATCGAAAAAAGCCGCAGAGGAGGATGACTTGAATGGCGAGGCGCGGTAAGAAGCACGAAGAGCATGTTAATCATGAAAGATGGCTTATTACTTACGCTGACTTAATTACGCTGCTGCTCGTATTTTTCATTATTATGTATGCGATGAGTAAAGTGGATGTTCAAAAGTATGCCGTTTTGGCGCAAGCCTTAAACCTCCAATTCCAAAAAGCTGACTCCGTTTTGGATAAAAACCATGGTATCAGCGGCTCGATGACTCCAAAACAAGGTGACGCTGACAGCAAGGACAAGGATTTCACGAATCGGAATCAGGGCGAGCAGAAAGAAGAGCATGACAAGACGAAGACAGAAGACAGTGAGAAAGAAAAGCGTGAGAAAGAGCTTCAAGATCTTCTGAAGAAAGTACAAGCCTATATTAAAGATCAAAATTTAGAGGCGCAAGTATCCGCCAGCGATACGGAACGCGGTGTGGCGATTACGCTCAATGACTTATTCCTGTTCGATTTGGGAAAAGCCGATCTTAAGGCGCCATCCTTTCCGATTCTGCAAAAGCTGGCTTCGCTCTTCCCTACTTTAAAGAGTAAGGTTAGCATCGAAGGACATACGGACGATTTACCCCTTGCTCCAGGGTCTCCGTATAAGGATAACTGGGGACTATCGTTTGCCCGTTCCCTTTCTGTCCTTCGCTATTTCAGCGATACAGCGAATCTCGACGATAACAAATTCATTGCCACCGCTTATGCGGACACCATGCCCCAAGTGGCCAACTCGAGCGATGCGAATCGCAGTAAAAATCGCCGTGTTGAAATCATTGTGTTGCGGAACGATATCGCTCCGACAACACCTGCACAATAAGCAGTCATTTACAAACATGTAAAAGCCCTATTTCCACTGCATAGTGGAGATAGGGCTTTTTATCGTGATTTACATGGACTTCGTCGAATTATTGGGCAATAAGCCTGTCAGTTTGCTTCGCAAATAGCTAAACAGATGCATCGGACGCTGCTCTAAGAAGTACAGTACATCCTGATCCGGAGCCAAAATAATGCCTAATTGATGATGATCACCGGCGAAAATACCTCGCTTCAGGAACCGCACCTCACCCTGATCATTCAAGACTTCCAGACGACAGAAGGCGGAGTTGATCCCCATGGCCGCGTGCAAATCTGTCTTCGTCTTGATTTTGTACCCATTGACCTTGTGGATGATTTCACCGATGCCAATACCTAGCCCCTCGGCAGGACTGTTCGGAACTACAGAGAGCACCATAAGACCGCGCTCGGAGTGGATGTAGAAGGGCGTCCGCTTCGCTTCTACCCATTGGTTGTAGAACAGCAACCCTTCATGCAAGATAATGCTTAGAATCGCGCCTAGCAGCACTAGCGGCGTCCAGTAGTGAGCAGCAACAGCCGCAACTAGCAGGATGAGTCCGTACAAGTAGAGCAAATTCGCGCTAAAACGCGCCTGTCTTCTCGGCAGCTTCGAAATCGTCAGCTCCGTGAAGCCGATCATCGCTGGGAACGCGAGCATCGTCCAGCCTGCGCTCAGGTTAGAGGCAAACAAGGTTTGCCACGGCAAGCTCAGTTCACTCCCGCCAGCCATCGGCACTAGGAGTAACAGCGGGACTGGCCAGAAGCCTTGCAGCTGCTGCCCGCCAATCATTTGCCCGCGCTTCCCTTCAAGAAACAGCGGCGTTGCCATTCTAGCTCCTTGTAAACTAACGAGCACACCTTCTAAGAGATGCAGCACACCTACTATCACTAATAGGGAGGGGATATCCGCACTCGCAATGGTTTCCAGAAACGTATACGACTCGCGTAGACTTTCCGCATTAGGAAACCAAGAGAAGATCACTTGTGCGATCCCCAGAATCCCTACGGCATAAGCTAAGCAGAGGAATCGGATGCGAAGTATCATCAGTATGATTGTCACGATCCACAACACGACCACAACATTTAGTTGTATATTTACACCTACGAACAGAAGTACTACTGAGGCTCCCATCCCGCCTAACCAGCCCCAAAGCACAACGCGCCACGTTTCGTTCAATAAGGAATGAAGACGCGTGTGAAACAGCTTCCGTTCCAGTTGAATTTGCTTTCTGTAATGTAACACAATAAATACAATGCCTATATAGTAGAAAGGATTCGCAAACAACTGCCCCACAGCCAGCAGCATTCTGTCCAATAATTGAAACCACACATCCATACGAATCTAGGCTCCTCGGTTAAAAGAAATAGGAAGGCCGCCTAAGCAACCTTCCTACATTATTTCGACTGTTATTGCTTATTTCCTGCTGCTATGAACAATTTCCATTAACTAACGGTCCTTATTTCCCGAGCTGCTTATGAATTTGAAAAACGGCCGCTTTCAATTGCGAGTCGTTTTTCGGATCACGGATTTGCGCTAAAATCGCTTTTTCGATTTTGGCCGCTGTATCCGCATCTACCTCGCCAGTCACTGGCAAGTCATTCGTCCGCTGGAACGCTTTGACGGCCAGCACTGTTTTGTCGCTGTAATAGCCATCTGTCCGCTCTGGATTGAAACCAAGGCCAGCAAGCATCAACTGCAAATTCTTCACGTCATCGCTGTTGTTGTCTTGCTTGAGCACATCTTTCTTCGTAAGCGGCGCTGCCTTGAAATAGGCTGGTTGCTCTATCGCGATATCTGGCGTAATCCCTTTTTTGTGAATCCAGTTGCCATTTGGCGTCAGCCATTTGTACACCGTCATCTTAATATTGCTGCCGTCGCCCATTTCCTTCTCAAACGTCACTTGAACTGTCCCTTTGCCGTAAGACGTTTCCCCAACAATTTTACTGCCTACCGCTTCTTGGAATGCACCTGCTAAGATCTCCGATGCGCTCGCGCTTCCTTTATTGATCAACACGGTGACAGGATAATTCTTGCCTTTCCCTGTGGAAGGCGTTGGCTCTCGCTTACCGTCTCGATTCTCCACTTGAAGGATGGATGCTCCACTCTTCACGAATGGATTCACGATATCTACAACAACGTTCAGTAGACCGCCTGGATCATTCCGAACATCGATGACAAGCCCCTTCATCCCTTTGGCCTCAAGGTTTTTCAGTTCCTCCGCAAAACGAACCGCCGTGTTCGAGGAGAACTGACGAATCTCGATTTTGCCAATCTGATCCTGCATCATTTCACCGTAGACGGTTTCAACATCAATATTGTCTCTCACCACGATGACTTGCACCGGATCTCCTGTCCCTTGGCGCAATAAATCCAACTTGGCTTGCGTCCCCTTCGGACCGCGGATTTTCATGACCGCTTGATTCAAAGTAAGCCCGTCCAATTTATCGCCGTTAACAGCGAGCACCACGTCTTTGGATTGAATGCCTGCTTTCTCTGCAGGTGAGCCCTTAATCGGGGAAACGATAACGAATTTACCTTCCTCGAGCGACACCTCAGCCCCAATACCTTGGAAAGAGGAGGTAATACTCTCATCGAACTGCTTCGCTTCCTTCTGATCCATATAAACGGAGAACGGATCTTCTAGTGATTCCAACATCCCATTAATAGCGCCATTCACCAGTTGATCATGATCAGGCTGTTTCAAATACTTACTTTCGATCAGTTGAAACGTCGTTGCGATTTTGTTTAAATCCTTGCTCGAGAGACCAGACGAAGCGGATACCGAAGTTGCTGTCCCACCCGTGGTTTGCTCTTTTTGTCCCCAAGTGAAGGATGGATCTACAATCGTTAAAGTAACAATGCTGCTTGCAAACATAGCTAACAAAACAAATACGATGACCGTACGACCTTTGAATTGCAAAGCGAGATTCACCACCTTTTTCCTAAAACCGAATTTGAGTTGGCCTGTTATAGTATATGACAAGCCCCTCCATATTTATTACCAAGTTGTCCTATCTTAGGTACGGTTTTGGATCTCTTGGCACTTCATTCAATCTCACTTCAAAATGCAAGTGATTCCCCGTGGACTGCCCCGTGGAGCCGACACCAGCAATTTTCTGACCGCGCTTCACGACATCCCCGACTTTAACATAAATCCCTTCGTTCATGATATGTCCGTATAACGTCCAGAGCCCATTTCCATGGTCCACAATAACACAGTTCCCGTAGCCGTTCATCCAAGACGCATAAATGACAGAGCCGTTCTCAGCTGCTAAGATTGGCGTACCTTTCGCTGTCCCTAAGTCGATACCTTTATGGTTCTCTGCTCTGCCTGTAACAGGATTAATTCGAGCAATAAAATCAGAGGTAATTGGTGCTTGCGATGCCAGTGGATAACCGAGCTTACCGCCCGAATAGGTAAAAGGAGACTTCGCATTTGCTGCAGCCCGCTTCTTCGCTTGCAAATCCGCCTCTTGCTTCGCCAATTGCGTAATCATCTTATCGCTTTCTTCCGAGATTTCCTCAAGCTCTCTTTCTTTCTTGGAAAGGGAGGCAATTTTCACTTCCTTCGCCTTTTCCTTCGCTTGCAGATCTTCTCGCAACGCATCCGCTTCCGCGTAAAGCCCCTTCACGTTCTCCAGCTGCTTCTCGTTGTCTGCCTTCTTCTGCATGACGGTCTCTTTATCTTTCATATTGGACTCTAGTATTTCTTTATCTTGATTGACAATAGCTTTCAAAGCTTCAACCCGATTCAAGAAATCAGAAAAGCTCGTTGCGCTCAGCACCACGTCCATATACGAAACGAAACCATTCATATACATCAAGCGCACGCGGGATTTCAACATATTATCGCGGCTTTCTACGCGTGCCTCGGCTTCATCCAGTTGCTTAGCATTCGCTTCGAGAGCACTCGACACTTGGTCAATTTGTTCATTCAGCTGTGTCAGCTTTTTGCTGGCTTCATTGACTTGATTAACGAGGGCATTCATGTCCTTCGTCGTCTGTTCCTTCTCTGACTGGACCATTGTGATTTGATTCTGGGCGTTATTGGCTTTCTGCTGCGCTTCCGCCTTCTGCTTCTTAAGCTGCGTCAACTGCTGGTCAATCTTATCCGTTGCCGAAGCGGCATAGCTAGCTGCATGAGGGATGGTAAGCGATAAAGCCATTCCTAATGTCAACACGATAGGTAGAATTTTCTTCTTCAAGCACGTAGCCTCCCCATTTTCAAGCGTTATATGCTGCATGTATGGTTTGAATCTATTACGTTCTATGTCTAGGAATCTATGAATCTATGAAAATGAGAAAACCGAAAGAAAAGATGAAAAAGGAGGCAGAGGAACACTCTGCCCCAGTTTCATTCAAAATTGCCGCTATACGCGAAGGAACTTGCGGACGGAAATGAGGGAACCCCATACTCCGATCACAATACCCAAGCCGATCAACAAAACAGTCATCGTTGGCGCAATATTTTCGAAAGGTGTTAATTTAATCATCAATAAATTCAAATTCAATGAGCTTAAGTTGAGCAACTTCCAATATCCAGCAAGAATGAATGCTGTTGGGACTGCAGATCCAATAAAACCAAGCAGCGCACCCTCTATGAAAAACGGCCAACGAATAAAGGAGTTCGTCGCACCCACGAGCTTCATAATTGAAATTTCCCGTTTTCTAGCCAAAATCGTTATTTTGATCGTATTTGCAATCAGGAATACCGCTGTAAAGGAAAGCAACACAACGATGCCAATCCCGATCCAACGTGCAATCTTCGTTACTTTAAACAGCGCTTCTACTGTTCCTTTGCCGTAATTCACTTTGTAGATAGGCTTAGGATCCTTGCCGATATTTAGCGCAGAGATTTGGTCGGCAACACTTGCCACATTTCGCGGGTCGTCTACTTCGATCGTGAACGCATCGTTCAACGGATTGTTATCTCCCTCAAAGCCATCTAAGAGCGCTTTCCCACTATCACCAAGCTTTTCCCGCAAATAAACTAGTCCCTCCGCCTTCGAAACGAATTTAATCGTTTTCACCTCTGGGATCGCCTGAATTTGCGTTTCGAGCGTCGTGATTTGGTCTTGGGCTGTGTTAACCTCCAGATAGACGTTGATCTCGACCTGTTGCTCAATTTGGGTAGCTACATCATTCACATTTAAAGTTATAAGAACGAAAACACCAAGAATAAAGAGAGAAATCGCAATGGAGCTTATCGACGCGAACGTCATCCAACCATTCCGTACGACATTTTTCGTACCCTCTCGCAGATGCCGAGAAACTGTACTAATCTTCATAGCCATATTCCCCCCGTAATTGATCCCGAGCAATAAGGCCATTCTCAATCGCAATCACGCGCTTACGCATCGTATTAACGATCTCTTTGTTATGCGTAGCCATGACAATCGTGGTTCCGCGGAAATTAATTTCCTCCATCAATTTCATAATGCCCCATGACGTTTCAGGGTCCAAATTTCCTGTCGGTTCATCGGCGATAATGACGGAAGGGCTGTTTATTATTGCCCGGGCAATAGCAACACGCTGTTGTTCACCGCCTGATAACTGCGATGGGAGTGAGTTTGCCTTGTCCTTTAGCTTAACAAGCTCAAGAACTTCCATGGTGCGTTTCTTGATTTGCTTCTTAGGAGCTTCAATAACTTCCATGGCGAAAGCTATATTTTCAAAAATAGATAATTTCGGAAGTAAACGATAGTCTTGGAAAATAACGCCGATATTTCGACGTACATAGGGAATTTTGCGTTGTTTAAGCTTTTCTAAATTGAAACCATTTACGAAAATTTGACCTTTCGTTGGTCTTTCTTCTCTATACATCAACTTCATGAAAGTAGATTTACCTGCGCCTGAAGGTCCAACCACATAGACAAACTCATTGCGGTCCACTTTTACATTAATTCCTCTTAATGCATGAGTCCCGTTGGCGTATGTTTTCCATACGTCCTGCATTTCGATCACAATATCACATCCTAATTATATAGATAGCCTATATCCATTCGACACAAAAGGTGAAAATCCTTCTAAATCCTCTTTTAAATTCATGGGGAATACCGTCATTATACCATGGTTTGTACATATTTTAGCCGAATCAGGATTATGTACTAAATTGGCATAAAGATCGATACATATAGAGAGACAGGCCGTATCACATTCGTATGTAAAGGAGTGGCTCTTCATGACACGCTCATTCAGAAATCCCATCCTCTATTCCTCTATCGCTCTTGGGTTGTTAGTTACGTGCGGCATTGCACTTTATATATACGGAGCTCAATCTACCTTTCCCGCAAATGTCACGATTGCTGGCTGGCGTGTAGGCGGAATGTCCTATGCAGCTTTTCAATCCGAATCTGAGCAGCGCTTGAAGCGATTGTCCTCTTTTCCCGTTCTTCTACATACATCCTATCCGGAAATTCCCGCCAAAGAACTGTCCCTTGGACAACTTGGCATTCGTTATGACAAGAGCCTTCTCACCCAATCATTCCAGCAATTAACTAGCAACTCACCATTCGAGCGTATTAAAGCGCGCTGGACTCTGCGAAATGCGAGTATTCCGCTGAATGTCTCGGTAGATTCCTCCAAACTAACGGCCACCGTCAAGGATGCTTGGAAAGAGCTCTATACCAAACAGCCTGTCGCCGCCAAGCGTCTCCTCAAATCGCAAGATCAAGTTGCTTACGAACCCGAGCGAAATGTGCTAAGAATTGATACCGCGCACTTGCAAGAACAGCTGCAAAGCATCGCTCCTTCCCTAGGCACTTTAACGCATACCGCGCCGATTGGGCTATCTTTGCCTGTGTACGAACTGAGCCCTACCGTCACGCTGGCAACCTTGAAGCAGCAAGGCATCGATGGCAAAATATCTGAGTTTACGACCGTGTTCCCCCTTTCAGGTGAAGGGCGGGTTCACAATATTCGGGTAACCGCAACATCCATTCAAGATTACTTAATGGCACCAGGCGATACTTTTGATTACAGCAAAATCATTAAACAGACAGAAGCCAAATTCGGCTACAAGGAAGCACCCGTTATCCTCAATGGGAACCTCGTCCCAGGGATCGGCGGCGGTATCTGCCAAGTATCCTCGACGCTCTACAACGCCGTCTTACGCAGCGGTCTTGAAATCGTGGAGCGGCGAAATCATTCACTCCCTGTAAGCTACGTTCCTCTTGGGCAGGATGCCACATTTGCAAGCGGCTATATTAATTTCAAATTTCGTAATAATACGAACAGCTACGTGTGGATCCGAACCATAACAACGGATACAGCTGTAACAGTAAAGCTTTTTGGTCACCAAACGCCTGCCACCACCTATGACATCGACTCCAAAATTATTGAAACCATTCAGCCTCCGATTAAATATGTGAACAATCCGAGCTTGAGTCCAGGCTTAGAACGCCCAATCAGCACAGGAAAGGTCGGTTACAAGGTTGAGACCTATCGGACCAAACGAGAAAACGGCATCATCGTCAGCAAAGAGTTAATCTCCAAGGATCAGTATTCACCTGTGCCTACGGTCATCGCGGCTAACCGCAAAGACATCCAATCAGATGAGCCTTCGCCAAAGCAGCCGATGGTGGAAGATGGCGTGAGTACACTCGCTAACCAATGATAAACAATAAATGTGATGAAATCATGAAGGTCATGTGACTGTAGTTACTACGTCATTATGACTTTTTTCTTTTATGATAAGACTATCGAAAGAGGATTGAAGGAGGCATAACGATGAGCAAAGTGGATTATTTCAAAGAATTAAACTATCGCTTGCGCGGACTTCCCGAGAAGGAGCGCCAAAATATACTTAAAGTTTATGAAGAGTTATTCCAAAAAGCCGTCGAAAATGGCAAGCATGAAGACGAGATTTCACAGTCTCTCGGCTATCCGCGGGTACCGAACTGGGACGCACAGAAAGAGGCTCCACCCGTGCAAGAGGAAACATATAAGCGTTCAACGAGTACGTTTGAAGCTGATGCGAAGCAAGCTGAGGAAACACCCTATGGGAGTGAAGAGCAGGATGAGACAGCTATACCTTATGTAAAGCAGCCCGAGCCGGCTAGCAGTCCTAAAATTCCTGTACAAGCCCCCGAGGCTTGGGAGCCGCCTTATACACAGACGTCTCCACCTAATTACCCTCCCGTGTATAACACACCTTATCCGCCCCCATACCCAACGGCTAAGTCAGACACGGGGATTAAAGCGATCATCATTTCGATTATGCTCGGCTTCTTTAATCTCATGTTTGTTGTGGGTCCTTGGCTAGGGGTTTGCGCTGCTATGATCGCGTTGTTCGCTGCGGGCTTTGCCCTTCTAGTCGCACCTGTCATCGGCGTACTCACGAGCTTAGCGGGAACCACGGGCAGTGACTTCCAATTCATTTCATTCAGCTTGCTCGCCTGCTTCGGGTTAGGCATTATCATCACTACGCTTAGCTCGTGGCTCCTCAAGCAGTTTTTCAAACTCAGCTGGAAGTACATCCAATTCAACGCCAAACTAATTAAGGGGGTTTAAGCCATGCAACTTAAAGTGAAATTTTTCTTAGTGACTGGCTTTATCTGCCTTGCGATTGGCCTGATTGGAGCCGCAGTATCCTTCCAGTCTATGGATTTTGAGTCAGGAGTTGCAACCATTGATGTGGAGAAAAAAATAGCCGCAGCCAATATCGATTCCCTGATCATTAACAATGATATCTCAGGCGTCACCTTCGTACCGAGCAACTCGGATGAAATTAGCGTTCGTTTAGTGGGTGCTGCACGATCCGAACATGCACAAAATTGCACAGTCGAGGCCACAACAGAAGGTGCGAATACATGGCGAGTGGACGTTTGCACGAATAAAAAGGCACACATTGACTTCGGCTTCGACCTCACAGAGTTTAAAAGCTTATTCAGCGGTCAGCGCCTTCGTCTACGGACAGAAGTAAGTCTGCCCGACAAGCTGTACAAGGCAATTACGGTAAGCACAGATACAGGCAGTATATCTTTCAAAGAAGTGAAAGCTGAGAAACTAACGGCAAGTACAGATACAGGAAGCATTACCGTTGACCGTTACGATGGGAAAGCCATAAGTCTGCAAACAGACACAGGCAGTATTCATCTCAATGATGGGCAGGGCAATGTGAAGCTCAAAACCGATACAGGCGGCATTACAGCGACACTTCGTGAACTTGGAGATACCGCTACTCTTGAGTCAGACACTGGATCTGTACGCCTGCAACTAGACCCTGCACCTACGGATGCAAGCTTTGATCTGAGTACGGACACAGGCAGTACGAATCTGGAAGTGCCAGGTGTGACTGTTCAACGAACAGGCCACAATAAGGCAAAGGGATCGATCGGGAATGGCAGTCATAAGGTTACGGTTCGGACGGATACAGGATATGTCGAGGTTAAAGGTAGATAAGAAACGCAAAGAAGCTCTTCCCATCATGGATGATGGAGAAGAGCTTTTTTAGTTGAGACACTTATTTACTTTTCTCTAAAAAGTCATGCAACCACGCCTGCGACTCTGCCAGCATTTGCTCCGCGCGACCAATGGCCTCGCTCACCTGATTGCTTGCTGTACCGCCATAGACATTACGCGCATTCACGACTTGCTCTGGTTGAAGCACCTTATAAATATCGGACTCGAATAGCTCGGAGAAGGTTTTGAACTCCTCGATGCTCATATCGAGCAAGTATTTTTTGTTTTGGATACAGTAGAGCACGGTTTTGCCGATTACTTCGTGCGCTTGACGGAAAGGAAGACCCTTGTTCACTAGGTAATCCGCAATGTCCGTTGCATTCGAGAAGTCTTGGTTCACGGCTTGACGCATACGCTCGGTATTCACCTTCATCGTCGACACCATCGGTGCAAACAATTGCAGCGCACCTTGCAGGGTACGAACTGTATCAAACATGCCTTCTTTGTCTTCCTGCATGTCCTTGTTGTACGCCAGCGGCAGCGACTTGAGTACGGTCATGAGACCGAACAAGTTGCCGTAGACGCGGCCTGTTTTGCCACGGACAAGCTCGGCTACGTCCGGGTTCTTCTTCTGCGGCATGATCGAGCTGCCGGTGCAGAACGCATCATCGAGTTCGATGAACGCGAACTCGGTCGAAGACCAAAGCACCATTTCCTCGCTGAAGCGAGAAAGGTGCATCATGATCATGGACGCGTTAGAGAGGAACTCCAGGATGAAATCGCGGTCGCTGACCGCATCCAGAGAGTTCTCGTACACGCGTCCGAACCCGAGCTGCTCCGCCACGAAATGGCGGTCGATCGGGAAGGTCGTGCCCGCGAGCGCGCCAGCGCCGAGCGGCAGCATGTCTACGCGCTTGTAGCTGTCCTGCAAGCGCTCAAGGTCACGCTGGAACATGCTGACGTAGGCCATCAGATGGTGCGCGAACAAGATCGGCTGCGCACGCTGCAGATGCGTATACCCGGGGATAATCGTATCAAGATTAGCCTTGGCTTTCTCAAGCAAAGCCTCCTGCAGCTTGATCAGCAAGCCAACGAACTCAACCACGCGCTTGCGTAGATAGAGATGCATGTCCGTCGCCACCTGATCGTTGCGGCTGCGACCTGTGTGCAACTTGCCGCCGACAGGACCGATCAGGTCGATCAAGGTTTTCTCGATATTCATATGAATATCTTCGTTCTGAATCGTGTATTCCAGCTCGCCGCGGCGAATCATGCCCTGCACTTGCAGTAAGCCGTCTTTGATTTTTTCTACATCATCCGCAGGGAGAATCCCGCATTTGCCCAGCATCGTGACGTGCGCCAAGCTCCCTTCAATATCTTCCTCGGCAAGCTCTTTGTCGAATGTAATGGATGCGGTATATTCTTCGACCAATTGATCGGTTTGTTTCGTGAAACGTCCACCCCAAAGCTTTGACACCGTGCATGACCCCTCTCGTATTAACCTACCTAGAAACCCTTATGGGACAACCTTATGGACAGCCCAAAGGCTTTCCACGAAGGGAAAGCCCACGGCTGAGCAGCTATTTGAAATGTTACTTCTTCGCGTTCTGTTCCACGCCGGAACCTACTTTCAAGCGCAGCGCATTCAAGCGGATAAAGCCTGTTGCGTCGCCTTGATCGTAAGCTTTCGTTGGATCAGCTTCCATTGTTGCGATATCTGGGTTGTACAGGGATACTGGGCTTTTCACACCAGCGCCCATCACATTACCTTTGTACAGTTTCAAACGAACAGTACCAGATACATTCTTTTGGCTTTCCGACACAAGCGCTTGAATCGCCAAACGCTCAGGAGCGAACCAGAAGCCGTTGTAAACCAGGGATGCATATTTCGAAATTAAGGAATCACGAAGGTGCATTACGTCGCGGTCCATCGTGAGGGATTCCATTTTACGGTGAGCGGTGAAAAGAATCGTACCGCCCGGAGTTTCGTACACGCCGCGGCTCTTCATGCCGACGAAACGGTTCTCAACCATATCTACACGGCCAATTCCGTGCTTGCCGCCGATTTCATTCAACGTTTCCATCACTTGAAGTGGGGAAAGCTTCGCTCCGTTGATCGCTACGCAATCACCAGCAGCAAACTCAAGCTCAATGTATTCCGCTTGATCTGGTGCATCCTCTGGCGCAACGCTCAGCACGTACATGCCTTTGTTGTCGTCAGCAGCTGCATCGAACCAAGGATCTTCCAACATGCCGCTCTCGAAGGAGATGTGCAGCAAGTTGCGGTCTGTCGAGTACGGCTTCGCTGCGGATGCCGTTACTGGAATGTTGTGCTTCTCCGCGTATGCGATCATCTCTGCGCGGCCTGGGAACTGCTCGCGGAATTCTTCCAAACGCCAAGGCGCGATCACGGACAGCTCAGGCGCAAGCGCCGCTGCTGTAAGCTCGAAGCGCACTTGGTCGTTACCTTTGCCGGTTGCACCGTGAGCAATCGCTGTTGCGCCTTCAGCGCGAGCAATCTCAACCATACGCTTCGCAATCAAAGGACGCGCAATGCTCGTGCCAAGCAGGTATTGCCCTTCGTAAAGAGCAGCCGCTTGGAACATCGGGTTGATGAAATCCTTCGCGAATTCGTCGCGTAGATCGTCGATGTAGATTTTGGATGCGCCAGTTGCGAGTGCTTTTTCCTCCAAGCCGTCCAGCTCATCCTTTTGCCCGATATCCGCTGTGAAAGCAATGATTTCTGCGTCGTAAGTTTCTTTTAACCATTTGAGGATAACTGATGTATCCAAACCGCCTGAATAAGCGAGTACGATTTTTTCCTTAGCCATGTCTCTTCTTCTCTCCGTTTCTACTCTCACTTAAAATAAAATTATATCATTGTCGCGGCCATAATAGCCTTTTGCGCATGAAGACGATTCTCTGCTTGGTCGAAAATGATGGAATGCCCGCCGTCGATGACGCCCTCGCTCACTTCTTCCCCGCGGTGTGCAGGCAAGCAGTGCATGAACAGGTAATCCTGTTTCGCATATTTCACCAAATCTTCGTTCACTTGATAGTTTTTGAAGGCGATTTCCCGCTCCTGCTGCTCCGCTTCTTGGCCCATGCTCGCCCATACATCCGTGTAGATGATGTCCGCATTTTCAACCGCTTCGCGAGGATCACGGGTTACAAGCAGGCTTCCGCCTGTTTCAGCGGCATTTTCCTTGGATTGGCGAATCACTTCTTTATCAGCATCATAGCCTTCTGGCGAAGCAATTGCGAAATCCATCCCGAGCTTGCTAGCTCCCATCATCAGGGAGTGCACCATGTTGTTGCCATCACCGATATAAGCGACTTTGATGCCTTTCAAGCGGCCTTTTTTCTCCAAAACGGTCTGATAATCCGCCATTACTTGGCAAGGGTGCGCGTGATCGGTTAAGCCGTTAATGACAGGCACCGTCGCGCCTCGTGCCAAATCGATCACCTTGCGGTGCTCGTAAGTACGAATCATGATCCCATCTAAGTAACGGGACAGGGTTTGAGCGGTATCCCATACCGTCTCTCCGCGGCCCAGCTGCAGATCATTTTTGCTTAGGAAAAGCGCTTGGCCTCCTAATTGGTACATCCCCACCTCAAAGGAGACACGCGTACGCGTCGAGGACTTCTCAAAAATCATGCCCAGCGTTTTGCCCGCTAGTACGGCATGCGGCTCTCTTGCCTTCTGCTTGCGTTTCAGCTCAATGCCATAGTGAATCAAATATTCGATTTCTTCCGCTGTATAATCAACCAATGCAAGAAAATCCTTGCCCTTCAACTGGGCAGCCAGTTCTTCCTTGACCATGCTATTCATGTGATCCAACCTTTCTTCGATAAACTTCGGTTAGACGCCACTGATGGTGGATGCCTTCTGGGAGAGGACACCGCACACAACTTCTAACGCCTGATCCAAATCTTCTTGAGGTATCGTTAACGCTGGCACCAAACGAATTACGTTCGGGCCTGCTGGAATGACTAGCACACCTTGCTTATGAATCTCGCTAATGATTTCGCCCGCTGGCTGTGTACATTCGATGCCAATAAGGAGACCAATACCACGAATACTCTTGATAAGCGGATTGCCTGCCAACTTGCTCTCTAACTGATTCACCGTGTACTCGCCGAGCGCGGCAGCACGATCAGTTAATTGATTGTCGATAATTGTGCTTAGTGTCGCATGAGCCGCTGCGGTTGCAATCGGGGTGCCACCGAACGTGGAACCGTGACTTCCAGCGCTGAACGCTTCCGCCAAGTAACCTTTGCTCAGCATCGCACCGATCGGGAATCCACCGCCAAGACCTTTGGCTAATGTGAAAATATCCGGCTCTACACCATAATGCTCATAGGCAAAAAGCTTACCCGTACGTCCTACGCCCGTCTGGATTTCATCCGCGATCAGGAGCAGATTATGCTCTTTGCATAGCTCAGCCAATTGTTTCACGAACTCTGGATCAGCCGGCAATACGCCGCCTTCCCCTTGCACGAACTCGAGCATGACCGCACAAGTCTTGTCGTTCACGAGACGGCGCACGGACTCGATATCGTTATAGTCGGCATAGACAAAGCCTTCTGGAAGCGGAAGGAATCCTTCCTTTACTTTGTCCTGACCGGTAGCTGTTAATGTAGCAATTGTACGCCCATGGAAGGACATGTTGAACGTGATGATCTCGTACTTACCGTTGTTCAGCACCTTTTGGGAGTAGCGACGGGCAATTTTGATCGCAGCCTCGTTCGCTTCCGCTCCCGTGGAACAGAAAAATACAGCGTCCGCACAGCTGTTATCTGTTAATAAGCCAGCCAGCTTTTCCTGGTTCGGAATATGAAAAAGATTGCCCACATGCCACAGCTGATCCAGCTGCTCGATCAATTTCTCTTTCACAGCTTTTGGTGCATGCCCGAGAGCCGCAACAGCGATCCCGCTCATCATATCGATGTATTCCTTGCCAGTGTCATCCCACAGTCGGCTGCCTTCACCCTTCACTAGCGTAATCGGATATCTGGCGTAGGTTGGAAATAACGAGCTTTTCCCTTGTTCTGTCATATACATTCCCTCCTTATGGGGTTGATTGGTTGATAGGACGGTTGCCCTCCGTGCTAAAACGCGACTCTAATGGAACGTGAGTACGCTATTTGAGCGCGATTAGGGCAAATCCCTGCGTTGCGGAACGTAATTCCCTTATTTCACCGAAACAAGGGGAAAGCAGCTATTTTAGCTAAAATAGCGCCCTCACGTTCCGTAACTATTCGAATTCCTCCGATTTCGATGAAATAGCGGAACGACGTTCCGTTACACTCAGTCGGTCACCCGTGCACCCTTATCGTACGATGCGCGTGCCGATGCC
Source organism: Paenibacillus sp. J22P51 (assembly GCF_059692215.1). NCBI lineage: Bacteria > Bacillati > Bacillota > Bacilli > Caryophanales > Paenibacillaceae > Paenibacillus > Paenibacillus sp. J22P51. The sequence continues at coordinate 124,610 of NZ_JCAUAZ010000012.1, read as the reverse complement.
TTCGCCCTTCAGCACCTTGCTTAACACGTTTGGTTCCGAGCCATTCACGATAACAACTTCTTGCACTTGCCCTTGTATACAAGCAATCGCTGCACGAACCTTCGGGATCATGCCGCCATAGATGTCGCCACTTGTGATCATCTCTTCAATTTCGGCTACGCTGACAACAGGAAGCACTTGCTTCTCGCCATCCACGACCTTCATAATGCCGGGAACATCCGTCACGACAACCATTTGCTCCACACCAAGGTGAGAAGCTACAGCACCTGCCGCCGTATCGGCGTTGATGTTGTACCGCTGTCCGCCATCTGCACCTAGACCAACTGGTGCGATAACCGGAATGTAACCCATGCCGACGATCCCTTGAATCAGCTCCGCATTGACCTTCGTCACATCGCCTACAAGACCGACTTCATGGCTGTTAGCTACGGGCTTCGCTTCGATCAGATGTCCATCCACACCGGACAAACCGAGCGCTTTCGCACCCGTTAATTGAATACGGCGTACGATTTCTTTGTTAATCTGACCAGATAGCACCATTTCGACCACGTCAAGCACCGCTTCATTCGTTACGCGCAAACCATTTACGAAGCCAGACTCAATGCCCAGCTTCCCTAGCGTATCTGAAATGGCAGGACCGCCGCCATGTACGATGACCATAACAATTCCCTCGGATTGTAACTGGCGCATATCCTCAAAAAAACTACTAGGCAGCGCCGCAAGCGTGCTGCCTCCGCATTTCATTACAAAGCAATTGTTCTTCACTGCTCTTTCCCCTTTACGTTCGATAAGCTGCATTAATTCGCACATAATCGTAGGTCAAGTCACAGCCCCAGCCGGTTGCTTTGCCTTCACCCATATGTAAATTCACATGAATTTGAATCGTATCTGTTTTCAAATAAGCGAGTGCCGCTTCCTCGTCGAACTTCACAGGACGCGATTGCGTAAGCACCGCGATATCGCCAAGGCGAATATCGACTGTATTCACGTTCACCGGCTGCCCAGAGTAACCGACAGCTGCAATGATCCGGCCCCAGTTCGCGTCAGCGCCATAAACAGCAGACTTCACAAGACTCGATCCAATGATCGACTTCACGATCTTACGAGCCGCATCGTCGCTCTCCGCGCCGATAACCGTCGTCTCGATCAGCTTCGTCGCGCCTTCGCCGTCTCGTGCAATCGCTTTGGCGAGGTATTCGCCAACATACTGGAACCCAGCCGCGAAGGCATCCCAATCCGGGTGTCCCGGATGCAGGGAGTCGCCGCCGGCAAGCCCGCTTGCCATCACCACGACCATGTCGTTGGTGCTTGTGTCTCCATCAACTGTGATCATGTTGAACGTATTATCTGTAATCCTGCTTAGCAACAGCTGCAGGTATTCGCTCTCAATCGCGACGTCGGTTGTCATGAAACCGAGCATCGTCGCCATGTTCGGGTGAATCATCCCCGAACCCTTAGCCGCTCCGGCAATGTGAACCTCTCTGCCGCCAACCACAACACGGACGCACGTCATCTTCTGGACGAGATCCGTCGTCAGGATCGACTGGCAGAAGTCTTCGCCGCCGTCTAGCTTCAGCTTCGCTGGCAGCTGCTCGATGCCGCTCAGCACTTTGCCCATCGGCAATAGCTCGCCGATAACGCCTGTGCTCGTCACGCCGACGTGGTGCTCCGCCACGCCGAGTGCCTTCGCACTTGCCGCGCGCATTGCGCGAGCGTCGTCTTCGCCTTGCTGGCCGGTGCACGCGTTCGCGTTGCCGCTGTTGACGATCATCGCCTGCAGCTTGCCGCTGTGGGCGATGCTTTCTTGCGTCACACGCAGTGGCGCCGCTTGAAACGCGTTCAGCGTGTAAACCCCTGCCGCTGATGCGGGTACGTCACAAAGGATCGCGCCGAGATCATAGCGCTCCGTCTTCTTTAATCCGCAGTGCAGTCCGCCTGCACGAAAGCCCTTCGGTGTTGTTACTGTGCCTTCTGGCACGACAGTAAAGCTTACTTGGTCCGACATTGTCGTTTACTCACCTATCCTCATCTTCTAGTTATGGATATACCGGTGCGAACAACAACCCTGTCGTCTCGTCCCAGCCTTGCATAATATTTAAATTCTGAATCGCTTGTCCTGCAGCGCCCTTCACGACATTGTCGATGACCGACACGATCGTTACGCGCCCTGTACGCTCATCCACGGCAAAGCCGATATCACAGAAATTCGATCCTGTTACTTCTTTCGTTGACGGATATTTCCCTAGCGGGCGAATCCGTACGAATTTGCGGCCTTCATAGTACTGACGATACTTTTCGATGAACTCTTCAGCCGTATGCTCACCTGTTAGCGTTGCATACATCGTCGCCATAATCCCACGCGTCATCGGCACGAGATGTGTCGTAAACGTCGTCACAACCGGTTTCCCTGCAATGCGACTCAGCGCTTGCTCGATTTCCGGTATATGCTGATGTTTGTTTATTTTGTAAGCCGATAAATTCTCATTCACTTCTGGATAGTGGAAGCCCAGACTAGCACTGCGCCCCGCACCGGATACGCCGGATTTGGCATCAATAATAATCGTAGATGGATCAATCCATCCCGCTTCAACCGCAGGAATAAGACCTAGCAGTGTCGCTGTTGGGTAACAACCTGGGTTCGCGATCAGATCGCTGCCCTCTACTTCATCCCCGAACACTTCGGATAAACCGTAAATCGAACGTGCCAACGCTTCTTCGGACGCGGCCGGTTTATTGTACCATTTTTCATAGTCGCTAGCGGACTTCAATCTCAAATCCCCTGAAATATCAATAACCTTCAAGCCTGCTGCGAGCAGCTTTGGAGAAAGCCCTGCGCTCACACCCGCTGGTGTGGCCAAGAACACAACGTCCGCCTTACCTGCAATGAGGTCAACATCAAGTACATCGAGGATATCCACAACGACTTCCTGCAAATGTGGAAAATGCTCCGCAAGCGGCGCTCCTGCATTCGATGTTGAAATCACGGATGTAATATGTACTAGTGGATGCGCCTGCAAAAGACGAATCAATTCCACACCACCATACCCTGTAGCTCCAATAATAGCCGCTCTAATGCTCTGACTCATTCCCATGCCCTCCCGATGTTCCGAAAATATATGTATTATTATACATTTGTATACATAATAATTCAATGAATTTTTTTGCATGTTTCGTGATACCGCATTCGCATTACATTAAGGCGGTTCAAGGCTTTGACAGGCAGAAATCGACTGTGTTTTTATTAACGGAATAGTCTGACTATATTTAGAATTATGCACATTATGCATCATTTCTGTGTAATACGTGCATAAATCTTTGCCATTACCATCAAACACCCCACCACCGCACCCTATCCATTATCCCAAACTCTTTAGTAAGAAGGCAAATTATGTTATTCAATTCATAGTTATTCACATACTTACCTACATGCTGTGGACAACTTCAGTATTTATGCACAGATTACCAACAAGTTATCCACAAATAAGTAAAAAACCTCCCGTTACTCTCTAGTTTCTCCACACTTGATAGCAGAAACCTGAGCCCTAACAGGAGGCTTTCCTTGATGTTCTTCAACCTTCCACTACGCGTGGCGCTTAAATCCTTCTCCCAACACTTCATTCGTTTCACTCAAAATCACGAAAGCTTGCGGATCCACAGATTGAACCAGTGTTTTCAGGCGACTAACTTCATTCTGTTTCACAACGACCATCATAACTGTCCGCGATTCCCCTGTATATCCGCCTGATCCGCTGAGCTCTGTTAAGCCGCGATCCAAATCGTACAAAATCGCCTTACGAATGGCATCCGTATGATCCGAAATAATAAAGGCCACTTTGGCATAATTGAAGCCGAGCTGTACGATATCAATGGTCTTGGTGGTGACAAATAAGCCTATCATCCCATACAACGCATTTTCTGGGGTAAACACCAACGCAGAGCTGATAATGACGAGGCCATCAAATATGGCGACCGAGAAGCCAAGGCTTAAGCCTGAGTATTTATGCAGGATTTGAGCAGCCAAGCCCAATCCACCTGTAGATCCTCGACCTTTAAAGACGATACCCAGACCCAAACCCACGCCGATGCCTCCATATACAGCAGCTAGTAGTGGATTATGTGTCGGTACACCTAAGTGACTTGTAATGAGAACGCAGAATGGGAAAATAACCGATCCCACGATGGCTTTAATGCCGAATTTCTTCCCGAGTAACCATATTGCTAACAGTAAAATCGGAATATTGAGCGCCCACTGTGTGTACGCAGGGTTTATTTTGGTGACTTCCTGCAAAATGGTGGAGATCCCCGAAACCCCGCCTGTTGCAATCTGGTTCGGGTTCAAAAAGCTGTTAAAACTCGCCGCCATAATCAGCGATCCGACAATGAGTAATATGTATTCGAAAGCGGTATGACTCGGACTTCCGATCTGTATGCGCGGTTCTCTTCTGGACACAAGTGGTCCTCCTTCGTTTATCTTCCTACAATTGTAAAAATATAAGCTATGATAACTTGCTTGGGTACTGTAGTCCTCGATGAATGCATCCTTCCCTCATACATTGGATTTATCCAGTGGAATGAGCAAAAATCGGCAGGAATTAGCTGTTCCATTGGATAAGTCCCAATGAGATCATCGAATTTTGCTCGAAAAAGTGGCATTTCGAAGTTTTGAATGGATTTATCCAATCAAATCACATACAAGACAGCCAATTTGAGTACTTCTAATGGATTTTTCCAATGTGCTACGGGAAACTAGGGGTCTGGGCCTACGAAGTCAATAAAAATCCTACACCCAATAGGTGTAGGATCATCCATTACTACGCTATGCATGCATAAGCTCGCCAAACAGCTTGCCTTGACTTTTAGTTGTTACTCTGGCTTACGAATTTGATGACGCAAGTACGCATCAATGAAAGTATCTAGATCCCCGTCCATGACTGCTCCAACGTTGCCGGTCTCAGCTGAGGTTCTATGATCCTTCACCATACTGTACGGATGGAAGACATAGGAGCGAATCTGGCTGCCCCATGCAATATCCGACTGCTCGCCGCGAATCTCGGCTAGGTGCTTCAATTGCTCTTCGATCTTCCGCTCATAGAGCTTGGATCGAAGCATCTTCATCGCTTTCTCGCGGTTCTTGATCTGCGAGCGCTCTTGCTGACAGCTCACCACGACGCCTGTCGGGATGTGCGTAATCCGCACAGCCGAATCCGTCGTGTTAATGTGTTGACCACCGGCGCCGCTTGCGCGGTACGTATCGATCTTGAGATCCTCGGAGCGGATCTCGCCTACGTCGGTGTCGTCTTCGATCTCTGGCATCACGTCACACGATGCAAACGAAGTGTGACGACGGCCAGAGGCGTCAAACGGCGAGATCCGGACGAGTCGATGCACGCCCTTCTCTGCCTTCAAGTAGCCGTAGGCGTTGAAGCCAGTGATCTGCAGCGTGACACTCTTCACGCCAGCTTCGTCGCCAGGCAAATAGTCGAGTACCTCGACTTTGTAGCCCCGCTTCTCCGCCCAGCGGCGGTACATGCGCAGCAACATCTCTGCCCAATCCTGCGACTCGGTGCCGCCGGCGCCTGGGTGCAGCTCGAGGATGGCATTCAGCCGGTCGTACGGCTGATTGAGGAGCAAGCCCAGCTCGAAGGACTCGAGCTTCTTGATGAGAGCCGCGATGCCATCTTCAATGTCCTTCACGAGGCCAGCATCGCTTTCTTCTTCCTCCAGCTCGACCATGACCTGCAGATCATCAAAGGCGTTCGAGAAGCTATGGAACTCATCAACGACACTCTTGATGGCGTTGAGGTCTGCGATGGTCTTCTGGGCACGTTCATTATTGTCCCAGAAGTCCGGCGCGCCCATTTTTTCCTCATAATCCCCGATCGCTTCTAGCTTATGATCTAAGTCAAAGAGACCCCCGTAATTCGGTTAGTCGCTTCGCTGTTTCTCTTAAGTCTTGTTTCACTTCTGGTTCTAGCATGTCTTACACCTCGTTTATTCTTCTTGCTTGTACGTAGACAAGGTTGTTAGATTGCCCTACATGCCTTGCCCGTGGCATTGCTTGAACTTCTTACCGCTGCCGCATGGACATGGATCGTTGCGTCCGATACGCTGCTCTTCATCGCGTACCAATGGCTTCTTGCCGCCAGCTTCATTCTTCGTGTCAACAGCCTGACCTTCTGCGACCGCTTGGCGCTCCAGGTTGCTCTGTACGTGTGCTTTCATGATATACATCGCGACTTCTTCACGAATGTTCTCGATCATCTCTTGGAACATCTCGAAGCCTTCGAATTGATATTCACGAAGCGGATCCGTACCACCGTAAGCACGTAGGTGAATACCTTGGCGCAATTGATCCATCGCATCGATGTGATCCATCCATTTGCTATCTACCGCACGAAGCGCTACGACTTTTTCAAATTCACGCATGAACTCTGCGCCAATTTCCGTTTCACGCTCATCATAACGTTTGCTTACTAGTGCTTTGATTTGATCGATGATCTCCAGTTGCTCTTTGCCCCAAATGTCTTGATCCGTGATTTGAGCATCGTCATGCAATAAGTTGTTATTTACAAAGTTCGCAACTTCTTGCAGTTCCCACTCTTCCGGAATTTGCTCTTCAGGACAATGTGCTTTCACGACACGCTCGATCACTGCGCTGATCATGCCTTCGATAACCTCGCGGATATTCTCGGACTCCAGCAGCTCGCGGCGCTGTTTATATATAATTTCACGTTGTTGATTCATAACATCGTCATATTGAAGGACGACTTTACGCACGTCGAAGTTGTTGCCTTCAACGCGTTTTTGAGCAGATTCCACGGCACGGGAGATCAATTTGCTCTCAATTGGCTGATCTTCTTCCATCCCAAGACGGTCCATCATCGCCATAATATTTTCAGCGCCGAATCGTTTCATCAACTCATCCTCAAGGGAAAGGTAGAATTGCGAAGAACCTGGGTCACCTTGACGTCCCGCACGTCCACGCAGCTGATTATCGATCCGTCTGCTCTCATGACGTTCTGTACCTATGATATGCAAGCCGCCTGCTTCATGTACGCCTTGACCGAGCATAATGTCGGTACCACGGCCTGCCATGTTCGTCGCAATTGTAACCGAACCTGGTTGACCCGCACGTGAAACGATTTCCGCTTCTTCCGCATGATATTTGGCATTCAATACTTTGTGTTGAACACCTTTCTTCTTCAGCATATCCGAAAGCTTCTCAGAGTTCTCAATCGATACTGTACCGACAAGAACGGGTTGATTCAGCTTATGACGCTCTACAATTTGCTCAACGACGGCTCTGAACTTACCATTCTCTGACTTATAAACGACATCCGGCATATCCTTACGAATCATTGGACGGTTCGTCGGAACGATAATAACTTCAAGGCCGTAGATTTTCTTAAGCTCTTCTTCTTCCGTCTTCGCCGTTCCCGTCATTCCCGCTAACTTGCGGTACATACGGAAATAGTTCTGGAACGTAATCGTTGCAAGAGTCATGCTCTCATTCTGAACCTGTAGCTGCTCTTTGGCCTCAATGGCTTGATGCAACCCATCACTATAGCGACGGCCTGTCATAATACGGCCTGTAAATTCATCAACGATCATAACTTCTTCTTCTTGAACGACGTAATCTACGTCACGTTTCATAATGAAACGTGCTTTGAGCGCTTGTGTGATGTGGTGGTTGATGTTTACGTTTTGATGATCGAATAAGTTCTCGATCCCAAATACACGCTCACCCTTCGCTACACCTTCTTCCGTCAAAGCAACAGAACGTACTTTGATATCGATCGTGTAGTCTTCTTCTTCCTTCAGCGTCGACACGAAACGGTCAGCCGTGAAGTACATATCTGTCGATTTCGCAGCTTGTCCCGAAATGATCAATGGCGTTCTCGCTTCATCGACCAGAATGGAATCCACCTCATCGATAACCGCATAGTACAGCGGACGTTGAACCATCTGCTCTTTGTACAGCACCATGTTGTCACGCAGGTAGTCAAACCCGTATTCGTTATTCGTTCCATACGTAATATCACAAGCATAAGCGGCTTGCTTCTCTTCATGTGACAAGTCATGCAAGTTAACCCCAACGGTTAAGCCGAGGAACTCATAAATTTGACCCATTTCGCCGCTATCCCGCTGTGCCAAATAATCATTGACGGTTACAACGTGTACGCCTTTACCTAGCAGTGCATTCAAATAAACGGGGAGTGTTCCAACGAGTGTTTTCCCTTCCCCTGTTCTCATCTCCGCGATACGGCCTTCATGCAGCACCATACCTCCGATGAGTTGAACGTCATAGTGACGTTTACCTAGAACACGCCAAGCCGCTTCCCTAACAACCGCGAAAGCCTCTGGCAATAAATCATCGAGTTCTTCGCCTTTCTCAAGGCGTTCTCTGAACTCTATTGTTTTCCCTTTTAACTCTTCATCGGACAGCGGCTTAATGCCAGCTTCAAGCTCGTTGATGTAGTCAACGGCCTTGAGCATCCGTTTAATCTCCCGTTCATTGGAATCACCAAAAATTTTCTTCACTAGTCCTAGCATCGGTGAACCCCTTTCCCTTGCATTCGTATCCTTAAATTGTACCACTTATGACTGTCTTGTCGCAACAAACGTGCGATCGCTTCCTTATAAAACCTATATAAATAGGACTTAGAAACCATGCTTTCCCGTATTTCTTAGTATGAAATGGAGATGCTATTAACATGCATACAGGTATTAATGACTTGTGCACGATAAGAAAAAGCTTAATCCGATGTTATCGAATTAAGCTCACTTGATCATTTGTATAGGAATGTTGATGAATTTATTAGGCAAATTGTTTATGCATTACATCGCCGGTTCAATTAGGCCGTACTTGCCGTCGTCCCGTTTGTACACGACGTTGACCGTGTCTGTTTCCATATTCGAGAAAACAAAGAAGTTATGACCCACCATATTCATCTGGAGAATCGCTTCTTCCACGTCCATCGGCTTCAAATTGAAGCGTTTGTTACGTACGAGTTCGAAGTCCTCTTCTTCTTCCATATAGGAAGCTGCTGCGACTTCTACCTTGAACAAATCACGCTTGCCGCCATCTTGGCGAATTTTACGATTCGTTTTTGTTTTGTGCTTACGAATTTGACGCTCTAATTTGTCCACAACCAAATCAATGGATGCGTACATATCGGTGTTGCGTTCCTCTGCTCGCAGTAGCACGCCTGTTAGTGGGATGCTTACCTCGATGGCTTGAAGACCTTTAACCACACTTAGCTTTACTTGTACATCGGATGTAAGGGGAGCTTCAAAATACCTCTCAAGTCTATTCAACTTCTTGACGACATAGTCTCCGAGGGCTTCAGTAACTTCAAGGTGTTCTCCGCGAATGCTAATTTCCATAGTTAAACATCTCCCTTCCTTCTTACATTATACTACATTCCACCCCATCTTCATAATTCCTTTAAATACCGATCTAAATTTTTTTGGCAAAATATAAAAAACACCCCAGGTTAATCCCCAGGGTGACTTTGTTCGTAGGTGTATGCGATGGCACAACGCGTGCCAAATAATTATAGTCTGCTTACGTTTGCTGCTTGTGGTCCGCGTGCGCCTTCTACGATGTCAAACTCAACAGCTTGACCTTCGTCCAGCGTTTTAAAGCCTTCGGACTGAATCGCTGAGAAATGAACGAATACATCTCCACCATCTTCACGCTCGATGAAACCATAGCCTTTTTCTGCGTTAAACCATTTCACTTTACCTTGCATAACGTACACAATCCTTTCGTTTTAAAAAATATAAAATGATAAGAGCAGAGAAATGTAAACCCTTACATTCCGACTATAACACCGATCCGCTTGGCCTGTCAATTTCTAACTTTATCGGAAATTAATATTTCTGAAAATTCGTGTATATACAATCCGTGGATAACTGCGGAATTTGTAGAATCCTGTCGTGTCGGGCTCCTTTACAACTTATTCACAAAGTTATGCACAGAGTTGTGCACATTATCCACAGGTTACATTTGGTACAATAGATGGCAACGGTTTCTCCATTCGTTTATTCAAAATCTCTTGAATTTGTTCCTCATCGCGTACTTTCACCCAATTACTCGTTAGCGTGTCGTACATTTTAATTACTCTTGAAGGATTACCAACAACTACACTATAGTCAGGAATATCTTTATTTATGAAAGTGTTAGCCCCTATGACGCATCCCTTACCTATGTGAACATTGCCTACTATTACAGTGTTAATTCCCAGCCAAGAACCTTCTCCAATCGTAACTTCATTAGTGGTCGATGTAACACCTTGATGCATTATTGGCAACGTAATATCTTCATAAGCATGCCCGCAATCGGCAATATAAACATTAGGACCAACAATAACATTCTTCTCCAAGACAGCCTTATTTGCAACGGAAACAGTAAAGTTTTTACCTATTTGACATCCATCATCAATAATAATTCGAGGCTCACCTTGAAAATTATTCAAAGCAATATTTAACCAGCAATCCTTTTTTATAAAAACGTTGTCGCCAATTGAAATTGCTTCAGCACCTACAATCTCGCATCCGCTAGCTACAAAAGAATTCTTTCCAAGTTTGTAAAAAGGGATTTGTTGATTGGTTTGTCTTTTGTTCACAGTATTAGTGAATATAGTTGCATCAGGTGTAACTTGAATCGAATACTTCGCATCTTTACTACGTTTTTTCCTGCAAACAGCTACTACATACATTGGCTGCATATCCTTTACTTCACCCAATGGAATTAACTCATGCCCTTTTGCCTGTGATGCCTTTACAGGCACAAATTGTGTATCCATTTTTCGGACTTGCCGCATTACTTTTGAATAATAGGACTCTTGATCATTTTGAAACGTTTGGCCATACAATTCCAGAACATCATATTCCTTTAGTAACTCTCCTACGAATTCAGTGACGCTATATTCAAACCGATGATGAGGATTCATTGGCTGCTCTGTAAAATATGTACCTGGATTTGTAATCATTCGATTTGGTGTGGAGACAAGGAATACTCCTTCATCTTTGAGGACCCTTGCAGATTCCCGAATCCAATTCGCACCTCGCTCTATATGTTCGATAGTTTCAAAGGAAACGACAACATCAAAGCTGGCATCTTCAAAAGGCAATTTATTTACATCACCATAAGCGAAATCAACATTAGAAGCACTGTATACTTTTTTCGCATTGTCCAAACATTCCTCTGAAACGTCTACTCCCATTACAAGTTTTGCTCCTGCCTGTTGAAGCATTTTCGTTCCATAACCAGCTCCGCAAGCGGCATCCAGTATTACTTTGCCCTCCGCATATTTACAAGCTAATTGGTATCTATGCAAATGTTCTTCTAATACATTATTGTAATTATTTTTGACTTCTTGATTGATTACGAGCCTCTCACCGGTAAATACGACATCATTCTGTTCGATTTCTAAAATATTCTCGTCCGCTTTTTTTGCCAACCTGATTGAATCAGTTATATTTTGTATTAAATCAATGACATCGTCACTCTTATCCTTTATTTTATTTGCATAGCTTAAAGCCAAATCCGCTTCCCCAAATTCCGTTAGAACAATACTTATATTAATAAGTGTATCTTTATGAAATGGGTCTTGTTCATGCGCCTTTTGAAGGAAGGGTAGTATACAATCGTAATTTTTGTTTTCATACCCAGTAACCGCTAGAATGTTGTACATGTCTATCTTTTTCTCAACTTGTTTATCAATGAGCTCCATCACTTCAAGAAGAACTCGATTGCCTTGTAATCTTGTAACTATTTCTTTAGCATTCTCATCTACTTTATTTTCCTTATCGATTTCAAGTAATAACTCTATCAGACTTTTATTCTCTGTCGACTCAACCATTATCAGCATATCTCCTTGACTCTCTGATCTCCTCGCACTCACAAGGAATTTATATACTTCATAATATTTAGAAATCCCAACATCGTTTAATCTATTTAATTCTTTTAAGAAAAGTTCATCCTCTGTTCGTTTTGGCAAAGTAGTATAATTAATCTCTATATGTTTATAACCAGCATTTTCAAATAATAAGTTAATATCCATTGGAGACAAATGATTTACTTCCGATTGATTCAATACTCCGTCCATTTTCTTTTTAAGCACAGAAAAGTGAGCTGGATTGGGAATACTTGCAATGAGCATCCCATCTTCTTTTAAACACTTTCTAGCTAAATTCAACACATGAACAGGTTCTTCAAGTGCATGGATGTTATCACCGAAAATAACAATATCAAAATATGACTCAGAATAGCCATCTAAGAATTCATCAAAAGGTCGATCTGATACTTGGGCGACAAGATTAGATATCCTGCTAGTTATTGGGTTAGTCTCAATCCCATACAACTTCGCATTTGGATACTCACTCTTCACTTTAAGCAAAGTTCCTCCACAAGCGCATCCAACTTCAAGCACCCTAATTGCTGTATCTTTTGGTTTATTTATTAACATTAGAACATCTAGCCGTATTAGGTTGTCTACGTCTGGATCATATTCCCATTTATCTATAAATTTCAACTTGTTTTTAATCAATAAATCTGTGAAAATTGGAATATTTTCTCTAAAAGATACACTTCCAAAATGATGAATAAACGTGTCTTTACAAAGCATAAGTTTATACCCAGCTTTTCTAATTCGTAAAGAATAATCATCATCTTCATAATTGCCAGGAGTAAATATTTCATCTAGTAATCCGATTTGATCGACAACAGATCTCTTAACCAGCATGCAGAAGCCAATTAATTTTAACCTTTCTTCCCACATCAGAGGGTTAGAATGATTATATCCAGCCGCAAATATGTGCATTTCTTCTAATGATTGATAGTCAACTTCAATATTTTGATAGTAAGAACAGTTGTTAGTAACTGCTCCAACAGCACCTATATTATCGCTATGATACAGGCATAAAACCAGATTAGATAACCAATTTCCAGTCACTATTGTATCGTTATTTAACAGCAGGATATTCTCACCACTAGCAATTTGAATCCCCTGATTACAAGCTTTTGGAAATCCCAGATTGTCATCATTAAAAATAGAAATGACATCAGCTTGCTGTCTTAACCAATCTACTGTTCCATCTGTTGAATGATTGTCTACCACAATTATTTCATATTCATCAGATGGAGTATACGTTCTAATACTTTGAATACATTGTTGCGTATACTCAAGTTTGTTATATGTCGCCAATATTATGCTTGTTTTCACGTATGCTCCCCCACATCATTGCTATTTCATTCCTATGACATATATCGACAACTATGAATAAAATAATAAGAATAATCTTGTACTATCATATTCCAAACTATGAATCAACTTATTTATATCGTATTCTACAACTAGACTTGGTAGTCTAATGAATCATATATCCTTAAACCAGTGTAGCCTAGAATTTAAATTTGAACGACAAAAATCGAATTTAAAACTATACTATTTATATAATATTTTTCAACATTCGTTGATATGGCTAAAAACATTTTACTAATTAAAACCTAGCAAATACCGATAATAAAAGTGACTCGCCTAATTCATCTCCTTGGAGGAAATAAATGAAGCCCCTTCTTTCACTCTGTATGATTGTTAAAAATGAAGAAAAAGTACTTGAACGATGTCTTCTGAGTGCCAAAACCCTAGTCGATGAAATTATTGTTGTCGATACCGGGTCAACGGATCAAACCAAAGCTATTGCAGCCCGTCATACAGATAAAGTATTTGATTTTACATGGACAAGCGATTTCGCTGTTGCACGGAACGAATCAATCCGACATGCTTCAGGGCGTTGGATATTAATTCTTGATGCAGATGAGTATGTGCAGCCCACTGATCATGATAATCTTAGACAATATTTGCTGGAGTATAAGAGCAATAAGCCTTGTGGATTTTTGCTGAAAATTTTGAATTATGGCGGCAGTGGTTATGACGAATCAAATGTAATCGAATCGACAGGAGCACGCCTTTTTCTCAATGACCGATCCACTCGATATGTCGAACCAATTCACGAGCAGTTAACATCAGACTTCGGTACACCTTTGTTCACAGCATATCCATTTGTTATTTATCACACTGGTTACACGACACCGTTCGTTCAGGAAAAGAATAAATCAGAACGCAATTTGTCCATATTGGAGAAAATGAACGTAGGCGATAAGCGGAATAACCCTTATTTCTGCTTTATTCTCGGCAATGAATATGCAAGCGCCAAACGTGAGGATGAAGCACTGGAAGTTTACCGAAAATCCTTGGAATACAGCAACCCAACAGATACGTGGTATTTTTATCTACTCGAAAGTCTTATCACCATTGAAATGAAAAAGGGTCATTACGCGAGAGCGCATGAAAGTATTCGAACAGCCATTAAATTAATGCCTGATCGAACGGATTTCCTGTGTATGGAAGGCATTTTATTTGAAACTCTCGGGCTTTGGAACGCTGCAGAGTGTGTATTTCAGCAGTGTATTCAAATTGCAGAGGAAGCTGAAATGAAAGGTTCACCATATTGGATTGTGAAGCCGTCGTTCGGAAGGATTGTTCCACATCAATCTATTGCTGAAATAAGGCGCAGAAAAGATGATATCACAGGTGCGATCCATCATTGGGTGAAAACGCTCCAGCTTCAGCCAAAAAATTACGCTGTACTACAAAAATTAATGGATTATATGCTTCAAACAGAATCAAGCAATCAAGTGATGGATATTATTGAACAACTATATCCCCTTCACCAGCCCATAAATAAAATTTTATTACATAAAATGGCATTGAATATTGGTAGCTTTGAGCTAGCTTCCAAGTATTCAGAGAATATGAAGGAACTCAATTTCCGTTTGGATGATACTGACATCGTCCAACAAGATTTGCTGCTCCACAATTTGTCCCAGTTCACTATATCTTCTCTTCAGCAGGCATCCTTAGAAGATTCACTGGCAATTGCAGTTGCCATTGCACAGCAAGACATTTCGATAGCTCACGCAGCGATCGAAGACTCCACTGTCTGCGTTGCCATAGTGGAACAGGCCCTGCTGGCAATAGATAATAAATCTTGGAATACTGCTGTCCTAACACATCAAGAGGATAAGTTTACGCAAGCGCTACAACTGCTATGGCGTTACAGATATTCGGAGATCTATTTAACGCTTATGAAAAATATGGCAAATGAAATCATCTTAAACCGTATGGCAGACTGGTTTTTCCATGTAGGACTTAATGAGCAGGCCCTCGACCTGTATAGTGTCCTTCTAGAGAACGAATTGCTCCATGCCGAAGGCCTAAAAAATGTTGGAATATGGTATTTTAGTTTAGGAAATGCGGAAGAAGCTTACACTTTTCTAGAAGCATCGTTCAATATCGAACCTTCTGTTGATGTCATTGGGTTAATCAGGGAAAATGCAGATGAAGAAACTTACCGTAACTTTGCTTCGATATACTTAAAGCAATTTCCTGATCTGTCCGAATGTAACTTTCTGCAATAATAGCAACGGAGCAAATCATACACCTCAATCGTTTTTATAACTTATTCCTCCACATTATATCGTATTAACGCGACATTTAATTAAATCATCGTAAATAAAAGAAAGCCTGTTGATAAAAATCAACAGGCTTTCTCTATAAGTAATCAAGTATATTATTTATATTCGTATTGAACAATATTGCTTTCTTGACCGTCAGGATTCACTACCTTAACTCCCGTGAAACCAAGGCTTCCTGCAGGTGCAATTACTTTGACTTTGAGTCCTCCTGCGTAATAAGTTGCTACTTGGGCTAATGCAGACCCAAAGTAAACTTTAAGCCCTGATACGTACCCTGAACCAGTTAGGCTAACAACAGTTCCGCCAGCAACAGATCCGTTTGTTACACTCAGACTAGTAATTACTGGTGCAGGGGCTGCAGGTGGAGCATCATACGTAAATGTACTCGCCGCCGTTCCCCCTGATGGTGATTTAATTACTAGTGGAACTGATCCGGAAGTAGTGCTGCTTGGAGTAATGATCTTTACTTTAGTGCTTCCATAATAGGTACTAATAGGAACTGGTTTGCCATTTAAGCTGATTGTCATACTAGGATCAAAGTTTGTTCCGTCAATAGTGACTACAGTACCTCCCGCTAAAGGACCGTTACTTGGGGTCAAGCTAGTCACAGTTGGAACTAGTTGTTCATAGGTATACCCTTGTGTTAGAGTGAAGCTTTGTCCGTCAGGGTTGGTAACGGTCACATCTACCGCCCCGGTGCTAGTAGATGAAGGAGCAATTACCACAACTTTTATTGTACTTTTAAAGACTGCATTTACAGTTGTTGACCCAAATGTTACTGAAGCACCTTGTTGAAAATTAGCCCCAATAATAGTTATTCCCTCTCCACCCTGTACAAATCCTTTGTTAGGGGTTATAGAAGTAATTTGCGGGGCCGGCACAGGTGGTGGTGCAAGATAAGTATAACCTCCTTTTAAAGTACCCCCTTGCCCATCCGGATTCACAATTCTTACATCTACGAGTCCTTCAGCTACGGCAGCCGGAGCAGTGGCTGTTAAGTTCGAACTCGAAGTAAATCTAGCTACTATTGCTTCATTATTTCCAAAATAAACTTTTGCTCCATTTATAAAATTCTGCCCGTCAATAGATATAAATTCTCCTCCGGTCGTTATACCACTATTCGGAGTTAAATTTGTAATAACCGGTGATGGCGGTGGTGGTGGTGCAATAAATGTAAATCCTGAAACCAATGTATATTCTTGTCCATCCGGATTTACCACTTTTACATCTACAGTTTCTTCGACACTTGATACAGGAGATAGAACTTTAACTTTTGAAGTAGAAGTAAAAGTTGATATAGGTACCTGTATCGATCCAAAAAATACATTCATTCCATTAACAAAATTTGTTCCAGTAATAGTAACTACTGTGCCACCAATCGTAGGCCCAGAGTTAGGTGAGATATTTGAAATACTCGGAGCAGGTACTACGGGCAAAGCATTATATGTAAATCCATTAGCCAATGTCGCAGTTGTATTATCTGGATTTACAATTTTTACATCTACAGCTCCTGCATTTGCAACCTGAGGTGAAGTTACTTTGATTTTTTCACTTGAGTAATAAGTAGCGATGGGCGCTTCGTCATTGCCAAAATAAACTTTCGCACCATTTTCGATTTTCGTCCCTATAATATTAACACCGTCTCCACCAGAAACTAGACCTGTATTCGGGCTAACCGAATTGATTTCTAACTTAACTATCGGAGGTGCGTTATAGGTATAACCGCCTGATATCGTTAAATTTGTTCCATCTGGGTTTTCAAGGGAAATATCAACTGGACCTTCCGTAGTAGAAGCAGGGGCATACACTTTCAGATAAGTTGAGCTAGCATTCAAGAAAGTCTGAGCGGCAACGCCACCGAATTTTACGGTTATGCCACTCATGAAGTATTTCCCAGTGAACGCTACAAGATTTCCACCATCTAAAGGCCCATTATTGGGCTGTATTAATGTAACAACAGGATCCGCTTTATATTGATAATTTGTAGTTGTTTTTTGGCTGTCTGGATTGGTAACTGTTACTGTAACTGTTCCTTGAGCTCCTCCTGGAACAGTTACAGTAATCTGATCGCTACTCACAACATTAACATTTAATGCATCAGTATAACCAAAAGTAACAGTAGCACCTGGTCTAAACTTAGAACCGTTTATTGTGACTGTTTCTCCTCCTACAGGACTTCCATTATCATTTACTATTGATGTAATTGTTGGAGCTGGAAAAGTTACATTTATGTAAGTATTAGGTATTAACTTAGAACGATTTGCACCGGCGTAGTCGTTGTAAGTAATGTTCGATGTGGAAGTGGATACTGAAAGTGTTCCTGCTTTATTAGGATCCTTAGGTTTGATCTTATATTTAAAAACAAGATCATTATTTTTTAACTCTTGAAAATTCCAAGTTAATGTATTTCCTGATACTGTTGGTTTTGGGATATTGTTATCGTAGGAACCCGGTACAATATCAAAATCAGAAGAAACAGTATCGGTAACAACAACATTATATGCACTTGCTACACCAATCTCTTTTACGATATTGGTGTAAATCTCCGATAATCCTGTTGTACCAAGAACAAAGTGATGATGCTGTTCTGTTGTAGACATTTGTTTTAATAAAATATTAGGACCACTGGTATCTGGATTATCAGTAGGCGATAGCAAAGCAATTGTGTAAAATACAATACCTGCGTCTTTTGCAAGCTGCGCATTCTGTAATGCATACTCATATGGATTTTGACTAGGCAGAGTAGCTTCGCCATCAGTCATGATAACAATGACTGGCTGCGCATCAGGACGATGGTTGGAAAGCAACGCTATGGCTTGATCAATTGAATAACCAGTTGCTGTAGCTCCATTAGCAGATAAGGTGTTAATGTAGCTTTTTGCAGCAGCTGCATCAGTTGTTAGTGGAAACGTGCCTGTTACACCTTCTGAACTAAAATCCACTATGCCAACCTCATGCTTTGTTAGATCCATAAGATCAATAAAGCCTTTTGCTGCATCTTTAGCGGCGCTCATCTTGGTAACACCGTTACCATAACTAGTACCCATACTACCAGATTTATCAATAATCAGAATGACATCATTGGGCATAATTATGTTAGCTGGCGGTGTCCCCTTAATATTTAATGTAACTTCGGCTTCTTGCTCGGTAGTAATGGTAGTCGGGTTAACACTTTTTGAAACCGTTACATAATCATTCACTGCAGCATTGGCTTTTGATGTGAGCGGAACAGAAAATCCGCTAAAAGCTAAAATTAAGACCATTGTAAGCAAAAAATTCTTGTGAATTCTTTTCATTGTTCTTCCTCCCCTTTTATACTAGAAATAAAAAAAACAATAGCAGATTGCTATTGCTTGAAGAAACATTCAAACAGTTTGCAACCTGGCGATCATGAGTAGTCTATTCTGACTATTCAAGACCCATGGCTTTGCGTCCCTATATCTCTATAGGTTTGCCAAATATGCTGTTATTTTGTAGAAATCAAGCGATTACATAAGTAAATATTACCATAAATAACACACCGGTAGAACAGTTATTTTATTAAGTTATGACAAAAGTTTGGGTCGCATTCCCTAATATTTATTCCAGAAAGCCTTTCCAATCCTTTAAAAAAGATGGGAATACCTACCGGTTTTCTCATTTGTTAATTATGTTTATCTATAAAATAACCATCTATCTGTGTAGGTAATAATCGATAGCCATTCCGTGCCTTATGACCATTTTCAATATGTTTAATGTTGCGGGCCAACTCCAATTTGTAGCTATTCATCTTCTCATTTAATCGGGCTTGCAGATCAATGCATTCTTTAACTACTGCTATTAATTCTTGCGAAGAATTTGACTTACTATAATGAAAGTTAAGTTTGTCTATTTTCTCTCGAAGCTCATTTTGCTCTATTTGCAAATTATTTAGCTGTTCTATTGAATCATCCATTCCTAAATCTAGCTCCAAAACTTTTTCTATAGAGTGCTTCAATGTAACGAACAAGGAATCAGGTGCGCTTTGAATCTGGATCATACGGTTACCTTGTTATTCGACTTAATAACCTTCAGAGCTTCAGACCATGTATCCCTTAGTTCTTGAATAAAATCTATACATATTTGAAGACTTTCAACATCCAATTGAACATTTGCATAGATTAATTTTTCTTTAATATAGTTGTATAACGCTGATAATTGCTTCGAAATCTCATAATTCATGTTTAGTGTAATTAAGAGTTCATTAATAATATCTTGAGCTCGAGTGAGATTACTATTTTTTAGCTCATAATCCTTTTTATTCATCCCATCAAGAGCCTGCTTCATAAATTTTAAGCAACCATTATAGAGCATCAAAGTAAGTTCTCCTGGTTGGGCAGTATTAACCTGAGTATTAATGTAAAGATTCTGTGCTTTATTCATTGTTGTTATCCCCTCTCATCAAAAATAGCGCCACTAATCTCCTGTAACTTGTCCATTAAATCCAGGAATTTCTCTGGTGGCACCTCTCTAATTACCTCATTAGTCTCCGCATTGAGAACTTTTACCACTATATCCCCAGTTTGCTTATGAATACTGTACTGAAATTTCTTTTCTACACCCATAATTGATTGATTGGCTTTATTAATCGCTTTGATAACTGCCTCATCAGCAATGGACAACTCATAACTTTTTTTATGCCTTAACTCAACATAGGAGGAAGAATCAACTGAACTTGAATGATTACCTTCTTGGATAGTATCACTCTTATATGCCTTTGTAACCACATCAGTTATTGTTTGAGTAACACTTCCTTTAGCTGAGATAGAATTTATGTTCATCTGTAATACCCCCTATATTATTTGAATTGCTGAGACAACCATGACATTTGACTGTTTCCATTAGCAACAGCCTGATCCATAGCGGTAAATCTTTTATAGTAGTAATCTTCTTTACTGCTTAATTTACGATCAAAAGTACTAATACTATTCTGCATGTCATAAAGCCTTTTCCCTAAATCGGTACTTATGTCTGTTGAAATTCCACCGACGCGTCCAGCTTTCTTGACTAGGTCGCTCAGACTGTTGTTTACTTGTTCATATAATGCTTGTGCAATTCCTTTTTCATCCAAAACATCGTTCGATGATTGGTTAGTAAAAAGGTTAATTACACTAGTTGGATCTTGTGATAATGCTTGTTTTAATTTGGTTTCATCGAGTTTTATTTTACCTGCATCAATAGGATTATAAGCTGCTGCAGGAGAAACCGTAGTTATACCAACTTTATATAGTGCATTATATGCTGTAGGAATATTTTGTACCGTTTCGGTTAATAATGAGCGGAAATTACTCGCGGTTTTTGATAATATCGTATCATTATGCAAAAGACCTGCCTTCGCCTTATTTTCCCATAAAGTAATATCAGTATCCTTCATACTACTCTTTTGCTCATCAGTTAATGGATCATAACCTTTTACTTTTGTATCGCTTAATCTTTGATTAATGAAACCAATCATATCATTATACTGAGTCACAAAATCTTTAATTTTACTCAGAATAGCATCATTATCTTTTGTAACAGAAACTGTTACATCTGATGTTGTCTTGCTATTTAAAGAGTAAGTGACCCCATCTAATGTAAAGCTGTTAGAATCTCGTTTGGATGGTACTCCATCAATTGTTACATCAGCATCTTTACCCGATACTATCGTTGAATTCATTTTTATAGAGCTGAGAAAATTACCACTTCCAGATTGAAGATCAACCTGTGCGGTTGCACCTACTGTTTTACTACTAAATGTAAATGAATCACTAATTGAATCATAGCTCATATTTACATTGGCTGCGGAACTGTTCACTCTTGAAATAATTGAGCTGAGTGTGTCTGTATCCGTGTATGATATTACTTGACCATTTACTTTAAAATCAAATGTCGAACCTGCTGGAGTTATAGTAAGTGGAGTCGAGAACTTGGAAGCAATGTCCTTTAACTGAGCTTTTACATTAATTTTATAAGATTGTTGATCAACAAACCCCAAGTCCGTTATGCCACTGTTTCCAGATACCGCACCTATGACTACTTGCGGTAGGCTTCCACTTGACCCATTCGGTACAATTTCCAGCTTGCCCCCATTAAGGCTAGCGTTAATTTTATTTGCACCAAAAGCATTATCCAACTGTTTTTGAACCTCAGTTGTTAATTGGCTGTTATCATAAGTACCCGCTGTAAGCTTAATGGTTTGTGTTACTCCATTCAAAGTTACATTAATGGAATCATTAGGGGTTGCTCCGCCACTTGTAATGTTAATACTAGCAGCTAAAGAATTCCCAATGAGCGCTGGGTTAGAAACTCCTCCTGGAGTACTATTCTTGATTGCGCCAGATGCTAATTCATTTACAGCAATCGTGTGTGATATTGGGTTGGCAATATTACTCGCCGTTACCGATACTTGAGATGGATTTGAAGATGCTGCTTGAGATTGGTTTAAGGCACTTGAAAATCTCATTCCACTTAAAAAATCTCTAAAACTGGCAAGTTTTGAGTTAACTTCTCTGTACATGTCTGTTTGCCAGCTAAGTACTTGTTTTTTTTGATTCAACTTTTCCCGTGGCATTTTTTCTGCCTTCATTAAATCACCGACAATTTTGTCGATGTCCATACCCGAGCCCATACCACTAATTCTCATCGGCATATCCCATTACCTCCAATTTATTTCTATATACTATTATATCGACCATTTATCTCTCGAATTATAGTAATTTTTTTATATTTTTAATAATCTTACTTGAGCCTCCCTATATTCATATTTAGCGGAAATCTCATAATAACTCCTAGCTAGATTTAGATTGCCTGTCAGTTCGTAATAAATCCCCAAATTGAAGGCCGCCTTATAAGACCCGACACCATCAACTGATGTATATTTATCTGTTTCTCCAATTTCTAGAGCTTTCTTGAAATTACTTTCGATGCTTTCTATTTTCCCTGTATCCATTGCAAGTAATCCAAGTAAAAATGGCAAATCAGGGTAATTTCTGTACACGTTAAAGTAAGCTAGCAATAACTTTTCAGCTTCCGCGCTTTGTCCCAAATGCTTAAGCACATATCCCAAAGATACAAGTAGAACCGGGAAATATAGCATTGATTCTTCATTTTGGCTCAACGACTTATAAAATACTTCACGAGCCTGTTGAAAATGATGTTTAGAAAAATATAATTTACCTAATTGATAGAGCATGTAACCGTCATTTGGGAATTTTATTAAATGTTCATTATAAACTTCCAAATATCTTTTGAACTTATCTTTATTATCATACTGGTCTGAGTGATAACCAGAATGAATTATTTTCACTTTTGTGTCCATGAAATCAGCTACCACATCATTACAGTATACTTGTTCATGTACCTTTCCACGAAAAAAAAACTGGGAGTTATTTGGGAAAAACCTAACCATCCTATGTCTAGTGACCTCTTGGGCCTGTATATTATTTATAATAACTGTACCAGCATGAATGGGATATTCTGATACAAATTTATTAATCTGTCTCTCTGCATCTTCGGCAAGCTTTTCATCAGCATCTAAGACAAGGATGTAATCTCCATTGGCTTGAGTAATAGATGCATTTCTTGCAGCTGAAAAATCGTGGTTCCAGGTATAATGACTTACTTTTGCACCTAGCTCCAAAGCAATTTTAACAGTTTGATCTATTGACCCCGTATCCACTACTATCTTCTCGTAAGACTCTGGGATACTACTTAAAGCATTTCCGATATTCGCTTCCTCATCACGCACAATCATACAAACGCTAACTTTCATAGTTCCCCCTATATAACGAAAAAAGCCCAAATACATGGGCTTTTTTCTAGTTTGCAAATTAACGAAGCAATTGAAGAACACCTTGAGGGGCTTGGTTTGCTTGAGCCAACATTGCAGTTGCTGCTTGTTGAAGAATGTTGAACTTCGTGTAGCTCATCATTTCTTTCGCCATATCTGTATCACGGATACGGGATTCTGCACCCTGCAAGTTCTCTGCTGTTGTACCCAGGTTATTAAATACATGCTCTAAGCGATTTTGGAATGCACCAAGATCTGAACGGAAGCCGTTAACTTTACCAATAGCAGTATCAATTGCCCCTAATTGTGCACCAGAAGATGCAGCTGAGAGTGTTCCAAGATTTAGAGCTGCAGCACCGGATGTAATATCAGTGTTTGTTAAGTCGATAGCAGCTACATCAGCAACTGAATCGCCAATTTGAATTGTGAGTGGAGCTGTAGTGGAACCATCTAACAGAGTAATTCCGTTAAATTTAGTTGTTGTAGCAACACCATCGATTGCACCTTTCAAAGCCTGATATTCCTTGTCCATAGCAGCTACGTCAGAAGCATTGTAAGTAGCGTTGTTTGCTTGAACTGCTAATTCTTTCATGCGACCAAGCATATCAGAAACTTCACTCATTGCACCCTCAGCTGTTTGTACAAGTGAAATACCATCTTGAGAATTACGTTGTGCTTGACCTAAGGATTTGATTTGCGCGCGCATTTTTTCGGAGATGGAAAGACCTGCTGCATCGTCAGCTGCACGGTTGATGCGGTAACCAGACGATAGTTTCTCACTGGATTTACCTTGTTGAATATTGTTCAGTTGCAGGTTGCGGTGCGAGTTCATTGCATTCATGTTGTGATTGATAATCATTTGTTATTCCTCCTTGAATTTGTATTCCACATCCATGTGGATTATTTAGGTCTTTGACCTTACTTTTATATTATCGGCTGAACTCTGGAGAAAGTTTATAGCTAATTAGTTCTTTTTCACTATTTTTATAATTTTTTTATCATTTTAATATAGGCAATAGGTTTATCTACCCTAAATCTCTTCTAAATTCATCATTTTTCTCATGTTCTCGATATTCGGCAGCCTTGTAATCGCTTGTTTATTGCTCTGCTGAATTGCCTCAAACACTTCCTTACGAAATATCCTTGTCTCGTTAGGAGCTTTTATACCTATTTTCACTTGATCCCCCTCTATAGATGTGATGAAGACTTCAACATTTTCACCTATTAGAATAGACTGGCCAATTTTTCTTGTAAGAATTAACATGATTCACCTTCAATTCCTTTCTCGTTTAATTTTGGAAATAAAGGTGTTTGGGTACTATATCCTTTAGATGGTGCATGCACAATTTGACTTCCTGCAAGATGATTAATATTAATAACAAGCGGCGCCACCAAATTCATTGTTGATTTTTCAAAGGGATCTTTCAAGGTAATAATCCCTAACACAAGAACTTCCTCATGAGTATTTATGTGCAACCACGCCTTATCTTTTTCATCCAATTCAAAACTATATTCTTTGAAAAAAGTAAATGGATCGGCTACAACAAAACCGATACTCTTTTCTTCTATACTCTTTAAATATGCAAAAGGTCCATTTGCATCAATTATCTCCAATTCAAATATATCTAATTCCTTAAAACCAAGTATTGTTCCATTAAAGCTAATTGTTTTCCCATTTAAATAATTAAACATTCTTTATCCTCCTCTTCAATAATTTAAGGCAATAGCATTAGCTATTGCCTTAAATTATTGATTAATTGCTACTTATACCAATCATACGAACTTACGTTAATTTCTATTGAGTTTTTGTGCTTTACATAAATATCAATATTTCCAGGAACATAATTGACCTGGGGTTTCTGAGGTGTATATTGTATATCAGCTTGATGGGGCGTTATGTTTATTTCTGGCTTCCTCATTTCATAATTCAGCTTAACATTAAGATTGGAAGCCTCACCTACATATTGTACAGGGTTTTGTTCATTCATTTGGTTTGCGGCAATCTCGGAAAATGGATTACTTGTATTTGTGATCATGGCCATTCGGTTGCCATCTTCAACAATCTTACCGATTGCTTGCAGCGCAACTGATTGTAGCTGGCTGTAAATTTGGTTCATCCACTCCAAATGGTTTCCCTTACCTAAGGCACTCCAAGCGGCAGAAGAATCAACGCTTAATTCTCCCATGGGACTGGTAATATCAATTGTTGCCTCTTGCTGCTTGATAACCAATTGGCCGGGCGGGGATTCTATAGAGAGTTGCGTTCTCTGGGTATCGATGCCGATCTCTGCGTAAGTTTGGTGGATAGATAATCTAGGTATGTTCAAAACGAACCTCCTTATTATCTTAAGAAGTCAATTAAGCTGGGTTGGATAATTTTCGCTCCTGTTGATAGAGAAGCTTGGTATACATTTTCATCCGTTTTTAATTTGGTAATAGTTTCAGCCATGTCTGCATCTTCAGTTTTGCTGCTGAGATCGGTAAGGTTTACGTTTAGATCTTTAAGTCTGTTATCCATTAGATCAATACGGTTAGCTCGCGCACCTACTTCAGATCTAACTTGTAAAAAATTGTCAAATCGTTTTGATAGATCGGTCATTAACTGTCCTGCAGCCACCAAATTTGCCGTGCCTGGAGGAGTTGGGGAAAAAGCATTCTGCAGACCCTTCAATATTTTAAAGAGGTTATCATTATTGGGACTAGTAGCTGTATCACCTGCCCCAAAGACATCAGTTCCTGTTTGATTCACAGATATAGTAATGCCCGCAGAAATCTGATAATTAATCTTTTGATCATCAGTTTGATCTGATGACGCTGTACTAACATTATAAGGCTGTTTATCTGTAAATTGCCCATTAAATGTATACTTACCATTTAATTGATCATTTCCAAGACCTACTGCCGTTTCATATAATTGTCCCATTTCGATGCCAATTGCATCTAACGCCGATTGTGGGTTTGTTCCGTTTAGTCCTTGAACCGTTAACTCTTTGGCCCTTTGCATGACGTCATTTATTTGGGATAAAACTGTCTCTGTATGGTCAACAGCGGATTTAGCCGCATCAATGTTTCTTTGATACTGGTCATTTATAGAAATTTCACTGCGATACCGAAGTGCATAAGAAATCCCTACGGGATCATCGGAAGGTTTATTAAGTTTTTTACCCGTAGAAAGTTGATTCTGACTCTCGCTCATACGCTTCACATTATTGCTTATGTTAAAAAGAAGCTGTGATTGTATCATTCCTTGCGTTACTCTTAAAACCAACTGAACAACCTCCTAGTCAAACATGATTATCTACCTACTACGCCCATTCCATTAATAACCTTATCCAACATTTCATCAAATGTGGTCATAACTCGAGCAGCAGCAGAATAGGCATGCTGAAACTTAATCATGTTTGACATTTCTTCATCCAATGAAACTCCGCTTACAGATTGCCTACGGCTCTCTACTTGATCGACTAACGTCTTTTGATTGCTCTGCTGCCGTGTTGCCTCTTGAGCTTGTACACCGAGTTGACTGACAATGGATCTGAAGAAATCATCGAGTGTTCCCGAACCCAGAATGGCACCGGATTTTGCGGGATTAAAGTCAAAACTAGTATCCTTTAATTGTCCCATTAATAAGGCCAGTGTATTATTTCCCTTTACGACTGTTTCCGCCACGCCAGTACCGCTAGTTCTCATAGAACTGGCTATCTTAGAAGTGTCTCCGTCAATAATAGGATTAAATTGTATGCTGTCCGCGGTTATTCCGGTCGAGCCCGCTTTGGCTGTAAAGAAGTCAAGACCGGGTTTAACAGGATTCTCCAGTGTGTATCCAAGCTTATGCAGGCCATTTAACCCTTTTACTGTTACCGTTATATCACTAGCGAGCTCTCTAGAAGCTCCTGTATATGTAATACCGTTAAATATGGTTTTATCAGGCAAAACTGTTCCCTTAGGGATTGTAATCTGGATGTCGCCGTTAGCAATTGTATCAGCAAGCGTGTTTAGTTGATTTTGATAATCAACTACAAATTTATCTCTAGAGACAATAATACCATGTACCTCACCGCTATTCAGATCACTTGAAGCATACGCGGACATTAAAGAGGCAGAAGTAGTTGGATTGGTAGTATCACCAGTAACTAAATTCGTATTACCCATATTAATGGTATACCCATCCGGTGTATCAACGACCTTAATGTTTACGATTTTGGATAGGTTGTCCGTTAGTAAATCCCTCTGATCTCTTAGATCATTAGCATCATCGCCCAAGCTTTCGATCTTTTTGATTTCGAGATTTAAATTTGCAATCGAGGAAGAGAGCGAATTGATCTCTTTTGATTTTAATTCAATACTATTGGTCAAATCTTCTTGTAAATCTTTCAACTTGCTGCTTGTAAAATTAAACGTATCTGCCAAAGCAACAGCAGTCTCCTTAACGACCTTACGTGCAGAGACACTTTCAGGATCTTTACTTAAATCAGACCACGCTTTCCAGAAATTATCCAGAACAGTTCTAAGCCCTGAATCGGTCGGTTCATTCATAATTTTTTCCAATTTTTCGAGAGTGTCAGACTGGATATTCCAACTTCCAAATGCCTTATTCTCATTCCGATATTGATCATCCAGAAATTTCTCGCGAACTCTGGTAATTGAAGTTACCTCAACCCCTGTTCCAAGTTGCCCAGGCGCATTGGAACGGTTCATGCCAAAGGCTTCAATAGGGATACTTTCGGTCATATTCGTAATTTGCCTAGAGTAGCCCGGCGTGTTAGCGTTAGCTATGTTATGCCCTGTCGTGCTTAGAGCTGCCTGTTGCGTAAACAAACTACGTTTAGACGTTTCCAGCAAATGAAATGTGGATCTCATAATCTTTCTCCTTTACGCTTTCGTATCGAACCAACCGCTTCTTGATGAAGTTTGATACTGCTGATTAGGGTTACTGTATACGGCATCTTGTTCGGTTGTATTCATCAATAAATTAATAGAATAATCCACGAACGATAAAGAATGCTCAATTAGATTCTGATTTAACTCATTGATCTCTTGTAATTCCTTAATTTTAGTAGATAATCTCTCATGTATGTCAGTAAGGTTCTTCTTCTCTTCGGCCTTAAAAATCACTTTGATTAAATCACTGACTTTAACCCGCGGGTCTGGCCTATAACCTCTGGACAACAAATATTCACCAATCAATTGAACTCGAAGTTGATTGATTTCCTCAATCTGCTTAATCAGTTTGCTCTCTTTAAGGACAATTTGGTTTAATCGATCTATCCGATTGTCCACGAGAACCGGTGTTTTTTCCTTGGAAGTCACCAATAGGGCATCATGAAGGGCAATTAACTCCTCTATCGTTTCCACAATGGCTGAAATGGACACTCGAAACCACCTATTTCTCTTCAGGATATATGTCTAGTACTTATCGTAAGTAAGGATACAATTTTTCTGCAATTTGGTTGGCGTCAACCCGATACGTTCCTGCTGCAACAGACCTCTTTAGCTCTTCAATATGTTTTCTTTGTTCAGTTCCTTGAAGTCCGTTCGTGTTTTCAAGCAATTCTTTGGCCTCAGGAGAGATTTGCACTTCATCTTTTCTTTTTTTCTTTTCCGTTCCGTTTGCAGATCTACCTTCATTGCTTTGTATATATTTGTTGATATTTCCGATTCGTTGATTCTCATTGATTTTCATAGGTTACACCTCACTATCCCTCTAATAAACAAAAAACCGATAATCATTACTCCTATTATCGGCATCCGGTATATGAAACTTTATATCTATCCATTGTTTAATGTCGATCTCTTAAACGATCTTTAATTTTAAAACTAACCTGACCTTCTTTGGCCCCTTGTTCCGACTTCCGTTGTTCATCCTCCGCATTGTTCCTAACATCTTTCACGAGCTTACTGCGGCAAGGTTCACAGATTGTATTTTCACGGATCAACGTTCCGCACACTTCACATGGGTAAGACATATTAGGCGCATTCATGATAGAAATGCGACCCTCACGAATAAACTTGGTGATTTGTTTAACAGTTACACCTGTTGCTTCGCTTAAATCATTTATATTGACACCCTTGTTTTCACGCAGGTATTTCAAACATTTCTCGTATTGAAGCTCCAGGTCCTTCATGCAGTTCGGGCAAAACTCTGCGAAGCCTTTCACAAATATCTTTCCACAACGCGAACAATTCGCCACGTTCATACCCATAATATGGCCTCCTTTTAGTATTCCCAGTTTCCGCTCTTTAATTCCAGTTTACCGCAATTCGACGGCGTTTGCCTATCCTTATTTTCAGAGAAATAGAACTACCACACTTCTACCTCGCCCAAGTTAGCCCATATATTTCGACAGGTATCAACATTCGTTCCTTAATTGCCATCGCACATTGGTTCATGGTACTCCCCGTTGTGTATACATCATCGACGATATAAACGATAATCGGCGCTCCCTGAGCATCTAATTCAGGCTGACCCGAGGCATCAACTTCAAAAACATGCGCCAGATCGTCGATCCTCTCACTCCGTTTCTTAAAACTTTGCTTATCTGTATGCTTAGAACGATTCAGCAAGCGTACGACCGGGAGGCCGACTCGTCGACCTAACTCTATAGCCATTTGCTCCGCTTGATTGAATCCACGCTCTTGCAAGCGACGTTCGCTAACAGGTACGTATGTGATGTACTCTCGCACCTCACCCGCTCCTATTAGCTGCGTTGCCGTCCTCTCTAACTGCATTAGCTGAAAAGCGTGAACAAGCATATGGCCGAGAACTGTCTTCAATCGTTCATCCCCTCGATATTTGTACCTGGCCAATAGCTCTTTCATCACTTCATCATATCGGACGGCACTCCGACTTCTAGTGAAATGGGCATGCGGCTTCCGGCGACAGTCTGGACAGTACTCTCCTCTTCCACAGGATGCACAAACTACCTTGCGAATCCACGGAATTCGTATATAGCACGTATGACAAAGCCCTAGCTCGCCTCTCTCCAAGCTGCACATTTGTTTACATAATAAACAGGCTTCTCTCTTGGGACTTAACAGCGAAAATAACGCGTTCCCCGTTTTTCTCCACCACTTGCTCATGTCACGCCCCCTTGTAGAAAACCCTGTTTACGGGCTATCCGATTCATTGTACGGATCTGTCGAACGGCTTCTTTCTGGGATCTTGTTGTTTCAGCAGCAGCAAAATACACCTTCCCATGCGGGTCATCTTTCGATCTTCCAGCACGTCCCGCCATCTGGACTAGCGCAGCTTCGTCGAACAACCTCGAGTCCGCGTCCAAAATGAAAACATCCGACTGGGGCACGGTTACCCCTCGCTCAAGGATGGTCGTCGTGACGAGCACACGAATTTCCCGATTGCGGAAAAGCTGCACCTTCCCAGTACGCGACAGATCCTTGGAGGAGGTTCCCTCTACGCGAACAGCCGCATCACCTTTTAACCTAATTCTTAATAACGCTACCATCGGCTCTACGAGCTGGATATTCGGGACGAAAACAAAAACTTGCGCACCACGTTCAATGGAAACCTCCAAGCGGGATTGAATCGACAGCGGAATGGTTTGTGCAGCGATGAACTTCCTTACTGTAGGAGTAGAAATCAAAAGAGGGACAGGCAGGGGATGTTTATGAAAGCGTACGGGTACGCGAACATGCGGTAAGCGCCCGCGCTCGGCGGCTTGCCTAATCCGCACAGGCGGTGTTGCCGACAGCAGGATATTCGTCCCGCTGGGCTTGCATACGCTCTCAGCAGCGTAGCTGAGCATCGGGTTGTTATGATACGGGAAGGCATCGATTTCATCGATGATGACGAGGTCGAAGGCTTGATGAAAGCGCAACAGCTGATGCGTTGTTGCGATGGTGATTTGCCCTTGCTCCCAGCGCTGCTCGCTTCCTCCATACAGCGTGACCACGCTGTAGTTAGCGAACGCCCGCTGGATGCGCGGCTCTAGCTCTAACACCACGTCTTTGCGTGGTGTTGCAATGAGGACACGCCCGCCACGGGCGGCAGTGTAGTGAATGAACGGGAAGATCATCTCCGTCTTCCCGGCGCCAGTGACGGCCCAGATGAGGAACTTCCCTGTGCCCTCTGGTTGCTTGCCCTGGATATAGCTCAAACCATCAAGGGAAGCTTTGGTTTGCGCATCACTTAGTCCCCAGGGTGCGATGTACGTTTGCAAATCGGCTGCAGCTTCCGACTTAGAAGCTGTTTCACCTGAGCCTCCGTGAACAAGCAAAGAACAAGAGCGAACCCTCCCCATCGTGAGACACTCCTCACAATAGGGACACGCTTGTCCGCAATGCAAGCATGGCGACCAGAACATTCGCTCCGCTCCGCTTCCACAGCGTTTACATACGTAGTCCGAAACTGTCCTGAACCACTTTCGCCAGTCACGCCTTTCTCGAATGCGTAAGCCATTCGTGAGCACCACATCACCATTGAGGTGTGCGAGTTGCAGGTAGGCTGGCCACAAGGACTCCAACCCAGCTAACTCCGCCCCAGACGCCTCTATCAGCTGTTGAAGCTCATCTACCAGCAAGGAACGCCCTTTGCAAGCTTCAACAAGACTGATATATGCGCTCGAAAGAATCTTTACTCTGCGAACACGCTCATCACACCATAGCGAGTATACCATCATTTCAGAACGCATCTCATCCGCATTCGTCATTCCAATCGCCATAGCCTCTCGCTTAACCATCGCAAGTAAACGACTCTCACTTTCTTTGCCATCCGTTACAACTGCCATCTTACTTAACTTCTCAAGCAGTTCCATGCCCTGCCCTAAAGAAATAAAAGGTTCGAACAATACGAGGCCGGCGTCGGCTGCGTAGTGCTCGAACCAATATTGGATATCCGTCTGGGCGTGTACCGTAACTCGCCATTCCCATACATTTGCCTTACGAACAGCATAGATCTGAACCTTCATTCCTCACCGTACTCTCTTCATAACATACTATTTGAAAGCGTTCACCATCAGATAACAGGGATCTTCACGAGATCCTCCCTGTTGCTGAGATGAACAAGTACAACAGGATCTTCGTCATGCTGACTCAGAAAGCGATCAACCGCATCATAATCCGACTGTAAACGCAGTTCCAACGCATACGTTTGGGATAAGCGCTCAATGATCTCTCGCGTATCGTCGGACGAACCCTCATCGATGATTGTTGCTCTAACCTGATTGCCTTTTACACGCGAAAAGAAAAACAATGAGCGAATAACCCACTCAATCTGATTTTGATTATTTTTGGTAACAAGTAAAATAGTAGCTGGTTTCTTCTTAGTCCCCTTACGGGCACCCAATAAGAGATGCAGCATGACAATGCTCACGCCATAGCAACCGAAGATACAAAGCAATCCAATCCACATAGCGGGTCCCTCCCTTACCTGCAGTGTATGCGGCAGAGCAAAGGGGGGTTCCTATTGGCATTGTAATGAGAGTCTGTGAATTACAGCGTTACCCAACCATTTTTGATAGCAATAATTACCGCTTGTGTACGGTCATCGACTTCCATTTTTTGAAGAATACTACTTACGTGGTTTTTCACTGTTTTCTCACTGATATAAAGGAACTCACCAATCAGCTTATTGCTTTTGCCTTCTGCCATAAGACGAAGCACTTCCGCTTCCCTTTTGGTCAATGGGCTGTTCGCATTATGTATGTATTTCAGCGCGGAATCCTTAGCGGCTGTGCCTGTTCCAACTACACCAGCGTCATCCAGATACGTCATACGTCTTAGTTGATTAATAAGCTTGCCCGTTACTTTAGGATGAATGTAGGCATGTCCTGCAACAACTGAACGAATCGCATTAATTAGCGACTCTGCTTCCATATCCTTCAACAAGTAGCCAGAAGCCCCTTTACGCAGTGTTTCAAACACATAGCTTTCATCATCATGAATAGAAAGAATGATGACTTTGATATCAGGAAAAATCAGTTTCAGACGTTCTGTTGCGATGACACCGTTCTCAAGTGGCATATTAATGTCCATGAGCACAATATCTGGCGTGATCTGATTACACAATTCAATGACTTGGATCCCATCGCCACACTCACCGATAACTTCCATATCATCTTCCATATTAATGATTCGTTTTACACCTTCACGAAATAGCTGATGATCGTCGGCAATGACAATATGCACATTGCGTTTATGACTCCCCGTGTTGTCCATTCTAATTATCCTCCTTGTTCTCTCCAACGCCGCCGATAGGGATGAGCATCGTAATTTTTGTTCCTGAATCTTTCTCGGACTCCAGAACCATCGTACCTTCTAGCAGCTCCACACGCTCTCGCATTCCCAGAAGACCAAAGTTATTTCCCTTGGCTATTCTTAGTTCTGTTAGCGGCACATCAAAGCCGATTCCGTTATCTACAACGTAGATCTGAACTTGATCTGGTTCTAATGTGAGTTCAACAGACAAGAAGGTTGCTTTGGCATGTTTGTATACATTCGATAAAGCTTCCTGCACCAATCGGAAAATAGCAATTTCTAGACCGGACGGTATGCGTGTCTCTTTCCCAACCAAGTTGAATTGTGTGTGGATTCGATATTTATCTTCGAAATCCTGCACATATTTCCGCAAAGTAGGCACAATCCCTAAATCATCGAGCGCCATTGGCCGGAGGTTGAAGATAATCTTCCGAACCTCCTCAAGGCCATTTCTGACTTGTCCCTTTAAATCGATTAACTCATCCTTCACCGCGGAAATATCTTCCTTCACGAGCATGCGATGGGCAATTTCAGTCCGAAGCACGACATTCGCCAAGGTTTGAGCCATGCCATCATGAATTTCTCGTGCGATTCGTTTGCGTTCTTCCTCCTGAGCCAGAATAATTTTCAGCCCCAGCAGTTGTCGATTCTTAGCAGACTCAATTATACGTGTTAACTGATTGAGATCCCCTGATAAGTATTCCAATGCCACATTCATCTGAGAGACGATCGTCTCGGCACGTTCTACCTGCTTGTCCACATTCTTCATGCGAAGCTGCAGGTCATTGCGTCGGTCCTTGAGAGTATTCTCTTTTTCCCGCGCAACGGTTAGCTGTAATTGAAAAGCGATAGCGGCTTCATAAGCAATCTTGATATCTTCTTCACGATACTTGTTGAAATCACGACTCACTTCCGTTAGTCGGATCCGCGACCTCTTGTATTCTTTCTCTAACATATCCACGAGATCAATCGTGACACCCGTCTCATGCTTAATGTCATTCAGCTCTCGAGCAAGTGACTCTTTCTCTAAGCGTGATGACTCAGCAATTTCAAACAATTGATACTTGCTGCTTTCCATGACGTTAATGGCGTTGGTAATGACCTGGTCTATAGCGTCTGGTTGCACATGAAACGAGCTCCTTTTTGATAAAACCATATAGTAGTAAGTTGTCTACCCCATATTGTAGCATAGTTCTTCCCGTTTGCCGTGTACTTCTAGTACTATTTATTCAATAGAAATTCCATAATTCTGGGGATCCCAGCCTACTTTGAAGCCTAATCTCTCAGAAATTAGCCGTAATGGGACCATAGTCACATTATTCATGATCGCTGGCGACACCTCTGCAGTGACTCGCAAGCCGTTTACAAGCAGATCCGGTTGATCAATCCAGAGGTCAATTAGCTTATCACCACGAATAACGGTTACCTTACGTTCCTTGTCGTCCCACTTCACAGTTCCACCCAATGCCTCCGTGACGAAACGAATCGGAACCAACGTATTATCCTTCACGATCGTCGGTGCTTGCTCTAAAGTCATCGCTTTGCTATTCAAGGTTGCTTGCTTTTTATTTACAGTAAGTTTAATTGCATTTTTCGGTAGTGCAGGCAGCTGCCCTTTATAAATGAATGAAATATCGTCAATATTAATTTTCCCTTTAGCAGCTCTTTCATCCTGTCCGTTAGCTGGATTTGCGACATAAATGCTTTTGACCATAAGAGGTGCCTTCAGATCCGAAACATCGGCCGTCACCTTGCGCCAGCCTGTCCAGTTCATGTTTTCCGTAAAACTCACATAGTTCAACTTGCCGTCAGCATCAATGACCTCTGCACGAACCCAATTGAAGCTGCCATCGCCTAGGACTTTAGCAGTAATAAATTCAGGTTCACCCTCAATTGGTGCACCGTTCCCGTTATTAAACTTCGCGTAGGCCGCTTTCGTACCTAGTCCTTTGGTGAAATCATAGGCGATTTCCAAATTCTTATTTCCATTGTTTTGTGCAATATTAACTGTAGAAACGACCTCTGCCGGATATTTATCCCCAGTTGTCATCACAGCAAATTTATCAAGATCGTACCAAACCTTCTCCTGTCCTACTGGAAGTGTGACCATTGTGCTATACCCATCGTATCGTGCGATGACCTGGGCAGTTTGCGCTCCCGCTGTGCTGTCTACGTGCAGAACGCCGTTGGTGATCGTCCCCTTAACACCGCTGAGCTCCCAAGTGGCTGATGCCGCGGGTAGTTCTCTGTTTGCTCCACTTCGTGTTGTAACGGTAATCGGAAGCTTGAAATCGCCGCCTTCTGTCAGCGAAAATGCCCCGGAGCTAAAAGCCATCGACGTAATCTGATCACGCCCGACAATTTCGACATCCATAGTCGCGGATCCTTTGCCTGATCTAGCGACAATCTGCGTTTTCCCAGGCATCGTCGGTGTATAAATGTTATCTTTGAAAGAGCCATTAGCCATCGTGCTGCTCCACTGTGGAATAATGCCAGTCGTTGCAATCGGATTATAATAATCATCATATGCTTTAAATTGATAAGTGCTGGATTCATTCATGAATAATAAGGATTGCCCTTTTAAAATAAGACCTTTCAACTCACCCTTCGGCGCTGTCGAATACACACCCAATCCATTTACAACAGCACGCTGATTGCCATTCTGTGTTTTGTTCCAAAGCTTCGGATCCACATCACCTAACGGCCTAGACACCATCTGTGTCGAACCACCGCCGTCAAGCACCATTCCCCTCCAAACACCTGCATCAATCATGAACTGCTGCAGCTCTGGGAGTGTCATACCGGCACTATCACCGCTGCGGTCGGAAGTAATAATATAAGCCTTCTTCAAGTCTTTCGAGTAACCAACAGCCGTCCGTGAAAGTGGACTATATCCGTTAAAATCATTAATATTCCGCGTAAAATAGCTCGGCTTTGCCTCATCCACCAGCAAGGTGCTGCCACCGATGAGCATTTTGAAGTTTTTCCAATCATAGGTCTTGGATGCATCGTGCGGTACCATATCATACTTCGTCGTAATTTTATCCCCAACCTTGAGGTGATTTACGATAAATTCCCTAGCTAATCCGGAGCCTCTTAGAATATACCCATCTGCAGGAGCAATCATTTTCACATTTGTATCGATCTGGATTTCCTTGACGATATCATTCTGGATGAGAGCCTCGGTTGGTACGTGTGTACCATCCACAGCACGCTGTGTCATCGCCCAAGCACTTGTATAGAGGAATAGGCCGTCTGCAATCATCGGAACGTCATTGTCGTCCCAGTAGAACGTTTTGTTCACGCCGCCAAGCTCGAACTGTGTGCCATCCTTTGCCGTAACCTTACCCTGAAAATCAAAAATATCAATAATTGGCTGATTCGTATTCGTAATTGCAAATGAGTACATACCTGAGATCTTCGCAGGCGTTGACATCACTTGTCCATTCGTGATCTGTGCCCCCTCCGGTACACCTTCTGCCTGCGTATTGTAGAAGTCACCGTTCACCCCAGCTACAGCACCTGTATCCTTCACCATGCCAAGCACACTCTGGTTCTTCGTAAACTGGTTCTTCGTGCCTGCCATTGCGTCTATCTTCACGTTCGGGTTCGTTAGATCAACCTCGACCACATTGGCGTTCACCGATACTTCCTTATTGCTTCGTGTTGTTGTCCATACGTAATTTTTCATGATTGCGCCTGATGTAATCGTCTCTTGCGAGCTCAGCGTCAACTTCGTGCCCGCCGCGTTCACCGTTGTCCCCGCTACTAACTGCCACATCATTGCGCAAGCCAGTGCAGCTACTCCTACTTGCCTCTGTACCTTCACGTTGCTGTTCCACTCCTCTTTTTCATCTAAGTCTAGTATCTATCATTCATGCGATAACTATATAGACTCTTAAACTATGGAAAAAGTTACGATATTCTCCATGTTGTATTCATATGTCAGCAAATAAGGCATCAAAAACTAAAAAGAGCATAACCCTCCCCGGGTTTGCTCTCTGCTTGAGATGCTTTGTGTATATAAATATAATCAAATAATTTTCTTTAATTTAGCCTCTTGTTCAATCGAACGCGCTGAGAGAAGCTCAATAATCCTGTGTTGTTGTTCTTGAACAACCTCCAGACGCTTCACGATCTCATTAGTTTCTAATACGGCTTGTTTGATTTGAGATTGTTCGAATTCTATTCTGTCTAATTTAGAGTCCATCCCATCTAACCTTACTTCCATTCCATTTAATCGTGAATCAATGCCTTCTAATCTTACGTCCATTCCATTTAATCGTGAATCAATGCCTTCTAATCTTACAAGTACTGGTGATAATTCTGCCTTAAGTATAGCGGTAAGTGCGTTTTTCAAATCGTTATCTAACATATCGCTCTCCCTTCTTCTAATAAAACAGAACTTATCTAGTATTCATCATAACATAATTCCCTATGTAATGGCATGAGATGACATATACAGATATTACTATAATTAAGTTTACAATTGCAATTAAATAATATCACTTAAGTAGTTTTTATAATAGACATAAACAAAAAGCCGCCCACAAAGGACGGCTTCTCTCTATTCTAAAGCTTAAGCTCTAACGCTTGTGCTTTCAACGTTTCTGCTTTATCTGTACGCTCCCAAGGAACATCAAGATCGTTACGACCGAAGTGGCCATAAGCCGCTGTTTGACGGTAGATAGGACGACGAAGATCAAGTTCTTTAATGATACCCGCTGGGCGAAGGTCAAAGTTTGAGTGAATCAGCTCAACAAGCTTCTCTTCACTTACTTTAGCCGTACCGAACGTATCCACAGCAATGGACACCGGACGAGCAACACCAATCGCATAAGCCAATTGAACTTCACATTTCTCAGCAAGACCAGCTGCTACGATGTTCTTAGCAACATAACGCGCCGCGTAAGCACCAGAACGGTCAACTTTTGTTGGATCCTTACCAGAGAACGCACCGCCGCCATGACGAGCATAACCACCATACGTATCAACGATAATTTTACGTCCAGTCAAACCAGCATCCCCTTGAGGTCCACCGATAACGAAACGACCAGTAGGGTTGATGAAATAGTTTGTGTTCTCATCTAACAAATGAGCTGGAACGATTGGGTTAATAACATGTTCTTTAATGTCTTTTTGGATTTGCTCCAAAGTTGTATTCTCATCATGCTGTGTGGATACAACGATTGCGTCTACACGAACTGGTTTATCATCGATGTACTCAACAGTTACTTGTGTTTTACCATCTGGACGCAGGTATGGAAGAGTGCCATTCTTACGAACTTCTGTCAAACGACGAGCCAATTGGTGAGAAATGGAGATCGGAAGAGGCATAAGCTCAGGCGTCTCGTTAACTGCGAAACCGAACATTAAGCCTTGGTCACCAGCACCAATCGCTTCGATTTCTTCATCAGACATGGAACCTTCTCTTGCTTCAAGGGCTCTATCCACACCTTGTGCAATATCAGGAGATTGTTCGTTCAAGGAAACGAGAACCGCACATGTTTGGGAGTCAAATCCGTACTTCGCGCGTGTGTAACCAATTTCCTTAATTGTTTGTCTTGCGATCGCTTGAATATCTACGTATTCAGAGCTTGAAGTGATTTCACCAATTACCAAAACTAAACCAGTTGCTACAGATACCTCACATGCTACACGAGCATTCGGATCATTAGCTAGAAATGCATCCAATACCGAGTCAGAAATTTGGTCACAAATTTTATCTGGATGACCTTCTGTTACGGATTCGGATGTAAATAAACGACGTCCACGTACTTGAGCCATATTATTCATCCTCCTACATTATCATTAGTATGTTTGAAAAGCTTCTACTCGATGCCTCTATAAATAAAAAAAATTGGGCCCGGCTTTAGCGGCAGCTTTTCACGCCAAACGGAATCCCTCTTTTGCGCTCATGCGCTGACAAGATCTTTGAATTCCGCACTAGGTAAATATATATAAATCATGAATAAAGACAACATTAAATTGACCCTTCCCCTATAGGAAAAGGTTAAATTAAATATTGACCTTCAATAAACCATCCTACTTCATTTGTCGTCTAATGTCAATTTATAATTTCGATTTGGATTGAGGATTACAGCGTAAATTACAACCTGCAGAATGAACAAAGAGGTCAGCGATAGCTGGCCTCTAAGGTGTTTCAATATAGATAAATGATTACAAAGTAAATAGAGTTTCTTCCGCCCTTTGGATCAGTCGCTGCGTAATCCGACCGCCTACAGCTCCTGCATCTCTAGATGTGATATGTCCCCAGTAGTCTTCCTTCACTGATGATGCTTGGATAGAGCCTAGTTCAGTCGCAAACTCCGTATCAGCATTCAAC
Organism: Paenibacillus sp. J22P51; assembly: GCF_059692215.1. NCBI lineage: Bacteria > Bacillati > Bacillota > Bacilli > Caryophanales > Paenibacillaceae > Paenibacillus > Paenibacillus sp. J22P51. The sequence goes on along the minus strand of NZ_JCAUAZ010000012.1, from coordinate 84,716 downwards.
GACGACATTTGCTTACCTACCGGCAAGCCCAATTCAGCTGCAATTTCATACTTTAGAATATCCAATGCCTTTTTCGACTCCGGAACCACTTTACTTCTAGCCATAACCAAACGCCTCCTCAGAGTTTTTAGTTGTGATCATGTACGTGTTAAGCAGCTGACCTTTCTCAGTTGGGTACAATGATTAGTATGGCTAGAATCGTACAGGCAACACGAATAAGAAGTTGTCAATTTGGGTAAAATTATGGAGTAGATATTTATTGCGTAACCTTACTACCGTCTGCATTCAAAATCAAAAATCCACCACGTACCATTACATAAATGGACGTGTCATTCTTCGGTGATGGCTTAATACCTCGGCCCTCAGTCGGGAAAATCAAAAGATGATTCAGCGCGACTTCCGTCCCCGCTGCCAAGTCTTTGCCTCCCGTTACATCCGGGATGCCATTCTCATCGTTGCTCACGGCGAGTACCTTGCCGCTTCGCACGATAAACTCCGCGCCAGCGCCTGCGTACAGGGTTTGTCCATTCTGCAATTGGACAACCTTCATGTTCGCCGCTCCCGTTGGGGTAGTGCTCGTGCCTCCGTTGCTCCCGCTAGGCTGGCTTCCGCCAGCAGCTGCGATCGCGGAGGCAACAATCTCCTTCACCTTTGCTTCGCTTAAGGTGTTCTGCTCGAAGTAGCTTTGAGTGATCAGCGGGTCTGTTGTGCCTGGTGTTGGGGCTTCGGCTTGGAAGGTTGTTACGAAAGTGCTTAGGAGAAACGTTAGTAGAATTGCTGTTAGGGTTAGTTTGATTTTCATGAATTCTCTCCTTTTCATTTCTTATATCATAGAAATACTATGTAATAAACAAAGAAAGACCCCGAAGGGTCTTTCTAAATTTGTTACAGGTTTTACAAAAGATTAGTTCGTAACGATTGTAGAAACTGTTTTACCATTGCTTGTTACAGCTGTTAACAAGAACTCATTAACATTTGCACCAATTGTTACTGCGCCAGTTGATTGATCAACTGTTACAGTTCCAGCAGTTCCACTAGTTGCTTTAACACCAGAAACTGTGTACAGCACGCCTGTAATTGCGTTGTAAGCGTTGATGTTTGCACCAGTGAATTCAATACCATAGTTGTCAACAACTTTAATGTTCATTAGATCATAAACATTTCCAGCAGCACCAACTGTACCAGCAGTCAAAGCTTTCGAAGCATCTGCAGTGATTGTAGCAACTACAGGAGCATCTACTTTAACGTTTACGTCTACAGCTTTGGAAATAACTTCATTGTTAGCTGCTTTGAATGCAACTGTAATTGTAGCTGTTCCCACTTTGTTACCAATAACTTTTACTTGACCATCAACTGCGCTGTATGCAACTTTAGCAACTGTTGTGTTGGAAGAAGTTGCGCCAATTACACGGTTGTTTGGAATAGCTACTTTGTTGCCAGATCCGTCAACTGCAGTAATTTCTACAATGCGACCTGTTGCTACTGTGAAGTATTGAGTGTCAACTTTTTGAGCTGCAGTCAGGTATCCACTATCAAGAGAAGCATGTAGATCTTTAACAGTATTCACGCTGTAAGTCAAGGAGCTATCGTTAGCTACAGTTGTGATGGACTTAGCTACTTCTTTGATAACTTTATCTTTAGTGCGATCAGCAGCATTAACAATCTCTACTAGAGTTGCTTTGAACTCTGCTTTACCTGCTGTACCTGTGATTGTGTTAAACACAAAGCCTTTGTTAAAGCCAGTGAAGTTAATAAGCTCTGATCCAGCTGTGTAAGGATAAGCAGCATCTTGACCAGCAACAGTAGCATAAGTTGTTCCTGTTACGCTTGTTTTGATAGCGTATTTAGCAGCTACAGACGGTTTAAGTGCATCTAGAGTAGCACCGTATTGGTCTTTAACTAACAATTTAAATTTGGACGTTGCTCCAAGTACAGCTTTAGCAGCTGGATCTGTATCAACAGCGATTGTGGTTGGTTTACGAACTTCAACAACATTAAGGTTCAATGTAGCATTGTTTTGAACTCCAGTTGAGTAGATACCAACGTTTAGGAATACGATTCCTCTTTCGCCAGATGTAACAGTAGCAAGTTTCAATTTACCTTTATTTTCGCCTGTCTCAACAACACCTGTAGTTCCAACCATGCCAGTACCAGTAGCAACAGTTGCACCAGATACTTGAACAGTGAATCTACCGTTCTTTGCATTATCAACGATTTCATCTTGCGTTAATTTGTTTCCAGCTGCATCATAAGCAACGATTGGAACATACTTGTTAGTATCCTCAGCTGCAAGAACGCCTGTGAAAGCTCCAAACTCAACTTTGTTAGCTACTTTGGAAGACTTAATGCTTACAGTTGCTGTAGCAGAAGAAGAACCAACGAATAATGTTACAGTATAATCAGCATCTTTCTCGACGTTTTTGTCAAGAGTTACTTTGATTTTACCGAAGTCGGATTTATCAACAAGTACTGCATTGTCGTAGGAATAAGGGGAAAGAATGGATTCAGTTGTAACAGCGTTAGCGTTAGTAGAATCTGAAGTAACAACGTCACCGTACTGGTCATACTTAGTAAGGCTGAACTCAGCTACGTCACCTTTGCTAGTAAGTGCCTTCTTGTCTCCTGGGTATTTAACAGTTCCAAGTTCAATTTTGGAGATGAAAGGAGCTGTTCCAATTTTGAACACTTTTTGTACGGATACAGCAGAGTTATTGAAGAACACGTTGACTGGAAGTACAGAAACTTCAGGTTGTGTAGCAACTCCACCCACCACTTCAGTGTTAACATCAAGCTCTAGTAAACCAGTGTCGTCGTTTCTTGTAATTGCTTCAGTGTTACCGTTCACGTATGCTGTATAGCTTCCACCAGTGAATGCAGCATTTTCGCCATATTGGTTAGTAGCTTTTACTTTGATTTTTACTTTCGCACTGCGAGCGATTTTCTCACTTGCATTTACGAATTCGATTTTAGTTACTTTCTCGTCTTCAGCAGTGAATTTAGCAACTCCAGTTGCAACAGTCGCTGCATCAACTCCACCAAGAGTTACAGTGTACTCACCAGCAGTTAGCTTGTAGTCTTTCAAAGTCAATACTGCGGATTTCTTGTCAGCGGACCATACTGCAGTAGTTGCTAGAGCAGTATTACCATTAGCAAGAGAAAGTGTTGCTACAGCTGTGTCAACTGCTTTGCTAAGTTTAACTTCAACTTTAGTAACGCCAGTTGCTTTAGCTTCTGTAACGGATACTTTACCTTGAGATTGAACAGCCACGTCAGCAGCGTATGAACCTACAACAAGATCAGCACGAGTTGCAAGTTTAGCGCCGTCAGCTCCTAGGTCTACACCAGCTGCTTTAGCAACATCTAGGTAACCTTGGTACCAAGGAGTAGTTGTTTTAACGTCAGCTGCTTTACCAAAGCCTTTAACAAGCAATGTAGCAAGTTGACCTAATGTAACGTTATCTTTTGGAGCGAAAGTTGTATCAGTCATACCATCGATGATACCAGCTTTTTTAGCTGCTTCGATGAAAGGAATTGACCATGCTATGGAAGCATCAGTTCCATCAACATCTTTGAAAGAAGAAGTTTTATCAGTTCCAACAGTTAGGTTGAAGATTTTAGCAACCAATTTAGCAGCTTCCGCACGAGTCATGTTACCTGTTACGTCGAAAGTTGTATCTGTTTTACCTTCCATGTAGCCTTTTGCAAGCAATGCATCGATTTTCGCAAGCAATGCTGCGTCTTTACCAGCAAGATCTGTAAAGTCTTTGGAAGTTTTAACTGCAGCTTGTGTTGTTACCGCTGTTGGAGCTGACTCAGCAGCCATTGCCACCGAAGCGAACATAGAGAATGCTAGTGTTGCTGTTGCGATTACTTTTAAACTTTTTTTCATAACCTTTTTTTCTCCTCCTTGAATATCGTGAGTTTTATTTTTTAAGTTTGTTTGTTCTTTATTCCAGCTCGATTTACTCATCTTATTGTTCACCCCCTCTCCAGAGTTAGAGCATAATATAACTAAGGTTCGCTTGTAGCTCTCAAGCTACATTTGAAACTAGTAAACTGTAATGAAATAAAATAGGAACCTAGACCAATTTACATTATACATTGATCACTCTGGATCGTAAAGAACTATTTTCAATACTGTATCCATGTATAACTTTTGCTAGCTTACTGAGTGTTTCAAAGTATTAAACGCAGGAGTTTCATAAAAGTTGCGATTTACTTCAAAAAATATTAGCACTTCACTTCTTTGCTCTCGTGTAGCTTCGCGTCTATCACCTCGGCTACAAACTTAGTATACGACATTGTATACGTGATTTCATTGATAAGTATTTTCCAGTCGACATACCTTCAAACAAAAAGAGAAGACCCATAAGGGCCTCCTCCGCTTATTTCATGCCTTAAGATTAGTTAACCAGTGTTGTAACGGATTTCCCATTTGCAATTGCTTTAATAGTGAACTCAGTTACACCTGCCCCAACGGTGATCGTACCGTTAGCATTCACAGTTACTTCTCCGCCTGTTACGTTAGTTACTAGATATTGTACACCAAGTAGGCCTGCGTATCTCACTAGCTCAGCACCTGTATATTCAACACCGTAGTTATCAACGACTTTCAGGTCTGGCAACAAAGTGTATGCAGCAACTGGCGTCGTTGGCATTGTGATGTCATTAGATCCAGCAGCTGTAATTGCTGTAGCTACTACTTGATCCGCTTTAACAGTAACCGTCATTGCCTCGTCTTTCGTAGTTCCGTTAGCCAATTTGTATACAACTGTAATCGTCGCTTTACCAGCTTTGTTACCTACGATTACCGCATCACCAGCGTCTTGTACTACTTTTGCTACGTTTGGATCAGAGGAAGAAGCGCTAACTACTCGGCCTGCAGCAATTGCAACTGCTTCTCCGGATTTGTTTTTCGCTGTAATTTCTACTTTTCTTCCTAGGCTGCCATTAAATGCCCATTCTGTTGCGGAAGTAAGTCCTTTCTCGCTGTTTGCAACGAAATCACTATCCAATGTCGCATACATGTCACTTACTGGTTTGATGCTGTACGTCAAGTCAGTGCTATCCGCAACAACTTCCATGGAGCTATCCACAGTTTTCAAAATATTTTGTTTTGTAGCACCTGGGTTTTGAATCAGTTTAGCTTCTACTTTAGCTGTCCCTACACCCGCGGCTGTAAATGTAAGACCTTTGTTGTTCAAATCTTCAAGATGAGTTGCTGTGTACTCATAAACTTTTGGTCCTTCTTGGTTAACAACAGTTGTTTCTAGACCTGTGAATTTTGCAAAATTGCTTCCTGTGATTGTAACAACAACTTTATAGTCGCCATCGTAATCAGCAATTGTTTTACCTAATTTCTCACCATATTGATCTTTTACAAACCATTTTACAGTTGTTGTGCCGCCAATCAATGCTTGTTGAGCTGGCTTGTTACCATCAAGTACCAATGTTTCCGGTTTACGAGCTTCTTGAATTTTAAAACTTTGTTGCGCATTGCTTTGAACATTTGCAGAGTAGATACCTACATTTATAAAGACTACGCTGTTTGCGGAAGCTTGGATCGAATTAAGCTTGATTTGTCCTTTGTGTTCGCCCGTTTGAACAATCGCGTCGTTTCCATTATGTCCTGTTGCAGCTGTTGCACCAGAGATGGATAGAGTGAATCTGTTTGCTGCCGCTTGATCAGCGATTTCTTGTGCAGTCAATTTCGCACCATTTGCATCAAAAGCAACAATAGGAATGTACTTATCCGTGTCGCCATGAGCTAGTACACCTGTAAAGGTACCGAACTCTACTTTGTTTGCTACTTTAGAAGCATCCGTTTTTACTGTAACTGTTGCACTTGCAGAGCCAACATAAATTGTTGCTGTGTAGTCTCCTGCTTTTTCAAGCTTTTTATCCAAGTTTATTTTCACAGTATCATAATCGCTATTTACAAGTTTAAGAGCTTCAAAGTTATTAGGTGTGATCACAGCACTATATTCTGTGCGATTTGCTGGGATTGCTGCCTTAGGAACAATATCACCATACTGATCGTAACGAGTGATTCCAATTTCTGCAACATCGCCTTCGCTGGAAAGTGCTGTTTTACCCGCTGGATATTTCACTGTACCTAACTCAATTTTCGTTACGTATGGCTCAGTTCCAACTTTGAATGTTTTTTGTACAGATACAGAAGTGTTTGTTAAGAATACATTCACAGGGATTACATCAATCTCAGATTGATTTGCACTTGTGTTAAGCGTAATTTCTAACAAACCTGTATCATCGTTACGGGTCAATGTTTGGGAAACACCTGATACATACGCTGTATAGCTACCACCATTGATTGAAGCTACTTCACCATATTGGTTCTCTGCTTTTACTTTTACAACAACTTTAGCAGATTTAGCAATTTTATCACTTGCATTTACAAAGCTCAATTTTGTTACTTTTTCATTTTCAGCTGTAAACGTTGCTGTTGTTTTATCGACACCAGCTGCATCCAAACCTGAAAGTGTTGCTGTGTAGCTGCCTTCAGTTACTTTTACATCAGTCAAGGTCAGTACAGCCGATTTCTTGTCATTAGCAAATTTAACTGTTGTTGTTACATCTGCAGTGCCTTTTGTTAAAGTAATTTTAGCTTTATCTGTGTCTACAGGTTTGTTAAATGTCACGGTTACTTGTTGGAAACCAGTCGCTTTTGCTCCTGTCACTGATACTTTACCAGCCGGTACAAATTGTTGCTTAGCTTCGTATGCGCCGCTAACTAGTAAATCGCGAGTTGCGTTAACCATACCGCCGAAAGTGCCGTCACCATTGTTAGCTAAAAGGTTCAATTTCAATGCTTCAGCTACATAACCTTGTGCCCAGCCAGAAACAGTTTTATCTGTACCAGTCAATGTTTTAGCTTCTCCGTCTTTACCAAGAACACGAACCAAGAAAGTTGCTAATTGTTCTTTCGTTACTTTACCAGCCGGGTTGTACATGCCTTCTGCATATCCGTCAGTTACGTTAGCTGTTTTCAAAGCTTCGATGTAAGGAAGTGCATAACCATTAGCCGCGTCGGACACACTAACATCCTTGAAGCTTGAAGTTTTAAGATCCTTGTTTACGTCAAGACCCATGATCAATGCTGCTACTTTCGCAAATTGCGCGCGGTTCATTTCGTCTTTAAGACCGAAAGTTGTGTCGCTCACACCGTCAAAGATCTCAGCGGAGATCATTGCGTCGAACTTCGCTTTTGTTGCTGCGTCAAGGTCTTTCAAGTCCGTGAAATCTGCAGATGTTTTACCAAATGCTACGGATGAGAACATGGAAAGAGCCATGGCGGACGTAAGAACTACGGATAGGGTTTTCTTCATAAAGGTTATTTCCTCCTAATATTTGAAAGTTTTTTTAAAAAAACTTATAACCAACGGGGCGACTGATAATCTGATTCCTATTTCCTATTCGGATGAATCAATGTTTGTTTCGCGTGTAGCTTCGCGTCTATCATCTCGGCTACAAATTTAGTATACGATACTCTATACGATTTTTCATTGCTAACTATTTACCAACAGTCATTCTGTGTATAACAAACAGACCCAACACGTTTTAAGTGCTGGGTCTGTTTGTTACTTTAAATTTAAGGAACCATCTTCTGTTGCTTCATCACACGATATCCGATTATGGATGCTTGTGCGCGTGTAAGCAGCTCAGTCGGGTCAAATCGCACTGTTTCTTTCTTCTCTCCTGGAAGTAAAGCGTTTGGAATTCCTTCGATTAGCCCCGCTTTAGACACTGCTTCTACAGCAGGTCTGGAATAGGACTCAATTCTGTCGCCATCCGTAAATGCTTTTTGCAATGTGATTAGGGACTTATTAAGATCAGTGTTCATTTTCATTTCGGCCGCCCTAGCGATCATTACAGCAGCGTCTTGGCGCGTAATGGATCCGCCTGGGTTAAATCTATTGCTCGCTTGACCACGAATAATACCCGCTCTCGCGGCTGTCTCAACATACTTATAGTCATAAAGCATGCCTATTGCGTTATCAATTTTGAGAACATCCGAGAATGTTGAGCTACCCGCGTAGTTCAATGGAAGCTTAAAGATTTTAACCAATACTTGAGCAAACTCGCCACGTGTAATGTAATCATTCGGGCCAAAAGAGAACGTAGTTTTCGCTCTCATTAAACCTTTGGAGTACAGTGTCTCGAGCTCATTTCTTGCGAATGAGTGCCCTGTCATATCATCGAAGCTGCGATCCATATACATAACTTGATAGTAGCCGAACTTTCGGAATGGCACTGTGATCGTGTTGTTTTTGGTATCTACAACGCCGCCGAGGTTCCTCCAGCCATAGTCTGTTGTATTGGAATAATTCGCATATATATCGTAGAAGAACACAGTGATGTACTTTCCAGCATCTTGACGAATGGCTGGATCAAACTGCAGTGTCAATTCTCCATCTTGTGTAGGTACAACGATCTCATCGTTGAGACGGTTAAAATATGCTCTTCCTGAGTTCGTTGTGTCATACGGATCAACGCCCGTGCCGTTAAGCCCATTAGTTAAATCATCAGCTGTTGTTGTAGTTGAATTTGGCGCTGGAATGAAACCTGCGTCCATATAGTACAGATTACTTGCTGCATGGAATGTATCTTCTACAATTTTGGCGCTAATTTTAGATTTATAATACCCATTCGGTACAGGAAATAGTGCTTTATCTACTCGACCATCATCTGTATCCGCGATACCAAACAAGATCTTACGTCCTGTTGTAATATACTGATTGTTATTGCTATCCGGTACATTTCTCATTAATTTAGTGTCTTTAGGGAAAGATAGCTGTAATCCACTATTAAAGAGTTTAAACTTACTATTCATATTTTGAAGCGTGGCTGCACCCTGAACATTGGTATTGGTATTGAAGAGAATAAAACTACCATTCACTTTAGCCCCATTACGATTAATAGTAAATTTGATTTGATTTGCACCAGGCTTCAAATTAGTAACTTGATATAAATATTGATCCACGGAATTCACTGTACGTTTGGTTGCTTCATTCTTATCGAAGAAAACACTATCCGCATTCTCAGCTTCAATAATGATGTTATAAAAATCACTATTGATGTTAGATTGTAACTCCCCTTTAGGGTTCTTAATCAAGAGAGGTTGAACAACCGTGTAAGGAACATTCTGCCTTGTAATAGTAATAGACTTCGTTGCTGTGATATTAGAATTATTGGTGATTCTAAACTCAAATACAACATCTGAGTCATCCAGCAATTTAAAAGCTGTTGTTTTAAAGTTTGTGCTACTAATTGAAGTAAAGTAATCAGCATTACCAGCTGAAGTCACTGATTGCGAATTCGCTGTTTGGTCGATAACAGCAATCGAGCTGGAACTACCTATCGTTTGCTGATAAACTAACGCATCTCCCTTGGCATCTTTCGTATGTACAACCAAGGTTAAAGCTTTAATTGGTGAGGCCGTTCCATTTGCGTCTAGACTTGAATATAGCCCGTCAAAAGAAACAGTACGCTGCGTCGTTGTGTAAGTATCAGGATCACTGTTGGCGATAAATTGAGTTCCTGATGTACCACTCTCCACAGGCTTAATAGCTGTAAATTGAGGAGCATCTGTTGAGAATAAATAGATGTCATATGACTGTTCTGTAATAAATACATTATTGACGTAAATTTTGAACTTCAACGTATTTTTACCTTCTACCATTACCTTCGTAAGATCAGCATTAAAGGAATTCAATGGTAGAGTAAATGTATTCAATGTTCCTGGAATCGTTGGTGTTGAAGGAACTTTTCCAAATATCGCTTCAACAGTTCTAGAATCAAGCGTATAAACACTTTCGTTCATAGATACTTCTACTTTATTAACAGGTACCGCAGGGGCTGTTACTGGATCTTGATAGAAGTTAACAAGTCTACCCGAAATACACGCTTCTGTAGCTCCACATTTTAAGTTTTTGATATTTTTAATCGTCATACTGTTAGAAATATTATTAACCAAGACATAAGGAGCGTTACTTATGCTCAACTTATAATCAACTGTGCTGTACTTCGGCGTTGTTGCCCCAGCGTCACTATAGAGCTCAATACTTAATTTCTTGTTACCATCAGTTATGCCTTGTAGTCTTAGGTCATACTTGTACATACCGGTCGCAGCATCAAGTGTCCTTACTATTGGTTCAGGGTAATATACCCCATCAATCAGAGCTTTGATTGCGCGAGTTTCGCTATTTGCATACACGTGAATGTCAGCAGGAAGCTCATTCACTAGTGTTGCATCACTTAAGCTAAGTTCATTTTCAATCGTTCCATTACTTATGGTTGATTTATCGATGTATGGATGACTAGGATCTACATATTTAAATTTATATTCTGTGATGGCTGGAATTAGGCTATTAGTAACATCTCTGAAAGTAAATGTTAGACGCTGCTCATTCGCGGCAACAGTAGTAATAGTTGATATGGCAACCTTCAAGTCTTTCACCAGATATTCATTGTTTCGAGTCAATGAGTTGTTTTTAGATGCAGAGTAGGTGACTCCTGATACCGTTGTTGGTAGAAGATCACTAGGATCACCTAAATCAATTGTTGCCACAGAAGCGTCGTTAACAGCCACATCTACATAGCGGTATCGCAAGGAACCTGATGTTTCTAAATCACTTTTTACACTAGCCGTGAAAGTTAAGGCACTTGTTTGGAATGTTGGAATCGTAATTAAGTCTTTTTGAGGTAATAACCCTGCCGTATCCTGTATTTTTCCGTTAAAAGCAAACGGCTGGCCATTATCGTACCAAAGTTTTTTAACTACTTGATATTTATTCGTATCATTGTTCGCAATGAAGCTAATCATGTTGTCACCTGGATTCAAACAGAAGCTGGTAACAGAAGCACATGTAGAAGATGATTTGTTCTTGTCGTCCCCTGTGAAATAGAAGTAACCATCATTACTTTTGAAGCCTTGTTTAGGCAGACTATCGCCAGTTAATGTAGCTTGAACAGCACTAGCATTGGATGCCTTCGTTTTAATTTGAATACCTGTTGTCCCTGCTTTCAGAGGACCACGGTCAATCGGATAGATCTTTCCTTCTTCCAGTTGAGCGTTATTTACCGTAATATCGGATAAATTGGTCGTTGGGGCGTAGTAAAGCCATCCTGGTGCAGATGCAATTGCATTTGACTCTCCCAGGTAAACGACGACTTTATTTAAGCCTTCTGTTAACTGGATATTATCGAATTTCACAAGATTCGTTCCAGTAACAACCGCTTTGTTGTTTTTCTCTGTTGTCACAGCGCCTGAATTGATATTCGTAATTTCGAAATAGATGGATGGAATCTGTGAATCTGTTACATTTGTTGTTTCTACATTTAATGTAAAAGGTAATTGCGTGATTCGTGTAACTAAATTGTTATCCGTTGGCTTGGCCAAGGATGTACCGGCATTATCAGTCCCTGTGTAAAGATTCTTAATAACAAGCGTTGAAGCTGCGCTCGCAGTCATAGCAGGCATTAAACTAATCATTAAAGTCATGATCAGTACGATACTTGCCCATTTGGTATGCAGTTTTTTCAAAACGAGTTCCTCCTTATGTTATATAAATGTTGTTAGCATCCGGCAGGTCAATCCTTATAACTCTATGTAAGACTAGATTTCGACAATCCCTCCCATATTCTTCTAACATTCCACAAGATTAGACGCGGCTGACCGCCAAAAGTTACTGTACATTACTTATCGGTAGATTACTTGGAAATGTTTAGAGAGAATCCTTGAAAGTAAGAAAAACCCAGCCACGAGGGCTGGGTTTGATAAGTCATATGAAATGAGATGAATATTTATTTCCCTAAGCGATCGCTCTGCACTTGCTTACCAACTAACCTTTGTAGGAAGTTGATCACTGGTTTGCGGCTTTTGCTTATGATACCAATGGCCTCTGCTCCTACAAGCATAACGAGGAACAACGCTACTATAATCATGATCAATCCCCAAGTAGAGTCTTGGGAAATAAATACCGAGCAGACTACCGCGCTGCCACCGAAAATCGCAGCAATTCCATAGATGATCAGAACGCTTGTACGATGGCTGAAGCCCATTTGCAATAAGCAGTGATGCAAGTGACTTTTGTCCGGTGCCGAGATCGGCAGTTTATTCACATAACGACGGAGCATTGCGAAGAATGTATCAGATAATGGCACGCCTAGAATCATAATCGGAATTAAAAGTGAAACGACAGCCGCTTGCTTAAAGCCGAGAATCGATAGCGTTGCGAGGGCGAAGCCCAGGAACAAGGCGCCAGAGTCGCCCATGAAGATTTTGGCTGGATGGAAGTTAAAGAACATGAAGCCTGAAATACTTCCTAGCAAAATCACACAAAGTAAAATAACAGTTACATTACCCATCATTAGGGCAAGAACGAGAATTGTTGTTGTTGCGATACCCGATACACCTGCTGACAAGCCATCAAGGCCATCTATCAAGTTAATCGCATTCGATACGCCGACAATCCATAATATCGTAATCGGGATACTCAACCAGCCAATTGGCAGATTAGTTTCACCAAATGGAATATTGACTAAATCTATTTTGAGTCCAAAGGAGACAACGATACAGGCAGCGATGAGCTGGCCTAACAGTTTCCATTTGGGAGATAGTTGAAAGCGATCATCTAGGGCTCCTGTGACAACAATCACAAAGCCTCCGAGCAGAAGTCCGAAAGCAGCATCTGAGTTCACGGCATCAAGTGCTGGAGAGACGATGAAATAAGCTCCGACGAACGCAAGGAAAATCGCTAATCCTCCTAGACGCGGCATAATTCGCGTATGAACCTTCCGATGGTTCGGGGCATCAACAGCTCCTACATAGAAGGCGAATTTTTTGACCAGGGGTGTCAGCAACAACGCCATAACGCACGCAGCAATAAACCCTATCGCATATAATCCATACATGTCTTCTTCACAGCTCCTCTTATCATGGGTGGCAGGCTGGTGACCGCCGAAATGAATTATACTCCCATTCCGTCACAAATACTACTGCTAAATTCATCTGAAATGACCGTTTTCAGCCAATTTTCATAGATTTTTTCATGATTTGGTGACTTTTTCTTTGTCACGCATCACTTTCACTGCGAATTTCGGGAGTAGAAGCATTCTCTTATAGCGCCAAGGCTCCTGAAGAAGGCGGTAAAACCATTCCAGACGTAATTTTTGAAAAAATACGGGTGCTCGTTTTAGCTTGCCCGAAAGCACATCGAAACTTCCGCCGACTCCCATCATGACAGGCACACCCAATTGTTCTTTGTATTTCCCAATCCAAGGCTCCTGATTCGCCGCCGCTCTTCCTACTAGAAGCAGGTCTGGTGCAGCAGCATTGATGGCCCGGATCACTTCCGCATCCTCGGCATCACCGAAATAGCCGTCACGGACTCCGACGAGATTAATCTTCGGATATGTTGTGCGGATTTTCTCAGCCGCGGCTTGAATGACTTCATCAGAAGCCCCAAGTAAGTATACCTTCCAATCCTTCTTCTCCCCAACTTTCATGAGCTCATGGATCAAATCATAGCCTGGCACTCTCTCAGCAACAGGTTGGCCGACTCGACTAGCAGCCCATACGACGCCTGTTCCATCAGGAACGATTAGCTCCGCGCGCTGCATCATGCTTAGATAAGAAGGATCGTCCTGTGCAGCCATGACCATAATGGGATTGGCGGTGATAACCTGATGCGGCTGCTTCAATTCGATAACTTTGGATAAGTAATCGACGGTTTGTTTCATACTCATTTTGGAGATCGGCACGCCGTAGATACGTACCTTCGGTATAGCTTGTAAGGACGCCAGTGCTGCTGGTCCATTCGTTACTGAAGTCGAGCTCATTATATCTCTTCCTTATTATTGACGTTGTAGGTTAAGTTTTGGTTGCTAGTTGGTGGAATGTGGATGGAAATCTACATTCCCTTGCACCGTAGAAAAGGCGATCAATGCAGAAATAGCGCACTAAGTTCCGCTTCAGGGCAGAAGATTATTTCCTTTTGTAAAAGGAAATGATCCGCTGCGCAGGCAGCTGCGCTTGCGCCTTCAGCTGCTCGATGGCGGCGCGGCTTGACGCCGCCCACTGCTCGCGAGCATCGAGGAGGCCCAGCGCCTCCTCGGTAAACACCTGCGCGTCGAAGCGAGCTGTCGATGCGGCGGCTTTCATACCAAGCCTATGGAGGAACTGGTCGATCTTCGGATCGTACGAGATTCCCACCATAGGCACGAACTGCGAGGCTGCATAAATCAAAGAATGCAGCCTCATCCCGATCAGCAGGTCGCACGCCGCGACCTGCGCGAGCATATCCTGCGGATGCGTGATGCCACGCACCATCTCCGCACGCCCACCGTGATCGCCCAAGCGGTCGATCACGAACTGCGACGCCACCTCATCCGAGGGGAGGTGGAAGGGCAAGAACCGCAGCTGCACATCCGTGCGTGCTGCGAGCAGCTCTTGCAGGGACCGCGCGAGAGCTTCCAGCTCGGAGCGGTCCTCGTTCCAGAAGCGGACGGACACGCCAATCGTCCGCACCGCGCCCTCAGACACGCCACCACTAGGCGTGTCCACCACACTATCCCGGAGGGGCAAGCCCATCACCGGGTCGGGCACGACCGTGATGCGCTCCCGCGGGAGACGCATCTTCCCAAGCAGCTCCGCGGACTCCGTATCGCGGACCGACACGAAGGCGCAGCGCTTGAACACGCTGCGGATCCAGCCAAAGAACATCGGCCGGCTAACAGGCCCGATGCCTTGCGAATAAATAAACGTTGGCTTCCCGAGCCATTGAGCAATTTTCAAAACGGCCAAGTAATACGGGATCGTCTTCGAGCTGGTGGCATCCTGCAATAAGCTGCCACCTCCGCTGATTAGACCATCCGATTCGCGCAAAGCTCGTAGGAGTGAACCTGGCTTCATCCGATGGTAAGCCTTCACCTCGTACATCTCTGTAGTTTTCTCTGGATTGGCCGAAAGCACGATTGGTTCAACCTGAACACCCTGCGCCTCGCCCTGCTCTTTCAAAGCGAACAAAATCGACTGCAGCACAGCCTCATCCCCGCTATTATCGAAGCCGTAGTAGCCGGATAACGCTATTTTGACAATTGGGGCTGTACCCATCGTTTCCAACTCCTTGTGAGTATTTCCCAAGCTGCAATAAGGACTAGTCCGATCAAAGCACCTAGTACAAGTCCGTAGGAGATACGGATCAGGGAGATGTGCAACGGCGTATGCAGATGAGCAAACGTATCCACTAAGGAAAGCTGGCCAACAACGCCGATGAAGAGTAAATATACAGCATGGCGATAGCGGACTGACAAGTACGCACCCAGCAAGAAGATCGGATGGGCCACCAAGAATTCTTTTGTTCGTGGACGCACGCCTAATGTATTTTCCAAGAAAGAACGGAATAACTTCTCGATAGAGGAAGCTTGTCCTTCATTCCCCGTACGAGACAAGTAGTAGAAGACAGCTGCAAGTGCTACGCCTGCAATCACGATCCACAACACACTTATATAGGAAGAAAGCAATTTTCGAATATTCGCGATCTTTTCCTTATACGTATTATTCTCACTAAAGAACAAGAGATACAGACCAACAATGCCAATTGGAAGCAAATGCAGCATCCCAACGCCTCTGAATTGTTGCAGCACCAAGGAATACGTTACATGATTCAGTAGCGCTACGACATAAACGACACCGAAGCATGAAATTAGCGATGTTCGAAGCAGCTGCCATAGTCCGTAGGCGAGTCCTGATTTCCATCTGGCTGCAACACCTGAACGGACCGATCGAATGGCCAGCATGACTGCAACGCTAGGTGCGCTAATGGCCGTCGCCAACGCAAGTCCTTGTGCATACAGATTCGCAGAAAGCGTATGTAAGGCCACTAAACCAAGCAAGCCCACAACGAAGAAAACAATCGTCAATTCAGGCAAGAAGAACGAAATCATCCAAACAATCAAGCTAAGTCCGCCTAACAGTAAGAAGAAACGAGCAATCTTCTGCCAACCTGTTGTATGTACATCGAAAGGCTCAGCTGGCCCTAACGTAAAGCCTACGTCTTGGATACGCGGAATTGCGCCATCTTTGCCCTGCAGGGCTGCATAATAGGACGAAAGCGGATCAACAACCTTGCCTTTGTCTAAACTTTTCACTGGTTTGGCATTCAGAAACACCATACGGATATTCCGATCCTTCACAGCCAAAACAAGTCGGTCAGACACCCCTTGAATACGGTCAGCAAGCTCGGATTTCTTGAGCGGCTCTGTCAGCTTTTCGCCATCCTTCTCTGTAAAAGAGTGCAGGCGTACGACGTTGTAATTCGTTTGTTTGGCTAATGTGCTGAAGCCTTTTTGCGGCTCCTTCAACAGCTCAATCGCCGCGAGTCCGATACCATTTTTATGGAGCAAATCGGCCATCTTATTCAAGTTAACTTCTGTATTCTCTTCGGTATACCCAGGGACTTCATTTCCGTCCACAATAATTCGCTTCACACCAAGATCATGGAACTGCTTCAGCATGGCATCCATCTCATTGGTATTAAACGGTCTGCGGTTCGATAAGCGTACGACGATTTGGAAGCCTTGATCTTTCAACGTTTGCAACGTGATCGGGTCCGGATCCATCGCTTTAATGGAGGCGTCATCCATGCTCATCTGAATGATGAGACCATTACGACTCTTGAAGCTCCACGGCTTCACAACAACCTTAAGATCTGCGAACGTTTTTTGGATAAGCGGTTCAAGCTTCTGCTGAGTCTGGCTATCCGCGAACAGCACATACGTGAAATTCTCACTCGGGTCGCCAGGTGTTTGGGTCAGCATGGCCGCGTCACGTGAGCTATACATCTCGATGCGACGGCTCTCCTTGAACTCCCCTAATGTACTTTCATAAACAGCCATAGAGCTTATGCCCGCGGCTTTCATGTTCTTCAGCTCTGTGTTCACAAAGCTCTGCGGATTCGTCTGCACATCAGAAATATCCAGCAGGTCGCGATAGTCAAAAACAAATTCAACTTGGTTCGCCGAGGTTTCGGTTTGGTGACGTGTGTAGGCAAGAGGCAAGGAGATCAGCATCCCTAAAATCACGATCCACCACAAAATATTTCTTAACGGGTTATTCCAGGTTTGATACAAATTCACTAGTTCGTCCACTCCTTAGAGCATGTACTTTTTATAAACATAGCATTTAAATGCTTCACAGGATAAGTCGGCTATATTTCTAGATAAACGCTACCGTCCAAGAAGGACGGCGGAGTCGTTTATTTCGTTACTTTCCGATCCCGTATACATTCGAAAACCTCTCCGCCCCAAACGCGGGAAATACGCCCAATGCATGGTAGATTTCATATCCAGCCATTCATTAGACGATCTATCCCTCACTTAGGTTCTGAAGAGGTTTTGTACACCTATTGCACTATCCGTCTACACGATTAAGTACGTATTGAATAATACCATCTAACTGCTGTGCAGCATCAGGTCCTGTTGTCCCTTGCACTGCGAAATAGAATTTAATCTTCGGCTCTGTACCAGATGGACGCAAACAGAACCATGAACCGTCTTCTAGTTTGAACTTCAGTACGTTCTCGCGAGGTAAGCCCTGAATGCCTTGTGCATAGTCCTCAACGGAGCTTACGCGTGTACCGCTGATCTCAGCTGGCGGATTCGTTCTCCAAGCTTCCATCATGCGGCCAATTTGTTCCACGCCGTCTTTCCCTTTGAGTGTTCTTGATTCCAGTTTTTCCAAAAAGAAACCAAAGGATTCGTATAGCTCCTGAAGCACCTCATATAGGGTCTTGCCTTGCTTCTTATAATAAGCCGCAGCTTCCGCGATTAACATGGCTGCGATGACCGCATCCTTGTCCCTTGCATAACTGCCAGCCAGGTAACCGTAGCTCTCTTCATAGCCAAACAGGTACGTATGCTCACCCGTTTGTTCGAATTGCGACATCTTTTCACCGATATACTTAAAGCCCGTTAGCGTATTCAGTGTTGGAATGCCGTAATGGTTGGCAATCACTGCGCCCATCTCGCTGGTTACGATCGTTTTGATCACAACGCCGTTCGCAGGAAGTGTTCCACGCTCTTTCATGCTCCCCAATAAATAGTTCACTATAATCGCACCGGATTGATTACCCGTTAAGACGACATATTCACCGTTCGCATCCTTCACGACTGCTCCCATGCGGTCAGCATCCGGATCAGTTCCGATGATGATATCGGCATCCCATTCCTTCGCTTGTGCAATGGCTAGTGTGAACGCTTCGCGCTCTTCCGGATTTGGTGATTTCACGGTGGAGAACTGCGCATCAGGCAGCTCTTGCTCAGCTACTACACGCACTTGTTCGAAGCCGACGGCCTGCAACACCTCGCGTACCGGTATATTCCCTGCGCCATGCAGCGGCGTGAACACCACGCGGAAATCATCGCTGATTTCCTTAATGACGTCTGGATTTTGACTAACGGCCGTAACGGCCTGTATGTAAGCCTGATCAACATCTTCGCCTAACCAAGCCAATAACCCTTGCGCTTCCGCTTCTTGCTGAGACAGCTTCTTCACTTTATCAAAGGTATCAATGCTTTGTACGTGAGCAATGACTTGCTCTGCAAACTCAGGCACTAACTGCCCACCGTCTGCCCCGTACACTTTGTAGCCATTATATTCTGGCGGATTGTGGCTCGCCGTAACAACAACACCCGCAGTCGCGCCTAAGTATCTGACGGCAAAAGAAAGCTGAGGTGTCGCGTGCAGCGTCTTGAATAGATACGCTTTAATCCCATTACCTGCGAAAACAAGCGCGGATTCCAGTGCGAACTCAGGAGACATATGACGGGAGTCATAGGCAAGAACGATGGCAGGGTTAGCCGCACCTGTTCCGTTCACATATTGCGCTAAGCCTTGGCTTGCGCGTCCCACGGTGTACACATTGATACGATTCGTACCTGCACCAATGACTCCACGGAGACCGCCTGTCCCAAATTCAAGATCTTTATAAAAGCGATCCTCGATTTCTCTCTCATCTTCCCGAATAGCTTGAAGTTCTTTCTTCGTTTGCTCATCGACAGCTGGATCTTGGAGCCATAATTGATACTCTGTTTGTACACGCGTCATCGTCGTCAGGTTCATCTCCTTTATATGTATGGGCTATTTATTAGCAAGGGCGAACATAAGCTCACCTTCGACTACCACTTTGTCACCAACCTTAGCCACAGCTTGACCTTTGACAATGGTGCCTTTCACTCGTGTGATGGTCATTTCTAGCGTAAGTGTATCGCCTGGCACAACCTGTTGACGCCAGCGAATGCCGTCTGCGCCTGCGAATAGGCCAATTTTGCCTTTATACTCCGGCATTGACAAGACGGCTACAGCGCCAACCTGAGCGAGGGCTTCAACAATCAGAACGCCTGGCATCACCGGATAACCGGGAAAGTGCCCTGCGAAGAAAGGTTCATTAATGGTAACATTCTTAATCCCAACAGCTCTGACCCCTTCTTCTACTTCCAAAATGCGGTCAACGAGCAGAAAAGGCGGGCGGTGAGGAATGATCTCTTGAATTTGGTTAATATCTAGCATCGTGCATTCGTGCTCCTTTCGAATACTTGTATAAAATACAAGGGAATTACTTACAATAGGGAGGTCCCTTCATATCCTGCAGAAGTGAAGGTTCATATAAGGGGAGCTTATGTAAAGGTCTGTATCACAGACCCCTACATAGGCTCTTTTTCCGTTTTGCCTGTGATGGTCATTTGGCTCTAGCCCCTCGATTTAGCAGAAGGAACTGGAAAATATAAATAAATGATGTTAAGAAGGAGACCCCGATCACAATCCATAAATACGAGACGGCAAAGGTAAATTCAAACACAATGAAGAGGATGGCGAAATAGTAGAGAACGGTCGTTAGCTTCCCCATAACATTCGCTGGAACGGTCAGTTTCCCTCTGAAATGGAAAAAAGCGGAGCCAATAATCATGCCTGCATCACGTATGAACATGGCCACTGCTGCTTGCCAAGGAATCATCTCTGAGATGAGGAGGGAGAGGATAACCGCAATCAGCATACACTTATCGGCCAGCGGGTCTAACATGACTCCCATGGGGGTGATTAACTTACGCGTTCTAGCGATATAGCCATCTAAGATATCCGTTAATCCAGCTACGAGTAGAATGATGAAGGAGGTTCGGATATAGCCATTGAAAAAAAGCACGAGGTACACGGGGATTAGTACAAACCTGCTGATCGTGAGCATGTTCGGTATATTCAAGGTACTCCTCCTGCGCCTAAGTATCCGATCCGAAACTTCATGATTTGGTAGATAAAGCCTTTATCCATTATACCGCTGCTTGCATAAAAATAAAACTCCCATGAGGGAGTTCGAATTAATTTGCAAAAACGAGATCGTATAAATGCCGCCATGTGCTAATATGTAAGATTTCTGATGATGGCTGTTGTCCTAGTTTCGTGTAGCCCACCCATAATCCTACATAGATAGCTAGAACACAGAGCACAGGAATACGTATGATTTTGAAAATAAGCCAAAGGATCTTCTGCCATCTCGGCCTTGGCTGCTTCTTCTTGACTGGAGCAGGCTTATCTGCCATCGAGCCTATCCCTACCTTTCTACGATCAAGCGCGTAAATTGTTAGCCATGTTCATCATCTGATCGGACGATGTGATAGCCCGGGAATTCAGCTGAAGCGCGCGTTGAACAATAACCAGGTCTGTCATTTCATCCGAAAGTGTCACATTCGATTGCTCTAGGAATCCTTGCAGCAAGCTAACGCGATTCGCTTCTGTCGCAGCCACGCCGTTCACATCTTGCAAGATGTTCGCCTTCTCACCCGCCGTAATCCCTGATGGCAGCGTATAAAGGTTATCTCCTACATCTTGAAGCAGCTGTGGACGTACCACACGAACAAGCTTGATTTGACCTAATGTTACGGGTGCTGCTGATGGATCCTGTTCATTGTAGCCTTGAATTGTACCATCTTTCCCAACGGCTAGTCGGAAACCAACTGGCACGTGAATCGGGTTGCCGTCCGTACCTGAGATGAAGTGTCCTTCTTTGGTCGTGAGGACTGTCCCGCCAGTTCCATCCGGTGTTAAGCTGAATGCCCCATTACGGGTCCAAGCTGGTTGAAACACTTGATTACCATTCTCGTCCACCTTGCTGACAGTAACTTCGAACAAGCCGTCGCCTTGGATGGCGAAGTCTGTTAGATTACCTGTCGACTGTACAGGTCCTTGCGACAAATTCGTTTGAATTTGCACTAGCCTCGAGCCCCAGCCTTGGTTAAAGCCAAGCGGAGAGAAACGTCCTTGCTGGCGGAACCCTTCGGGCTGAGCTTGAACGTTTGTCAAGACATCCTCGAAGGAGGCTTCCTTCTTCTTGAATCCATTGGTATTTACATTTGCTATGTTATTGGAGAGAATATCCAGCTTTTGCTGTAAGCTGTGCATGGATACCGATGAGTTGATCATGGAATTGTTCATGGCTGGCCCCTTCGCAAGCTAGATTTAGACGCGTCCTACTTCGTTTGCTGCTTTGTCCATACTTTTATCATACGATTGAATGACCTTCTGATTCGCTTCATAGGCGCGCAGCGCCGACATCATGTCCACCATGGATTGCGCGGAATCCACGTTCGAACGCTCGATATAGCCCTGACGTACTTCAACTTGATCGCCTGGCGCTACTTGCGTGATCGTCGCTTCATCCCCCGGATTAATGCGTAGTAATCCATTCCCCTCGCGGAGCAAGAGATTCGGATTCTCTGCCCGTGAAAGCATCAAGCCAATCGGTGCTCTTGCCGCATCCAATATCGGAATTCCGTCACTGTCCATGAACTCGCCCTTAGCCGTTACTTTGAAATTGGAAATCGGTTGCCCGGCTCCATCCAACAAGACCAAGGGTTGTCCATCCCGACCCAGCACTTGTTCTCCGTTGGCATTCACAAGCTGGCCTGCTGCATCGACAGTGAATTTCCCGTTTAAGGAGTAACGTTGTTCACCATTCGGATTCAACACGGTAAATAACGCCTGCGGTTGGAACGTCCGTTCTCCGTCTTCGTTTACGTACTTGCCCGTTGCATCAAATGTGATTCCCGGCAGTTGAATATTGGAGACGAGTGCGAAGTCGAAGGGATTCTGCGTCTCCTGCAGATCACCTTGTGTATGGACAGAGATACTCTCCTCGGAGAACACACCTAAGCTCATCTTCCCAAGCGGTGCTGGAGAGGCACCTTGTCCACCGCGAATCGTAGAGATAAGCATTTCTGGAAACGAACGCGACAAGGCATTACCCTGTTTAAAGCCTGGGGAATTCAAGTTGGCAATGTTATTCGTGATGGTATCGTGTCTGCGTTGCTCAGAAATCATCCCTGCTGCCGCGGTATAAAGTCCTCTTAACATCTAGTCACCTCTTAGGTAGTGTATCTAACTAAAATTTGCGTTTGGTTACTTTATCTAAATTATCCAGCATAATCCCTGTTCCTTTAACTACACAGGACATTGGATCTTCTGCGATTAATACAGGCACTTTCAATTCATCCGCAAGCAATTGATCAAGACCATGCAGCAATGCGCCGCCGCCTGTCAGAATAACACCACGGTCAATAATATCCGCAGATAACTCTGGAGGTGTCCGCTCAAGCACGCTCTTCGCCGCAGTGACGATGGAGGAAACCGGATCCCATAGTGCTTCCTGTACCTCGCTGGAGTGGATCGTAATGGTCAATGGAAGTCCGGATACCATATCTCTTCCGCGAATATCCATCTCTTGATCGCGCCCATGTGGATATACCGTTCCAATTTTCAACTTGATATCTTCGCTTGTCCGTTCACCGATAAGCAGCTTGTACTTATTTTTGATATACTTCATGATCGCTGTGTCGAACTTGTCGCCAGCAATCTTGATGGAAGAGGAGGTGACGATGTCGCCCATAGATAGCACGGCAACATCCGTCGTACCTCCGCCAATATCTACAACCATATTACCGCTAGGCTGGAAGATGTCCATCCCGGCGCCAATTGCTGCCGCCTTCGGTTCTTCTTCCATGAATACCTCACGGGCACCGCTGCGCTCAGCGGCTTCGCGAATCGCTTTCTGCTCGACCGAGGTAATGTTGGTAGGGGCGCAGATCAGTATTCTCGGGTGAGAATACCAATTCTTGCCCCCAATTTTCGCGATAAAATGCTTTAACATCATTTCTGTAATATCAAAATCTGCGATAACACCGTCCTTAAGTGGACGAATAGCAATGATGTTGCCAGGTGTTCTACCTACCATGCGAAAGGCTTCTTCGCCTACAGCCAGCACGCGTTTCGTATCGCTTTCAATCGCAACTACGGATGGCTCATCAAGCACAACCCCGCGACCTTTAACATGAATAAGCACATTTGCCGTGCCGAGATCTATTCCAATATCCTTGCTGAACATTTCTAATTAATCCTCCCTAAACCTACCGTCCATCCCGTGAAGAATCGGCGCTCTGATATACAGTTCTAATTATAAGCTAAATTCGCTATAAATGCATGTTTTCCTCTTTTTCCGTGAAAATTCGACACGCCCAGTTATAGGAAACATAGGAAACATAGGAAACATCTCGGGATGAAGGGTATCTTAGGACTTAACCGTAACCAGAACTTCGGAAGGCTTAGGATTACGGGTCTTACGATACTTAATTTTCGTCGCTTCTCCTCCCCTAAGGTGCCGAATTGACTTGTGATACTCCAAAATGTGCTTCACCTGATTGGCCAGGTCTGGGTTGATTTCCGGTAGTCTTTCCGTCAAATCCTTATGCACCGTGCTTTTGGAAACGCCGAATTCCTTAGCAATGGTGCGAACCGTATTCTTGGTCTCGACGATACAGGTACCAATCTTAATGGTTCGCTCTTTGATGTAATCGTGCACTCCCCTCGCCTCCCTACTCGAGATAGTTTGGTAAAGTATATGAGGGGCATGACTAGATATTCTACGTAACCAAGCCTGACAAGCTCATTTCCCATATTTATTTTCAAAATAATGGAGCAATTTGGGCTTTAGCCGCTTATACGGGTCCAAATCGGATGAAAAATAGGAAAAAGCAGCAGGAATGTACCCGCTGCCTTTCACTTATATCTTATTGTTTCACGTTCAAGAGGCTTTCTGGGTTAACGGCTGCATTGTCGCTAACTTGGCGCACTTCAAAGTGTAAGTGCACGCCATCTTCCTTCTCGAAATCGTTGCTGCCTGCTTTGGCGATGATGTCGCCTTTTTTCACTTCTGCACCTTTTGTTACCTTCACGTCTGATAAGCTTTGGTAAATACTGATCAAGCCATTGCTGTGTGTAATCTCAACCAGCTTGCCTACAACAGGGCTTTGCTCAACTGCTGTAACTTTACCACCAAGTGCCGCTAGAACATCAAAGGCTGCGCCATCTTTGGCTTTCAAGTCAATTGCGGTGTGCGGAGTCAATTGATCGAGATATTCGATCATAGCCGCTGCTTTCACATCATTGGATGCATTGGTGTCATAGTAAGGAATCGCCACTTCGACAGCAGCTCTGTCTTTCACAGGCCATTGCATCGCTTCAGCTGTTCCGTTAACCGCGACAGCCCCATCATGTGGTGCTCTTGGATTATCGGTTTGTTCCGTGCTGCTAACCTTAATACCCAGTTCTTCTTCGCTGACTGTTTTCGTTCCTGCTCCCTGGTACACCCACATTAAGGTTAAGATAATTGCTGCTGCTGCCACATACGTCGCTGGGAATACCCATTTCTTAGCAAGCAACCTCTTCCATGCAGATGTTGAACCTTGTGCTCCTTGAACAGTTTTAGGAGCTTCTTCTTTCTGAAAACCTTTGTTATTATCACTCATGGTTATCACCTCATCAACCATTCTTGACACATTCCAAGGTTTTATACTTGAAGAAAGATATTTTTATAGAAACGCTGAAAGTTTAAGATTTGTGGAGAAAAGAAGCTGCATTTTCGATAGAGATGCCCGTGTAATAGTAGGTTACGATCTCCTCCGCCGTTTTCCCTTCCTTCGCCATTCCGTTGGCTCCCCACTGACTGAGACCTACACCGTGGCCGTAGCCATACGTGGTAATGATAATTTGAGAGCCTGCCCACTTCCAAGCGAATTGAGAGGATGCTAGGCCTAGCTTCTCTCTCACCTCACGTCCAGAGAAAATCTTGCCTCCTATTGTCATACTTTTTATTCGATGTCCGGTAGACCAAGAGAGTACCTTCATCCCTTTGGCGCTCGTATCCGTCGTCGCAATGCTCGTCACCCCCAGTTTCTGAAGCAGCGTCTTGTAACTGATCGTGACACTTTCTTGATAGCGAGAGGAAAGCTTGATATCCCATGGACTAGGCACGCTGCGCAAATAAGGACTTTTGAAAGGCCAGTACTCTTCCGAATTCTCGGTATAGCCATTACTTGTTGAGAAAAATGTTGCATTGATCGGTTCGTGACCATAGGTCAATATTTTGTCCTTGGTCTCATTGACGGCTCTATCAATCTTGGCCATATTCGTTTCATACTTGGACTTGTCCCACTTCTCTCTGAGCGCTTGATCTGTTAAATAGGCCTGATGAGCTGTCGTATCCGTCACAAGTGCATCGTTTACCGGCATATTGCTATAATCCTTTTCTATCACTCTACGTACAACATAGGTTCTAGCTGCCATCGCTTGTGCCTTGAGTGCCTCTAGCTCGAAATCGACAGGCATCTCGGCAGCTAGCACACCTCTCACATATTGCTCTAGTGGAACGGTTTGAACGGTCGCCTGTTTCGTTAAATACACAGGGATCATCAGCCCTTGTTCGGCACTAGTCTCTTGCAAGGTTGAGCCTGCAATTGGGATGGGGTACACCTCGTCGGTCGGAATCTTCTTGACTAGCAATCCAGGCACAATGATAGTGACACACAACATGGAAGATAAGCAAACAGCCATCCACAGGATGACCCCTTTTCTGAGCACGCGTTTCTTTTTGAACATATGTCTGAGCAGCCTCCATAAGCGCGTTTACTAGCAGGAATTTTGGTATGTCTTAGCTTATGAGAGGGGTTGATAGAATAGAACTTGAGAAGGGTCTGGGAAGTGCTTGAGAAGAACTTGAACAGACGCCGTCAATCGGACAGATCACGAAATAAACGCATTCCGAGTCTACTAGTTCGCCTTGAATCCGGGTCAAGCTAGAACGACAAACTGCCCCGCTGGCTGCGGTTTAACTGGAAAAACTCCATTTATTTTCGTTGAAAATGCCTTAACTAGCTGATTAGCTGGAAAACCTACAGCTATCTTGCACGAATTCAGGCTTATCGGCGAAATCTCGCGAAATTAACTACAGGAAACCATTTAGTTTAGTTCAAAGTGAGAAAAGCAGTGAGATTAGCTGTAGTTTTTACAGTTAAACATGGGGATTTGCAGGTAGATGGGGGCAGGTAGAGAGAGTAGGAGTAGGAGTAGAAGTAGGAGCTGAAGCAAGTGCTGGTAGGAGTAAGCAGGAGTGAAAGTCGAGTAAACGCGAGCGTAACTGTTCAAATGAGAGCTTGAGCGAGAGTGAGAGAGTCAGTCCGCCACAGCAGCTAAATCGTAATTTGTTTAAAACACGTAATCCCTCAACAGTACCTCCCCCCACCAACATGCGATAAACCAAGGGAAATTAACTGATCATACTCATCTGATTATCCGCAATAGATGCACATTCACAGGTTTTTCTGGCGAAGGGAGCGTGCCGGGTGAACCTCTCTCATTCAAAACAAAAAGAACCATCAGGTTCGTTCCCTGATGGTTCCTCTTCTATTACGCGAGCGTTGGCTGGATATTGAAAAATCCAAGCTCCGCCACTTCCTGTTCGATCTCTTGTGGGACCGAGCGATAAATATCGGCACCTAGTTCACGCAGAACGTCCGTGATGTCAACATATCCACGATCGATATGGTGAACACCCGTGATCTCGGTTTCACCCTCAGCCGCTAAAGCCGCAAGAATGAGCGCCGCACCCGCACGAAGGTCTGTTGCGCATACCTTCGCACCACGCAGTTTCGAGTTACCGCTTACTATCGCTGTACGTCCGTCCACTTTAATGCTTGCGTTCATATTCGCGAACTCATCCACATGCATAAACCGGTTCTCGAACACGGTCTCGGTTACAAGACTCGTTCCGTCTGCCACCATTAGCAGCGCCATCATTTGCGACTGCATATCGGTTGGGAAGCCCGGATACGGCAACGTCTTCACGTCCACCGCGCGCAGTGGACCCGTAGCCCGAACGCGAATACCGTTCTCATCTTCTTCGATCGTTACGCCCATTTCCTGCATCTTTGAAATGACAGGACGAAGGTGATCACCAATCGCACCTTCCATGTAAAGCTCGCTGCCCGTAATAGCTGCAGCGATCATATACGTTCCGGCTTCTACGCGATCCGGAATCACCGTATGTACGGCGCCGCGAAGCTTCTCAACACCCTCAATGCGGATAACACCCGTTCCCGCACCGCGGATGACAGCGCCCATCGCATTCAGATAATTGGCCAAATCAACAATTTCCGGCTCTTTCGCCGCATTTTCAATCGTTGTTGTGCCTTCCGCAAGCGTTGCGGCCATCATAATGTTCTCGGTTGCGCCTACGCTGGCGACATCCAAATAGATTTTGGCACCCTTCAGGCGCCCTTTCACTTTCGCTTCGATATAGCCTTGACCCAGTTCAATATCGGCACCCATCGCTTCAAAGCCTTTGAGATGCTGGTCAATCGGTCTTGTGCCAATCGCACAACCGCCAGGAAGCGAAATCCTCGCTTGACCCAACCTAGCTAACAAAGGACCCATCACGAGGAAAGAGGCTCTCATTTTACGGACTAGATCATAGGAAGCTTCACAGGTATTAATCTGCCCAGCTTTTACTCGAATCACCTGACGGTTATATTCGACTTCAATTCCTAAGCTTTGTAATACTTTATTAATGACTAGTACATCGTCAAGGGGAGGCGCATCGTGGATGACGCTTTCACCTTCCGACCCCAGAATGGAAGCCGCAATAATCGGCAGTACCGCATTTTTTGCTCCGTTGATTTTTACATTGCCAGCTAGCTTTCGGCCACCGCGGACGATAATTTTGCTCATCATGGTCCCTCCGCGCACTTATTTTTAAAGACAGGTTTTGCACATTTCCTAAGTTTATCATTTGGAGCCACATAGATACAACTGTGTTCTTTTGGCAGTCAGAGATGCCCTACATAGAGTTCGAAGCCTCTTGCGTTTTTCATTCCGTTCTATTATCCATTGTTGACAACAAACTTCTGCATTATTCGGGAAATTGTATTAAAACATCTTACTGAAACTCATGGAGAGACCTAAATACTGAATGAAAAAGCCCGCAACCAACTGCCCGAGTCCAATCGAAAGTAAAATTTGCAGCATAATGGCTTGTGCGCCTTTGGGCCTTCGCAGCAAAACATCGAAGCGGAACGCTTGCAGCGACCACCACGCTAAACCGATGCAAAGAATATAGACAGCTATACTGGCCATGTTCATCAACGACGCGTATTGCGCCACTTCACTCCATTTGTCCGTCTCGCTCATAGGTCACTCCTCTTCGATTTTACCGATTTACGACTTTGGCCAGCAATGTCACAAATTCAGCCCGTGTTGCCTGATCTTCCGGATGAAAGGTACCGTCGGGAAACCCGCTGATCCAGCCGTCCGCCGACATCTGTTTGAGAATGCCTACACCCCAGTAAGATTCACTGACATCGCTAAAAGGCGTATTGCCGCGCAGCTTTCCTGTCATATTCATACTGCGTGCAAGCATTTGTGTCATTTCCATGCGGGTTAACTTACCGTCGGGATCAAAGGTCCCATCCGGGTAGCCCTCTACGATCGACGCTTGAACTGTTTTGGCAATATCTGCGTATGCCCAGTGCGAAGCTGCTACATCGCTAAACCGTAAGTCCTTGCGTTTCGTTAAACGCAAAGCATGTGACAGCACGGTAGCTGCTTCGGCCCTTGTTATCGACTGATTCGGAGCAAACCGATAGTTCCCATACCCGCTAATCATGCCTTGCTCGGTAAGCTGGCTAATGGCATCCTGTGCCCAATGTCCTGCAATATCGACATACCCGCTGACAAGCCCAAAACTACTCAACTGCAAGCGATACATTTGGCTCATAAACCATTGGTTCGCCTGGAGTTTAATATAATAAGTCCCTTCGGGTAATGGCTTCTCGAAATTGAGCTGACTCGAACCATTTTCACTACGATAGGTACCTTGCTCCTGAAGGGAATGATTATACAAGGTAGCATATAACGTACGTGATGTAGGAATATTCGTTAATCGCACTTGCGCCAAGCTATCTGAAGTCAACCGGAATTCAAACCAATCGACGTCATCACTTTTGTTAAAAACACCCTCATACCCTGCATTCATCGCAGCAAACGTGGCTTGATACGATTTGTCATTCGGTTCGTTAGGGTCAATTAATTTAGGATCATACTCAATCTCTAACGTGTATTCACCCGTAATCGGTCCGGTATAGTCCTTCACATTACTAACACGAATATAGTACTGTCCAGGAAGGACTTCCATCTGCGAGCTAACCTCAATACCACCATCGCCAGCTTGATCAATCGTCGCCCCCTTCTCTCCTTCTTTCTGGAAAAGAAGCATGGGATCAATCCGCCCAGTATCCGTGGATAGTCTAAGGCGCATCGTGCCCGAGTGTTCCAACGTTAGTGCGAACCAATCGAGATCCCCTTTTTCATGAAAAGTACCTCGTACAGTTTGACTGCGCTCTGGTAATGTAAAAGCCTTATACTGCCTATCATTATCCTCAAAAGGATCCGTATAAATCACAAAGTCCGTCCAGACTGTGTAATTCAATGCTGTCTTGCGCGTCCGATCCACGTTCTCCATTTGCACATACGTTCGCCCTTTAGTCACAGCCACCATGTACGGCTTAGCATCTGTACCACTGGCCGCGACAAAGCTTTGCCCCGAATCGAAATTCACGCGGATTCCTGCGCCGCTATCTTCGGGCAGCACACCTAATTGGATGTACCCGTCATACGCCGCATCAATCACGTACCAGTCCTGATCCTGCCCCGAGCTAAGGTTCACTCTGACCATCGTATGATTTGGAAGTGACGCTGCCTGACTGGCTAGATCATTCGGCTCAAACCGATCTTGCTTATACGTCTCGGTCAGCGCTTTCTCGATGTTCAATAAGCCATAACCCGTCTTAGCGTCCCACCCTTTGGTCATCAAGTCCTGCGCCGTTTGTTCGATCTGCGATCGCACCTGATACGCCGTCATCCCAGGGTATTTACCCCAGACTAACGCTGCTGCGGCTGCCACTTGAGGCGCAGCCATCGAGCTGCCATCTTGGTACTGATAACCCCCGCCAAGAGCGGTTGTGTATACATCCCAAGGTGCCATAATATCCAGCTCTGGGCCGTAATTCGATCGTGGATCAGCGAGTTTAGCTAGGCTTACCCCACCAACGGATAACACCGTCGGATAAGCCGCGGGATATTTCACACTTGTGCTTTCATTACCAACAGCTGCGACAAGCAACACATTATGATCCTCAGCGTATTGCACAACACCTGCCAGGTAATCCGAATATTTATTCAAACCTAAAGAAAGCACAACGATTTTCGCTCCGTGATCGACTGCATATTTAATGCCTTCTCCTAGCTTAGCCTCGCCGCCTGTTCCATCTGCTTCTAGCGCCTTAATCGGCATAATCTTGGCATTGGGAGCGATTCCCGCAATACCTTTATCGTTATTAATCGCAGCGGCAATTAAGCCAGCTACGTTCGTTCCGTGTCCATTATCATCAAAAGGCTTCTTAGAAGCCTGCAGCAAATTCACACCATCCACCAAATTGCCAATTAAATCTGGATGCCCAAGATCAACGCCTGTATCAACAACGGCGACTATAATCGGCGAACGAGAATCTCCTGCCGCCGCCCACGCTTGATCAACGCGAATCATATCCAGATAGGTTTGTTTCACCCTCATCGGATCCGAAGACACCGCATACGCTGCCTCTACGTTGGTCACGAACCCTGTTAGTCCTAGGACGAGCAGCAGCATCATTATCATGAAGCCTACGTATCGAAAACATTTCATCACATCAGGTCCTTTATCCCATATTAAATCTCTTTTGTCATTTACTTATATATCTATACCACAATAAACTTCTTCTCGATACCTATAACGGTTTATCTTCGCAAAAAGTTCGGATCTTGCGAGAATTTTTTAAGTATTTTCTGGGAGTTGTCTGACAGATGGAGCAAGTTGTTCATTCTTTATGGCCGGTTGAGCCGCGGAATATCATTCCTACACGTCCATGACCTGCGACGGACCTGAGCGCCGTTATTTCCGGGGAAATAGGTAAATTGCATTTCTAACGGACTTCAGCGCCGTTATTTGCTGATACAAGGGCAAATCTAATCATTTAGGCGGATAATAGCGGTCTTGCGGTCCGTTACGGTTTGAAATTAAAACATTGTCGTCAGATAACGGTTCCTATGTACTTTAAGTAGTTAGTATTGCCCGAGAAGATTGCCCGATTGGATATATCCAATGTAATGCTCTATTAAAGAGCTGAAATTTGAAAATGATTGGACAAATACAGTCAAATAGAAAAATCAGGGTGCTAATAAGCCGAATTGTGGACGATCCACTGGATATATCCAATGAAGATGGACAATTTAGGCTCTATTTAGAGCAAACACTGTATTTATCCAATGAGTGCAGTGTATAGTACCAAGTTTAGTCTGGTGCGGGATTAGGTAAATAGAAAAAAGCCCTCCCTACTTTTACGTAGAGAAGGCACTGTGAGAACGAATCTATTATTGGATGATAAAATCTTTCGTCAAGGTAAAGACGCTCTCAATAGCTTTCAGCACCAAGTGTGGTACCACGCCAAGCGCAACGCTGATTAGGGCACATAACCAAACGGTTATGCCTAATGGTACGGACACTCTGATAGCGGCAGGCTCATAATCGCTGCGCATGAACATTTGACGCACGATGCTGAAATAGTAGTAGAACGAGACCACGCTGGTTGCGATCATTAAGGCCCCAAGCCAGTATTGCTGCGTCTGCATCGTTCCTAAGATAATGTAAAGCTTACCGAAGAATCCACCTGATAAAGGAATACCAGCTAAGGACAGAATGATCAGTACCATCGCCACGGCTGTTAAAGGTGCGCGATAGTATAAGCCTGCGAAGCCTTTGGCCTCGGTATGGCCTTCAGCCTGCTCGATAATCATCAGCACAGCAAAAGCTCCGATATTCATAAACAAATACGCAATTAAGTAGAAAATGAATTCCGAGAAATTGGCATAATGCGTGGCTGAGAAGTATGTTCCGATCGGAACGAGCAGATAGCCAGCATTCGCAATACCCGAATAGGCGAGTAGCCTTTTCAAATTCGTTTGCTTCAGTGCAATGAAATTCCCCACCACCATCGCGATGGCCGCCATAACGGATATCGCTAGGAACACATCAGACTGCAAATGGCTCTCTTCGAAGCCACTAAATCCGAACAGGACATAGAAGACACGGAACAAGATGGCAAAGCCGGCCGCTTTGGACACGACAGCCAAAAATGCCGTAACCGGTGTTGGCGCTCCTTCGTATACATCCGGTGCCCAGCTGTGAAATGGCGCAGCGGCGATCTTGAAGCCGAAGCCTGCTAATAGCAGGAAGAACGCCACGTAAAGCAAGGGCTCATAGGAGCCTACCAGTGTCGGGAGGGCTGTACCAATCTCTTGCAGATTCGCAGAGCCGACCATCCCATACAGGAAAGACATGCCGTACAGAATGATTGCGGATGAAATACCGCCCATCACTAAGTACTTGAACGAGCCTTCGTTGGATTTATGATCATTTTTCTTCATCGCAACTAACAAGTACGAGGTAATGCTAAGTAATTCCAAGCCTACGTAGAGTGTAATCAAATCACCCGAGGATGACATGATCATGGCCCCTAACGCAGCAGGCAAATAGAAGTAGTAGTACTCCCCGACATGCGGGATGCTATCCTCTTTCACGAAGCCTAAGCTCATGAAGACGATGAGTCCCGTACCAACGAGGGTACATAATTTAAGTAAGTTCGAGAAATCATCGACGCGGTAGCTTTGATTTAGAAGCTGAATTGCCTCGTCTGGATTCAACTGCAGGACAACGAAGACGGCGGAAATCGCGATGCCGACTAAGGTCAACCATCCGATAATCGAGCGACTGAATCGGTTCGGCAGGACCAAATCCAAGAGAGATAGGATGATCGCGGTAGCAACCAGCGCAAGCTCAGGGAGCAGATGCATCAAATCAGCAGCATGGAGTCTAATCTGTTCCACTGGACTAACCTCCTATCTTCCCGGCTACGCTATGGATCAATTGATCCAAGCTGCCAATGGTTTGTTGAAGCGGCTGACTTAGCACGCTTGGGTACACGCCCAGCAAGAGAATGAACGCGACCAAGGTAATCATCGGCACAGCCTCGATGAGACGCGCGTCGCGCATCCCTTGCTGCAGTAAGCTCGGCTGCTTAGGGCCGAACGTGATGTTCAGTACCCCGCGCAGCACGTAAACCGCTGCGAAGATAATACCCAGTGTACCGACAATCGCGTACACACGGTGTGTTTCAAAGAGTCCGACGAACGCGAGGAACTCACTGACGAAGCCGGATAAGCCTGGCAATCCGAGCGAGGCCATCCCCGCAATCAGCAGAATCCCGCTGATGAAAGGAATGTTCTTGGCGAGACCGCCCAAGCGATCGAGCTGCGTGGTTTCGGTTCGCTCGTAGATGCTGCCAACGAGCAAGAACATCAGGGCTGAGATCAACCCGTGTGAGATGAGCTGGAACACGGCGCCTTGCAGACCTGCAATGTTGAAAGCAGCAAGTCCCAACAGGACGATGCCCATGTGGCTGATACTCGAGTAGGCGAGCACGAGTTTGAAATCTTTTTGGACCATCGCGAGAAGCGCACCATAAACGATGTTAATAACGCCGAGGAGCGCGAGCACCCATGCCCATTGCTGAGCTTCCGCAGGGAAGAACAGAATGCCGAATCTGATGAGGCCATAGGCCCCCATTTTGAGCAAAATCCCGGAGTGAATCATAACAACAGCAGGCGGAGCCTCTGTATGTACTTTCAGCATCCACGTATGGAACGGGAAGATCGGCAGCTTGATCCCGAAAGCGACCAGCAGCATGATGAACACGGTCCATTTCATAGCTTGACTCATAAAGAACGGCGTGTTCGCCTGATTCACATAGGCCTCAGGGGCCTGTAGCAGGTTATGCGCAATCGTATGAATGTCACCGCTATAGTAAATGATAGCTTCTGTCTGCGACGGATCTTGGTTAAATCCTGCAGTAGTGACCAGAATTAGGAACGCAATCAGCATAATCGCGGAGCCAAGTCCGTTATACAGCAAGAAGCGATTTGCCGCTTGCTCCCGGTTCATATAGCCCCAAATTCCGATTAAGAAGAACATCGGCACAAGAGTAATTTCGAAGAACAGGAAGAACAAGAAGAGATCCTGCGCCATGAATACGCCGAACATACCCGTTTCTAGCAAAAGAAACAGAATGAAATACGTTTTCCAACGTTTCTTGATGTAAACGGACGCTAATGCGGCCATCGACGAGATCAGCGCCGTTAGAAAGACGAGTGGCAGCGAAATGCCGTCGACAGCTAACGAATATTTAAATTCGAAGAAGAATTGTGTGATTTGCTGAATGCCCTCGTGATTTAAAGGAACTTTGATCCAATCCAGCTGTTCTTTGTACTGAAGCGGATCCCCTTGATAGTTATAGTCCACATACAGCCATGCCGCCAAAATCAGCGGTATCAACGTCGTGACGATACCTACTGTTTTGATCAGGCGTCCACGATCTCCCCGAAGGAAGAGCAAGACGAGAACACCAAGCAGGGGCGAGAAGGCAATCATACTTAGAATGGGTAAGTTAGCCGGCATGTATGAACCTCCTTCCTGCAATGGCAAGTGCCAGAATCAGCATCCCTAGTAGCATGATGACCCCGTAGGACTGCAGTTGACCATTTTGGAGTCGGGAGCCTAAACGTCCAAGGCTGACCACCGTGAAAGCAACTAAGCGTACAATCCCATCAATGATGTAAATATCAATCAATTCTAAGATATAGCCAAGACCGCGAAGCGGTTTGACAACAATGGCATCATAGATTTCATCGATGAAATATTTGCGATTAAGCAAAGTGTACAGCCAAGGCATTTTGCCCGAAACGATGTCCCGAGGGATTGTGCGTTTGAGATAAATCAGGTAACCCAGTCCAATTCCTAATAGGCCAGCTAGTGTGGACAAAATGATAACCGTCCAATTGGCCGTCTCTTCATGCTCGTGCCCTGTAAGCCAGTGCCCCAACCATTCATTGAATGGCGTATTCACAAAGCCTGCAACAACAGCTAGAACAGCTAGAATAATAAGCGGTGTCGTCATAGACGCCGGAGATTCATGCGGCTCATGAGCGTGGTGGTGCTCGTGATCATCGTGATCCTCCACAGCATGATCTTTCGCTCTAGACGAGCCCATAAACACAAGGAAGAACAGGCGTGACATATAGAAAGCGGTGAAGAACGCCGCAATCACACCGACCCAGAACAGAAGCTGGTTATGCTCATAGGCTTCGGTTAGAATCATATCCTTCGACCAGAAGCCTGCGAATGGGAAGATACCAGCCAAAGCCAGCGTTCCGATTGCGAAAGTCCAGGTCGTGATTTTCATTTTGCGGGATAGGCCGCCCATTTCATTAATGTCTTGCGTATGAACCGCATGAATTACACTGCCTGCGCCCAAGAAGAGCAGCGCTTTGAAGAAGGCATGCGTGAACAAGTGGAACATTCCTGACGTCATCGAAACGCCAATCCCCAGCGCCATCATCATGTAGCCGAGTTGACTCACGGTCGAGTAGGCAAGAATCCGTTTAATATCGTTCTGCGCAATACCGATTGTTGCTGCGAAAATAGCGGTAAATCCTCCGACATAGGCAACAACCATCAGCGCATCTGGCGAGGCATGGAAAATATCAAACGTCCGTGCCACGAGATACACCCCAGCAGCAACCATCGTTGCGGCGTGGATCAGCGCCGAGATCGGCGTTGGTCCTTCCATCGCATCAGGTAACCAAGTGTGCAGCGGGAATTGACCGGATTTCCCCATCGCCCCGATGAAAATCAAGACAGCGATCCATGTGACGATCGTAGGGTCGATTTTGCCCGTTGTGAAGGCATTATGTATAGATGTGAAATCAAGCGCATGCCCTGGCATGTATAGATACAACAGCAGGATCGCGATAAACAAGCCCACATCCCCGATGCGGGTGACGATGAATGCCTTTTTGGCTGCAGCCTTCGCCTCTGGCTTGAAGTACCAGAATCCAACGAGCAAGAAGGAACATACCCCTACAAGCTCCCAGAAGATGTAGAGTTCAAACATATTTTCTGAAATAACAAGACCTAACATGGAGAAGGAGAACAACGCAATGTAACCGAAAAACACGTGAATGCGCTCGTCGCCTTTCATATATCCCTTGGAATAAATGTTAACCAGCAACGATACGAGTGTAACAATTACAAGCATGAGGGAATTAAGGTTAGTCACCTCAAAGCCCATTTTCAGCGTGAAATCGCCTACCTGCAGCCAGTTCATTTTATCCCACGTATAGTCTTCCACCTTGCCGCCAATACGCTCTACGAAAATGAGCAAAGCCACAATGAAGGAAAGCAGCATCGCAAAAATACTTATATAAATCCCTAAATCCTTAAGTTGACGTCCCATCGCCGTAAGCGCTAGAAAAGCAAGCAACGGAAACAATGGAATGAGCCAGGCGTACTGTGAATAGTCCGATACCATAGCCTTGTTAGCCTCCTAGCGCTTCATAGAATCCAAATCCGTAACTTCAACTGTACCTTTATTCCGGTAAATCGTGATCAATATCGCAATCCCCACAGCCGCCTCAGCAGCTGCAATCGTAATGTTAAAGAGGGAGAAAATTTGCCCCGTTAATGCCGGATGATCCCCTAGCTTGGAGAAAGCAATCAAATTCAAGTTCACCGCATTGAGCATGAGCTCGATGGAGAGTAAGACGATTACCCCGTTTTTCTTTGTTAGTGCACCGTAAAGTCCAATGCAGAATAGGATCGCCGCCAATGTAAGATAAGGAGTAATTAAGTTACCCAACGCTAATCCTCCTCTCTCTTCGCGACTACGATAGCACCAATGAACGCTACCGTCAGCAGCACGGACATGATTTCGAAGGGAATGACATGCACATTATAGAGCAGCTTCCCAATTTCGAGTGTATTATCCTTGCCAGCATCCAAGGCCCCCGAAGAAACGAAGGTCGATTTCTGAATCGCATAGAACAATACGCCGAATAATCCCACAGCGCCGAGAATGGCCAAACCTTCATGCCATGGACGCTTTGGTCCGTCGTCTTCACCCTGTCTATGCTTCGTCATCATAATGCCGAAAATCATCAGAATCGAGATCGCCCCTGCATAAATCAGGACTTGCACGAAAGCGACAAACTCAGCTTCAAGGATGACATACAGGCCGGCCAAGCTAATAAACGTAAGGGCAACCGCGATAACCATGTGCACGACTTTCGTAAAAGAGATCATAAAGATTGCCCCGCCGATGGCGAGCAACGCGAAGATGAAGAACGCCCAGCTCGTACCGCTGGATAGGAAATCGCCGAGTCCACTAAACATCTTTCTTCGCGCCCCCTTTAGGCATCGCAGAATTGTTCTCTTGACGAATGTTTTGTGTGTTGTTGCTCAGCCACTCCATATTTTTGAACAAGTCATCCCGACTGTAGCTGCTCAGCTCAAAATTGTTCGTCATTACAATTGCTTCTGTCGGACACACCTCTGTGCAAAGGTCGCACAGAATACAAATTTCGAAGTTGATGTCATACGTATCAATGACCTTCCCCTTTTTCTCAGGGTCCGGGTTCGCTTTTCCAGTTAACGTAATACACTCCGTCGGACATACACGCGCACATTGATTGCACACAATGCATTTCTCGGGATCAAAATATTGAATACCACGAAAGCGATCCGGCATTTTAATCGGAACTTCAGGGTATGCGTACGTTACTTTCTTCTCAGTCAAGTGCTTGAACGTAAAGCCTAAACCTTTCATAATGCCCTTCATGTGTTTCAACTCCTTCAAGTTTTCCAGTGGAAAACTAACTTCGTGCGCATTAACTTAACGGTTGCGAAAGACAAACTAACATCTTGGGCTTAAAAAGACGCTTTCATCTACTTTTATGACTCAAGAATCGTTCTACCCGACTAGGTTAACCTACCTTGCTTGTTTAAAAGATGGTCATGATGATCGCTGTCAGCAGCATGTTGACCAGTGCCAGCGGAAGCAGAACTTTCCAGCCAAACCCCATCAACTGATCAATCCGAACACGTGGCAGTGTCGCCCGCAGCCAGAAGAGGAAGAACACGACCGATGAGAATTTCAACAGGAACCAGAGGAAGCCTGGAATGAAATCAAGGAACCCGAATGGTGCATGCCATCCACCAAGGAAAATCAGACTGACGAGTGAAGCAATGACGAAGACGTACACATACTCCGATAGCATGAAAAAGGCGAAGCGGAAACCGCTGTATTCGACATGGTAGCCAGCAACGAGCTCTGATTCTGCTTCTGGTAAGTCAAACGGCGTACGATTGAGCTCCGACACGCCCGCAATCACGAAAATAATGAAACCCAGGAACTGCGGGATAAAATTCCAATGCCAGAAGCCGCCTGTTTGATGATCAACAATGGTATGCAGATTCAAACTGCCCGTCATCATGACCACGCCAACGACCGAAATAACTAACGGAACTTCGTAACTAATCATTTGGGCTGCGGAGCGCATGCCGCCCAGCAACGCATATTTATTGTTGGATGCCCAACCGCCAAGGATAATCCCAATGGTTGAGATCCCAGTTAGTGCTACGTAATAGAGCAATCCCACATTCAAATTCGCATTGAACATTCGATCCGAGAACGGAATGGTCGCAATGATCGTAAAGGACGGGATAAAGGTAATGATCGGTGCGAGAATGAACAGCTCACGCTCGGCTTTCCGAGGAATCGTATCTTCCTTAATGAGAAGCTTGAATACGTCAGCGACGCTTTGCAGCAGCCCGAAAGGACCTGTCCGGTTCGGCCCAATCCGCAATTGCATCCAACCGATGACCTTACGCTCGAAGTAGATCGCATAGGTAACGAACCCCAGTACGAGCATGAGCATCACGATGCCCCAGAATAGGAAAACGAAGAAGTTCGTCCACGTCAGACTCTCCTCCAATAGATTGACCATTAGGCATCCACCTCCCCAACGACAATATCGATGCCGCCCAGAATCGTAATGAGATTAGTCATCGACTCCCCGACCAGAAGCTTGGGCAATATTTGCAGATTCACGAAGGATGGTCTGCGGAATTTCAAGCGGTAAGGCTCTTGTTTCCCTCGGGAAATAATATGACAACCAATTTCCCCACGCGGAGACTCGATTGCTGCATAAATTTCGCCTTCTGGCGGGCGAATGACCCTCGGCACCTTGCCCATGGTCTCGCCACCCTCAGGGAACACGTCTAAGGCTTGTTCCAGGATGCGCAGGGACTGTTTAATTTCTTCCATACGGATTAAATAACGGTCATAGCAGTCTCCGCCATTCCGTACGGGCACATCGAACTGGAAGCGGCTGTACAGGCTGTAGGGCTGTGTTTTACGAATGTCCCAATCCACACCCGTACAACGCAGGTTCGCCCCGCTAAGGCCATAAGCAATGGCTGTCTCGGCGTCATATTTACCTACACCCTTGATCCGTGAAAGGAAAATCTCATTTCCAGTAACAAGCGTGTGATACTCTTCTAGTTTGCCATACATATATGGCACGAATTTCCGTACTTTCTCGATCCAGCCTTCCGGTGCGTCCCATTTCACGCCGCCTACACGCATGTAGTTGTACGTTAAACGAGCGCCGCACAACTCATTGAATAGATCGATAATGATTTCGCGGTCACGGAACGCATACAAGAACGGACTCATCGCCCCGATATCCAGCAGGTACGTTCCCCACCACACCATGTGAGACGCTATACGTTGCAGCTCCATCACGATGAGTCGGAGGAACTCCGCGCGTTCAGGTATTTCTAGCCCCATCATTCTCTCTACGGCGTTAACTAACGCATAGTTGGTCGTCATCGCCGATACATAGTCCATACGGTCGGTGTACGGGATGATCTGGGTATAGCTGAGGTTCTCAGCCAATTTCTCGGTTCCTCTATGTAAGTAGCCCATAACGGGTATTGCTTCACGAATAATTTCACCATCCAGCTTTACGATCACGCGGAAAACCCCGTGAGTACTAGGATGCTGAGGGCCAACGTTTAACAGGAGCTCTTCTGTCCGTAACACGTGCTACACCTCCGGGTCAAGCGGTTCGTAGTCTTTGCGCAGTGGATGACCCACCCAATCATCAGGCATCATGATCCGTACTAAGTTCGGGTGGCCAGGGAAATCGATGCCGAAAAGGTCAAAGGCTTCGCGCTCGTTCCAGTTGGCCGTCGGCCAAACATCAGCTACCGAAGGTATGCTTGCTTGCTCGCGGTCTGTTTTTACTTTCACACAATACTCATGCTTATGTGTAAGGGAAAGGAGATGATACGCCACCTCTAGGTGCGTTTCTTGGTCAACACCGGAGAGATTGCGCAAGTAATCGCAGCGCAGCTCCGCATGATCTCTCAGCGTCAGCGCGGCCTGCGGCCAACGTGAGCTGTGAATGATCACGTAAGGGCGATGCGCGTCCCTTTCGTTGATGAACGCGTCGACGACGGCGTCTTCGCCTGCCTCGGCCTTCAAGATCGCGACCAACCTGTCCAGCAGCGGCTGGTTTGGTGAAGGCTCCTTCGGCGCGGCTGGCTCCGCCGATTCGGTCTTCGCCCCGCGTGCTGCGGCACGCGCGGCACGGGCTTCTGCGGCGGCCTGGGCTTTGGCCGCCTTCTCTTCGTCGCTAGCGTCTGCGGACGCTGGCGTTGCTGTTGTGGCCGACGCGGGCTCGCCCGTCGGTTCTGCGGCAGCGCGCGCTGCGAGGCGCGCGGCTCTTGCCGCGGCGCGCTCCGCCGCCGCGTCCGTAGCTGGCGGGCTCGCCTCTGGAGCTGCCGCCGTCTGAGGCGGCTCGTTGGCTACCGCTTTGTTCTCGGTGTTACCTACAGCATTGCTTTCCACAACTTCCGTTTTACTCTCAACCAGGCTCTCCGCTGCGGTGTTCTCGCTACCTTCAACGTTGCTCTCTACATTGCCTTCCTCTTTCCCATCCTCACCAACAGGAGGAGTCGGAACCGCTGTTTCTTCCGGCTTTTTCTCCTCGCTCATCGATTGGTCACCTGCTTCCCAGTCTTCGCTTCATAACGAATCTTCTCCTGAAGCTTATTAATCCCATAGATAAGCGCAGCCGGATTCGGCGGACAACCTGGGATATACACGTCCACAGGTACGATTTGATCGACACCTTTAACAACTGAATACGATTTCACATAAGGCCCGCCTGCTGTTGCACAGGAGCCCATCGCGATAACCCACTTCGGTTCTGGCATTTGCTCATATAAACGGCGCAACAAAGGAGCCATTTTCTTCGTAACTGTCCCTGCAACAATCATGACATCTGATTGCCTAGGTGACGTACGGAAGATGACTCCGAATCGGTCTAAATCATAGTGAGATCCGCCAGTTCCCATCATTTCGATCGCGCAACAAGCCAATCCAAAGGTCAATGGCCAAAGCGAATTACTGCGAGCCCAGGCTTTGACCTGCTCCAGTGTTGTCATAAATACATTACGGTTTATTTCTTCCCGTTCCTCGGGAGAGATTGACTCTAGACTGAAGTCCATCGCAGCACCTTCTTCTTCCAAGCGTATATTAATCCTATGGCTAGCAAGGCTACAAAAATACA
Organism: Paenibacillus sp. J22P51; assembly: GCF_059692215.1. Classification (NCBI taxonomy): domain Bacteria; kingdom Bacillati; phylum Bacillota; class Bacilli; order Caryophanales; family Paenibacillaceae; genus Paenibacillus; species Paenibacillus sp. J22P51. The sequence goes on along the minus strand of NZ_JCAUAZ010000012.1, from coordinate 42,697 downwards.
CATTTCTATTAAAGCAAACAATCCAAGCTGATCAAAAGCAACAGCCCACGGATAGAGGAACACGGTCTCCACATCAAAGATGACAAACATCAAAGCAAACAAATAATAACGAATGTTAAACCGGATTTGCCCCTCACCTACAGGCTCATTACCACTCTCATACGTCGTATACTTCTCATCGATGGGTTTACTCGGTCTTAACCATTTGCCAATCGTCAGCGCCACAATGGGGAGAACAATGCCTAACCCAAGGAAAATCGCTACGATTACATAGTTATTTGTATACATCATGTGAATGTAACCGCCTCCATTTCTTATTTACGTTCCTTAGCATTTAAATAGTTTTGGTAATAATCACCTATATTAGTATAACAAAAAGGGGTTTAGGCGTCGACATTAATTCTTTAACACTATGAGTAGCATACCACGTTGACGGGTACACTATGCATTGGGCAATCGGGGCTCTGGCCACAATGTCTATTTAAATACGCGAAGGGACTGATTATTCATGTCAAGAGCATCAAATGCTAACCACCAACATAAAACGAATGACAAAGTGACGGAAACGGGTCGATATCGCGATGCCGACGGACAAAGCATTGAGTTGAGCGCAGGCGAAACGTTCCCTCCTTGCCCGAAAACAGGCGAATCCACCATTTGGCATCACGCATAAAATGAAATCTATGCAGCTGCTCCTCTCATTAGAGAGGGGCAGCTTTTTTTTCCACCAATTAAACGCAAAAAAGCGGAAGAGCCTAGGCTCTCCCGCTTACATATAAAATTTATTTCCCGGACACACCGATACGATTCAATGCTCTTTGTAAAGAAGCTTCAGCACGTTTGAAATCCACGTTATCTTGCTTAGTTTCAGCAAGACGTTTCTCCGCACGCTCTTTCGCTGCTCTCGCACGATCGATATCAATTTGTTCAGGTAGCTCGGCGCTTTCCGCCAAAATAACCACCTTATCCTTGCGCACTTCCATGAAACCGCCGTTCACTGCGATGACTTCGTCTTTGGAGCCCGTTTTCTTCACAGTAATCGGTGCAATTCTGAGTGGAGTGACCAATGGAATGTGATTCGGCAGAATTCCAAGCTCCCCTTCAGCACCCTTCACGCTAACCATGTTCACTTGTTCAGCGTACACTTTGCGCTCCGGTGTTACAATTTCAAGTAGGAATGTACTCACTTGGATTCTCCTTCCTAAACTTACTTAGAGAGTATGCAACTTACAGCGTTTTAGCTTTAGCGATTGCATCCTCGATTGTGCCCACGTTGTGGAAGGCAACTTCAGGAAGATTGTCGTGCTTACCTTCAAGAACTTCTTTGAAGCTGCGCACGGTATCCTTCATTGGTACATACAAACCTGGGAATCCGTTGAACGGCTCAGCAACGTGTAGCGGCTGAGACAAGAACAGACGAAGACGACGCGCACGAGTAACGACCAATTTGTCCTCATCAGACAACTCATCCATACCCAAGATCGCGATGATATCCAAAAGCTCTTTGTAACGTTGAAGAATTTGTTTAACGCCTTGTGCTACTTTATAGTGCTCTTCACCAACGATTTCAGGTGTCAAAACACGGGAAGATGATGCTAGTGGATCTACCGCAGGGAAAATACCTGCAGCCGCGATGCTACGCTCCAAGTTCGTTGTTGCGTCCAAGTGAGCGAAAGCCGTTGCTGGAGCCGGATCCGTATAGTCATCGGCAGGAACGTAAATCGCTTGAATGGAAGTAACGGAACCTTTTTTCGTGGAGGTAATACGCTCTTGCAATTGACCCATTTCTGTAGCTAGAGTTGGTTGGTAACCTACCGCGGAAGGCATACGGCCTAGCAAAGCGGAAACCTCGGAACCTGCTTGTGTGAAACGGAAGATGTTATCGATGAAAAGAAGAACGTCTCTTCCTTCTTCGTCACGGAAATACTCAGCCATTGTCAAACCGGACAAAGCTACGCGAAGACGCGCGCCTGGAGGTTCGTTCATTTGACCGAATACCATCGCTGTTTTTGCGATAACGCCGGAGTCTTTCATCTCGTGGTAAAGGTCATTACCTTCACGAGTACGCTCACCTACGCCTGCAAATACGGAGATACCGCCGTGCTCTTGTGCAATGTTGTGAATTAGCTCTTGCATCGTTACCGTTTTACCTACGCCGGCACCACCGAAGAGACCAATTTTACCACCTTTTGCATAAGGAGCCATCAAGTCAATAACTTTAATACCTGTTTCAAGAATCTCTGATTTTGTCGACAAGTTGTCGAAAGCTGGAGCTTCTTTGTGGATCGGGCTAGTAAATGTACGGTCAACCATTTCGTTACCATCGATCGGATCGCCCAATACGTTAAATACACGACCCAGTGTTGCTGCACCAACAGGTACAGTAATCGCTGCGCCAGTATCTGTTGCTACGGCACCACGTACAAGTCCGTCTGTTGAGGACATTGCTACGCAACGTACGAGGTTGTCACCAAGGTGAACAGCCGCTTCAACCGTCATAGTGGATGATTGTCCACCTTCGGTTCTTTCAATTTTGATAGCATTCAGAATTTCAGGGAGTTGTCCGCGTTCGAACTCAATGTCGACGACAGGCCCTGTAATATTCACAACGCGCCCTTTGCTCATGGTTTCCCTCCTAAGTAAAGCTTGTGTCTCCATCGAGACCGTTTATCATTATGCGTTCGCGTTAGCTCCAGCGACGATTTCCGAAATCTCTTGCGTAATCGAAGCTTGGCGTGCACGATTGTAAGCCAATGTGTAGCTGCTGATCATCTTCGTTGCATTCTTCGTTGCGGAGTTCATCGCTGTCATTCTCGCGCCAAACTCACTTGCTTTACCTTCCAGAACAGCACTGTAAATAAGCGTCTCAGCATATTTAGGGAGCAGTACTTCCAGAACGCCTTCCGGTGACGGCTCATACTCATAGCTAGCTGCAGCCACGCCGGATACATCTTCCATAGGAAGTAGACGAATCATGGTTGGAATTTGGGTAATCGCATTTTGGAACTTGTTGTAAATCAAGAACAGTTGGTCATACGTACCGTTCACGAAATTAGCGACCGCTGCTGTTGCAACAGGCTTAATATCCGAGAATTTAGGCGTATCCGGAACACCGGTTACTTCTTCAACAATCGGAATATTTCGTTTTGAGAAGAAATTGCTTCCCTTACGTCCAATTACGAAGACGGAGTACTCAGCTGTTGATTTATGATTTTCACGAATTTCAGTCATTGCTTTACGCAACACGTTTGCGTTGTAACCACCAGCGAGACCACGGTCGGAAGTAATGACCAAATAGGCCGTTTTCTTCACTTCACGTGATTGTAGCATCGGGTGCTTCACGCCTTTGGTGCCAGCTGCAATACTTGCAACCACTTCTTTCAACTTCTCGGAGTACGGACGTGCCGCTTCCGCTGATTGCTGTGCTCTACGTAAGTTAGCTGCTGCAACCATTTCCATTGCTCTCGTGATTTGCTTCGTGCTTTGTGTGGATTTAATTTGGCGCTTAATCTCGCGCATTCCTTTTGCCATACCTGCTCACCTCTCTTTTGAGGCTTAAAAAGCCTTCATTCGAAGACCTGAATTCAGGCGTCCGCCTGCCCAGGATTCACATGGTAGCAAGAGCTTCACTTCAACATGAAGCTCTGCCATCATGAATTATTCTGAAACTGCAAAGCTCTTTTTAAATGTATTGATTGCATCAACCAATGCTTTATCGTTATCCGCAGTAATATCTTTCGTGTCACGAATGCTATGCAGAACTTCAGGACGGTTGGATTCCAAGAAAGCCAAGAATTGTGCTTCGAAACGCGTTACGTCTTGAACTGGGATATCATCCACATGACCTTTTACAACCGTGTAAAGGGAAGCAACTTGCTTTTCCAAAGACATTGGTTGGTGAACGCCTTGTTTCAAGATTTCAAGCGTACGAACCCCACGATCCAAGCGAGCTTTAGTTGCTCTATCCAAATCGGATCCGAATGCGGCAAACGCTGCAAGCTCACGATATTGTGCCAAGTCTACACGAAGTGTACCCGCAACTTTTTTCATCGCTTTCGTTTGAGCGGAGCCCCCTACACGGGATACAGAGTTACCAACGTTAACCGCTGGGCGCTGACCGGAGTAGAACAAATCGGATTCCAAGAAGATTTGACCATCGGTGATGGAAATTACGTTCGTTGGAATGTATGCAGAGATATCGCCTGCTTGTGTCTCGATGAATGGAAGTGCCGTAATGGAACCACCACCAAGTTCATCGTTCAATTTCGCAGCACGCTCTAGCAAACGGGAGTGCAAGTAGAATACATCCCCTGGATAAGCTTCACGACCTGGTGGACGACGAAGCAAGAGGGACAACTCACGGTATGCGGCAGCTTGTTTGGACAAGTCATCGTATACGATAAGAACGTGCTCACCTTTGTACATGAAGTACTCAGCCATAGCACAACCGGAGTATGGAGCTAACCATAGCATCGGTGAAGGCTCGGAAGCGGAAGCTGTTACTACGATTGTGTAGTCAAGCGCACCAGCAGCACGAAGGGTTTCAACAACACCTACTACTGTGGATTGTTTTTGACCGATCGCAACGTAGATACATTTAACGCCATTGCCTTTTTGGTTGATGATTGAATCGATCGCAATCGCCGTTTTACCTGTCTGACGGTCACCAATGATCAACTCACGCTGACCACGGCCTACTGGTACCATAGCGTCAATCGCTTTAATACCTGTTTGCATTGGTTCATGTACGGATTTACGAGCCATTACGCCTGGAGCCATGTTCTCTACAGGGCGGAACGCTGTTGTATTGATTGGACCTCTGCCATCGACAGGTTGACCCAAGGAGTTAACTACACGACCTAGAAGTTCTTCACCAACTGGAACCTCCATGATACGGCCTGTGCGTTTAACTTGGTCGCCTTCACGAATATCTCTGTAAGGTCCAAGAATAACGATACCTACGTTGCTTTCCTCAAGGTTAAAAGCATAGCCTAGTACGCCGCTTGGGAATTCAAGCAGCTCGCCTGCCATAACGTTTTCCAAGCCGTGAGCACGAGCAATACCGTCACCTACTTGAATGACTGTACCTACATCAACTACTTGGATATCGGAATTATAGTTTTCAATCTGTTGTTTAATCAATGAGCTGATTTCTTCAGGTTTGATACTCAACGAACTTCACCCCTATTCTTACAGTGCTTATATTAAACTAACGCTTTGGCCAAACGATCAAGTTTGCCTGCCAAGCTTCCATCATATAAACGATCACCGATACGTACTTGAATGCCGCCGAGCAGTTTAGGCTCAACCACAGACGAAACACGGATCGTTTTACCAGTTACTTTACTGAAATGTGAAGCAATCTCAGCTTGTTGTGCATCCGAAAGTACGTATGCAGAGTATACGGTCGCACTCGCTTGACCGAGCGCCTCATTCGCAACTTTGGCATAATCATTCGCCAAAGCAGAAACAATGGACTGTCTACCTTTATCAATCAAGACAAGCAGCGTGTTCCACACCGGTTCGGAAACTTTGCCTTCGAAAATCTGCTTCAGCAGGTCCGTTTTAGCGGTATTCCCGATGTTCGGATGGTTCAGGAACTTCTGCAAGTCTGCATTATCCCTAATCGCACTAGCTACAGATTTAAGCTCATCTTCAACTTGGGAAATAATATTCTTTTCCTTCGCTACTTCGAATAAAGCTTTGGCATAACGCTTCGCTACGACGATGTCACTCATACGTTGCCTCCTACCTCTTTGAGGTAATGCTCAACAAGTTCTTCTTGTGACTTTTCGTCAATTTGTTTCTCAATAATTTTGGATGCGATCAGAACGGACATCGCGCCAACTTGGCTGCGAAGAGCGGCAACCGCTTTGTTCTTCTCATTCTCGATATCTTTCAAGGCTTCGTCTTTCAGACGTGAAGCTTCTGCACTAGCAGCATGAATAATATCATCCGCTTGCTTGGAACCAGTATGCTTCGCTTGCTCAATAATATCGTAAGCTTCCTTACGAGTTTGTTGCAGCGCTTGCTTTTGTTCCTCTAACAATTGATCAGCTTGCTTACGGCTTGCTTCAGCTGTTTGTATTTGATCTTTCACCAATTGTCTGCGTTTTTCCATCATGCCAAACAGAGGACCGAACGCAAATTTGGAAAGCAACACATACAGAATCAAAAACGCGATAAGTTGTATAAAAAATGTGGACCATTCAATATGCAAGTAACGTCACTCCCTTCTGATAACGTGGGCAAAACGAAGGCGTGGTGGCGACTGCGGCCATCAACGCCAAACGATTTCTTAAGCTTTTCCCATAAAGATGAACGCAAGAACCAATGCAACGACCGGCATTGCCTCAACTAGACCTACCCCGATAAACATTGTTGTTTGAAGCGTACCACGAAGTTCTGGTTGACGGGAAATACCTTCCAAAGCGCGACCTACGATCAAACCGTTACCAATACCTGCACCTAGTGCTCCCAAACCGAATACGATACCTGCTGCTACTAATGCTATTGCTCCCATTGATAAAATCCTCCCTTAAACTCTTAAGTTTTTGTTGTTGTATAAGTGACTCGAGACTTCCCGAGGTAAGTCTAATGCTTAATGCTTTTCTTCGTGAATTAATGTTTGTGAGATATAAACCATGGTCAGCATCGTGAATACGAAGGCTTGAATCGCACCAACGAACACACTGAAGCCCTGCCATACGAAGAGAGGCGCAATTCCAAACCAACCTGCTCCAACAATGACAGATATCATGATCTCACCTGCATAAATGTTACCGTAAAGACGGAACGCAAGCGTAAGTGGCTTGGATACAACTTCAATTAAATGAAGGATCAACATTGCCCCTTTGAACTCAAAGTAATGCGCGAAGTAATGCTTTGTGTTACGCGTTATCCCTAAGTAGTGACTTATGAAGATAACGACAATCGTTAAGGCTCCTGTAACTGCGATATCAGCTGTCGGTGATTTCCACCAAGATACGTGATCTTCCGTTACGATTGAGAAAGGAAGGCCGAGCATATTGCCGATAAAGATATACATGATGAGCGTAAGACCAAGTGCAATAAATCCTTTGCCATGCTTGGAACCGATCGTGCTTCCAATAATGCCTTCTACAAACTCAATCGTCCATTCCATGAAGTTTTGAAGTTTCGAAGGATTCGTTACGGATGCTCGGCTAGCGCCTGCAATTGCAAGAATAAGCACGATAACTGTGGTAATTCCGATCATCATCAGTGCTGATGCATCGAAATGAATGCCTAACCACTCAAACTCTGGTACCTTATGTTCCATATTTTCCATTTTCACCCCTTTCATCCGTGGAAGTTACATCGTGGAATTACTTCTTAGACTTCTTAATAGAAAGAATACCCAGTACGAGTGTTGCCAATTGAGCAAAAAAGTATCCAACAATCGTCGTAGTTAATGCAACTTGTTCTGGATACCTGACGGCAACCAAACCTACAAACCCCGCGATTGCTGCCCTTGTCAGAAAGCCAAGGGTTACCTTGCGCCCTGACTGCTCTATCGCAGCTGCTGCCAGCTTGTTAATCTTCCAGGCTAAGAACCTTGCATTGATCATACTCGCACAAGCTCCAAGCATTATCCCTGCAACGTAAACCCGGTAATCGACAAGAAGCGCCCATGCAGCCAAACAAAAGGATAAAAAGAAAAGAAATACATTTTGAACCGTTTTCAGAGTGGCTGAAAAGTCGTCCATCATAGCCCTCCGTACCGCTTAATCATGAAGTAAATGCTCATGATTCCGGTTACAAGCCCAAGTAAAAACCCGACTAACAACCAGATCTGTCCACCTAATGCACCACTTAACCAATCGCCGAAGAAATATCCGGCTGCCAAACATACGACAAGGTCTATGCCAATTGCACTAGTTAACGCTACTGCCCGCCAAGGATTATCATTGGAATTTGGCCGTTTCATTGCACCCTCCTGGGTGTTTTCCACATGGGAAAACGCGTCTCGTAGCTCATCTGCTACGAATCCTCATTCATTGTATCGAAGCCATGCTAAGTTTGTCAATTGACGGAACTTCATTTGTCACATCTCACAAAACTCCTTAGAGCCTTGCGGCTCTAGGGTTTGCGCGTTTTCAAACCGAACAGTCCAACTGTACGCTGTAACGTTTGTCATGATTTTGTCACGGTTAGAAAGCTTCAGGACGTTCCGTAGTCCTACCGAAGTGGTGGAGAATCGCTTGAACGATGCGTTCTGACGCTTTTCCGTCTCCGTAAGGGTTCGCTGCTTGGCTCATTTTATTGTACAAATCTGGATCTGTCAGCAGCGCACGTGCGCGAGTGTAGACCACTTCTTCATCTGTTCCAACTAGCTCCAAGGTGCCGGCTTGAATGCCTTCTGGGCGCTCCGTTGTGTCACGTAGAACGAGAACTGGCACACCGAATGAAGGTGCTTCTTCTTGCAGACCACCCGAGTCCGTTAGAATCATGTGTGCATGCGGGTAGAAGTTATGGAACTCGAACACGTCAAACGGCTCAACCAGCTTGATGCGTGGGTGATTTCCTAGAATCTCATGTGCTGGTTCTTTAACCGCTGGGCTCGGATGAACCGGATAAACGATGGCAATATCCTCGAACTCATCAGCAATACGCTTCACCGCACGGAAAATTTGGCGATGAGGCTCACCTTGAGCTTCGCGACGGTGCGCTGTCATCAGGATCAATTTGCGGCCAGCCGCCCACTCCAGCACGGGATGATCAAATTGTTGTTGCACTGTGTATTTGAAAACATCAGTAACCGTATTCCCAGTAACATAAATTTGTGACTCTGATTTATTTTCTTTGCGCAGGTTATCTGCCGATTGTTGTGTCGGTGCAAAATGAAGATCTGCGATAACGCCCGTTAATTGACGGTTCATTTCTTCTGGGTACGGGGACAATTTGTTCCACGTCCGAAGACCTGCTTCCACGTGCCCTACTTGGATCTGCTGCATGAAGGCTGCATAGCTAGCCAAGAAGGTAGTCAGCGTATCACCATGCACAAGAATCAGATCTGGCTTTGCTTCTTGGAACACAGGCTCCAAGCCTTGCAGCACGCGCATCGTAATCTCATTCAGTGTTTGGCGATCCTTCATAACGTTCAGATCGAAGTTTGGTGTGATTTTGAAAATATCAAGCACTTGGTCCAACATCTGACGATGCTGTGCAGTTACGCAAACCAGAGACTCAATGTGCTCAGGATGCTTCTCCAGCTCGAGAATGAGCGGAGCCATTTTGATAGCTTCAGGTCTTGTTCCGAAGATCGTAATCACTTTTAGACGTTTCATCGGTTTCTTCTCCCCTTTTTCAAAAATTAATCCGTGCCGTATAGACGATCCCCAGCATCCCCGAGACCAGGCACAATATAGCCATGATCATTCAAATGATCATCAACGGCTGCGACGTAGATGTCGACGTCAGGATGTTCTTTTTGCACAGAAGCTATGCCCTCTGGAGCAGCAATAAGACACATCAGCTTAATACGCGTACAGCCTCTGCGTTTCAGCACTTCAATCGCTGCGTTCGCAGACCCGCCTGTAGCGAGCATAGGATCGATAACTAGTAAATCCCGCTCCAATACATCAGTAGGCAGCTTCACATAGTACTCTACAGGTTGAAGCGTATCCGGATCGCGATAAAGACCAACATGTCCTACTTTTGCAGCTGGCATCAGCTTTAACACGCCGTCAACCATACCTAGCCCTGCTCGCAAAATCGGAATCAGCCCTAACATTCTGCCCGAAATAACTTGGCAATCTGCTGTTGTAACCGGGGTTTTCACTTTCACTTGCTGTAGTGGCAGATCTCTTGTAATTTCATAAACCATTAATGTAGCAACTTCATCGACAAGCGCTCTGAAATCCTTCGTTGTCGTGTTCTCATCCCGAATATAAGTAAGCTTATGCTGGATAAGCGGATGATCGCAAATATGTACTGTACCCATATGTTCCTCCTAAGTATAAGCTTGTAGGTCAGGCAAACCTCGTCCATTATATCATATGTTATCCAACTTATCTGCTGTAGAACCCAACAAGTTAGACTGTTTTGCAAAGGGTGTAAAAATCAGAGTATGAATGCCTCAGCACACCAGTTTGTGTCACGTGGAGGCTGCCAACTAATGTTTACATGGATAAACTACAGCTAATTTGCTCCAAAATCGGTGTGTGTTCAGGAATAGATGGAAAAAGTGCAGCTAATTTATCGAGAATTTGAAGAATCGAGCTAATCGATGGAAATTAACTGTAGGAACTACAGTTAATCCGTCAAATCTGAGAAATATGCTACAAATAGATGTAGAAAATCCAGTTAGATTGAGGGCGGGTGGACTGGGAGGGTGAGTTGCGTCGGGTCGAGTAGAATTGAGTTGAGTTGAGTGGGCTGAAGTGGAGTTGCGATGATAGAGTTGGGGCTGGTGTGAGTTGAGTTGCATATCATTGGATCGACATACTTGGATTGATGAATAAAATTGGGGGTTAGGTTGGTGTTGGTACACAAGGCATTCCAAAGACATAAAAAGGGCCAGCTCCAAAGAGCTGGCCCTACAAATCAGACTTAGTAAGTCAAACCTGGGTAAAGCGGGAATTGCGCAGTCAAATCCTTCACCATGCCGCGAGCTTTCTCCAGCGTAGCTTCGTCCTTCGGATTCTTCAGTGTAAGACCAATAACTTTCGCGATGGTTCTCATCGCTTCTTCGTCCATACCACGGGAAGTCACAGCCGGTGTACCCAAGCGAATACCGCTTGTGATGAACGGGCTTGTTGGATCGAAAGGAATCGCGTTTTTGTTCGCTGTAATACCGATTTCATCAAGAACGTGCTCTGCGTCTTTACCAGAGATGTTCAGGTTACGCAGGTCAACCAACATCAAGTGGTTGTCCGTACCGCCGGAGACAAGGTTGATGCCCTCAGCTGTCAGTGCAGTCGCCAAGGCTTGTGCATTGTTGATGACGTTTTGACCGTACACTTTGAAATCCGGTTGAAGAGCTTCACCGAAGGAAACAGCTTTAGCTGCAATTGTATGCATCAAAGGACCGCCTTGGGAACCAGGGAATACCGCTTTATCAATCGCTGCAGCCCAAGCTTTCTTCGTAAGAATCATACCGCCGCGAGGACCGCGAAGCGTTTTGTGTGTTGTTGTTGTTACGAAATGTGCGTGTGGCACTGGGTTCGGGTGCAAGCCAGCTGCAACTAGACCTGCGATGTGTGCCATATCAACGAAGAACAATGCGCCTACATCGTTAGCGATCGAAGCCAATGCTTCGAAATCAATCGTACGCGGGTAAGCACTTGCACCAGCTACTAGCATGCGAGGCTTATGTTTGAAAGCTGCTTTGCGAACATCATCATAGTCGATGCGGAAATCTTTTTCACTTACACCGTAAGCTACGAAGTTGTAAAGAATACCGGAAGCATTTACAGGGCTACCGTGTGTTAAGTGACCACCATGCGCAAGATTCATACCAAGAACCGTGTCACCAGGGTTTAGAGCAGCCAAGTAAACAGCCATGTTCGCTTGTGCACCGGAATGCGGTTGAACGTTCGCGTGCTCAGCACCGAAAAGCTCTTTCGCGCGGTCACGAGCGATGTCTTCCACGATGTCTACGTACTCACAGCCACCGTAGTATCTTTTGCCTGGGTAGCCTTCTGCGTATTTGTTCGTAAGTACAGTACCCATAGCTTCAAGAACCGCTTGGCTCACGATGTTCTCGGAAGCGATTAGCTCAATTTTGTCGCGTTGACGGCCTAGTTCAAGGTTCATAGCTTCTACGATTTTTGGATCTTGTTTGTTCAAAAAGTTTGTCATATTGAATTCCTCCTAAGGATGTTAGTTAAAAGTAAATTAGCAATCTGCATCAGGTGCAGCTTGTTGATAAAGTTGATCCGCCAAATCAGCGGAGTATACAGCTCTAGTACCACCGATCAGCTTCGGCCGAGCGAATGCCATCGTGACATAAGCCTGGCCAATATGGCGAACTGGCGGCCTTGCGGGAACAGCGACTCTGCGCAGATGCATGCCGATCAGCGTTGAGCCAATATCGATGCCCGCATGCGCCTGAATCGTCTCAACAACGACCGGCTTCGCGAAGTGTCTATATGCGTACGAAGCCATCGAGCCCCCGGCCTTCGGCACGGGAATCACGGAGACGGGCTCAAGCTGAGGCACCAGCGTCAACAGCTCTTCCTCCACGACTAGCGCACGATTCAAATGTTCGCAGCATTGAAACGCCGCATGCAGCCCGAACTCGCCACAAATAAGCTTAACCGTCTCGAAAATCGGCTTTGCCGCATCTAGCGTACCCGATGTCCCAATCCGATGTCCGAGAATTTCACTCGTGCTCGTGCCGATCACCAAGATGTTGCCAGGACGCAGGCTGCCAACCGCAATCAGCTCACGCAGGTTCGATTCTAAAGCTTCTGCTATAGGTTCATACATAGAATCTGTCATTGTGGCTCCCTCATCTCTAGGGATGTACCGTGAAACGATCTTCGATGCTCTGTACTTTGTTAATACGATTCTTGTGGCGGACACCTTTCGAAAACTCGGTTTCCAGCCAGATTTTGACGATTTCTTCCGCTACGCCAGGACCAACAACACGCTCACCCATCGCTAGCACGTTCGTATCATTATGTTCACGCGTCGCTTTCGCTGAGAAGAGATCATGCACAAGTGCACAGCGGATTCCCGGAACTTTATTGGCCGCAATGGACATCCCAATGCCTGTTCCACAAAGCAGAATACCTTTATCTGCGTCTCCCGAAACGACTTTTTCGCAAACCTGAAGCGCATAATCTGGATAATCGACGGAGTCGCCGCAGCTGCATCCGAAATCGATCACTTGATGACCTAATGATTCAATAAAAGGAATGATAACATCTTTCAAACGATAGCCTGCATGATCAGCACCTAAAGCAATTTTCATAACTTAAACGCTCCTTTTGACTTGTTCGAATTCGACCATCCTATTATATCCCAAAGCTCACCAAAAACGAAAAAAAGAGCGCACACGCTAGAAAACGCGCGTTGCTCTTTTGCCCAGGCGACCGGCCGTATAGCTCAATGCTCCATTGTGGTTAACCCCACTCGTCGCCAGTTACATTGAGTCTTGCTTGTTACTTGTATTTTATCGCATTCCCTGCGATGTGTAAAGCTATATTGACCTATCTCATGCACGTGAAGACAGAATTATAGGCTTGCTGTTGATTTTAGCGTAATTTTTTTACCAATTTATCCAAGCTCCGGCTAATTTCCTCAGCAGTGAATCGGTAATCGGCTAGGGATCCGCCATAGGGATCCGAAATATCGTAATCTGGGATCGAATTTTCCAGCGTATACATACGGCTTCTTTCTTCCACTGATACTGTCTGAGATAGCGCCATTTTGAGTTGAAGCTCTGTCGCAAGCTGCTTTCGTTCTTCAATCGCTTGGAGAATACGAGAATCGTCCTCTACATACTCTTTGAGCGTATACGTCTTCTCGATCGCATGAGGAAATCGCCCAATGACTGTGCGCTTATGCCCCGTCGTCATCGTCAAGATCAGATCAGCCCAATCAACATCCGCCGCGCCAATCGCTAGAGAACTGATAGATTCCTTAAAGCCCGCTTCGTGAAGAAGCGACTGGCTGTTTCTCGAGATTGGACCACCCGTCATCGCAGATACACCTGCTGAACGAACCTCCGCCGCAAGCCCCTCTTGATGCACCCTCATACGCAGCAAACCTTCAGCTAACGGACTGCGGCACGTATTTCCTGTACAGACAAATAGAATTCGCAACATGAAATCCTCCCGATATAAGCATTTTAAAACCTAACTCCCCATATTGTATCATAGTAAAAACTTGATCCCAAACCCTAATAGGATGAGCCCGCCGAATGCCTCGCCGTATTCCCCTACCCATCCGCTAACGCGTCTGCCTAGCAATAGGCCAGCTATCGAAAGTAACCCGCCAAACAGACCGAAGATGAGCACTGTAAGCACAATATCCGTAGCAAACATCCCCAGAGAAACGCCTACAGAGAACGAATCTATACTAACACTGAGGGCGAAAATGATAAGCCCCCATAACGTCCGATGATCGAATGCCGTTGCTTCTTCCCCGCGTATCGAGCTATACACCATATGCGCGCCGAGCAAAATAAGTAAACATCCACCTGCAGCCGTCGCAACGTTTCCCAGAAGGAGGGAGACATACTGTCCCATAAACATGCCCATAAGTGGCATGAGCACGTGAAAAATGCCGATCACAATGCTAATTTTCAAAATATCCAACAAACGAATGCCCTTCATTCCTATGCCAATTCCTAACGAAAAAGCATCTAGGCCCAAAGCAATCGCCATTATTCCAATTGTCATGAGTTGCCCAACTTGTACCCCAGATGCGAGCATAGCACGATCCCCCTTGTCCACGATTCTTTCTCAAGATATGCGGACAAACTGGGAATCATGCTAATTAGAGGCGGATCCGCTCATGACCAGCTGCTTTCAACAGTCGGTTCATTATCGCGCTGCCAATACCTGAATCTGGAATACCTTCAGCAACAATATAGCTAATGCCTTTCTGATCAAAAGCCCGCAGAGCGGCATATAGCTCCCGAGCTATCGTATCCGGCTCAGATAAAGAGCCGCACGCGAGAACGAGATCTGCCCGATATCCCTGTACTCTTTCTTCAAAAGTGAGAATACCCGTCGATTCCCCCCGTGACTTCGCGGCATCAATATCGCGTTGAATCCAAGTCGAGACTTCCTGTTCGTCATCTCCTTGCACAATGTGCATGAAGCCCTTCGGTGCATAATGCGCATACTTCATTCCCGGTGCGCGAGGCGTATCCGCAGCTTCTACCTCTGTCGGCTCAGCCACATGAATACGCATGTCTGGCAAAACCGCTTGCAGCTTTTCCGCAGTCACCCCACCCGGCCTCAGCACATGTAACTCGCCGTCTACAAGCTGTATGACCGTGGACTCGACGCCAACACCTGTTGCACCACCGTCTACAATTCCGCCAATTTTGCCATCCAAATCATCACGAACATGCGATGCCAGCGTCGGGCTCGGTCTACCCGAGCTATTCGCGCTTGGCGCTGCAATAGGAAGTCCCGCTTCACGCAGCAGCTTAAGGGCAACTGGATGATCCGGTATTCGGATACCAACGGTTTGCAGACCAGCCGTAACTAACGGCGAAAGGCTACCTGCAGTAACAGGTAGCACAATGGTTAATGGCCCGGGCCAGAAAGCCTTCATAAGCGCTTGATGATGGGTTGTCACACAATCTGGCTGAACAAGGCTTGGGAGCTGCTTCGCATCAGCTATATGTACAATCAGAGGATTGTCGGAAGGTCTCCCCTTTGCAGCGAAAATCTGCTTAACCGCTGCGGTATTGGTCGCATCCGCACCAAGTCCGTACACCGTTTCGGTCGGGAACGCGACTGTATCGCCCTGCTGCAAGAGGCTCGCCGCCTCTGCTATATCCTGCGCTATCGCGCGCTCTTCTCCTTGATTCACGTTCCAGTAGATTGTCACAATCACTCTCATCCTTACTTATATGTAATAAAATTTATATGCCTGATCACACAGCATCTATTAGCTGAACCACGAAAAAATAGCTTTAAACATTTCCCAGATAAAAAACTTCACTTTCGGTTGAGTTGGCTCTTCGGTCGTGGAAGCTGAAGCTGCTACTACTTCAACTTTAGCGTCTTTCTTTGCCACTTTCTCAGTCGATGCAGATTTATCTTTACTTGCGACTTCGTCTTTCTTTTTAGCAGATGACGTTTCACCAACTTTAGCCTTATCTTCATTAACCGGCTTCTTTTCCTTACCGTTCTCATCCGTTGTTTTGGCCACGACTGCAGCCGAAGCAACGGCTTCACCGGATACAGAATCTACAAAGCATAATGGCGGAAACAGCACACACCACCAGTTCTGGCCTTCACCAGAACCAATCACAACACGCAAAGCTTCATAATCCCCTGCTGGGTAAACGTCATTTCCGTACATTTTCGTTGGGAAAGGAACAACACCAAGCTCAACCGTATATGGATAGCTATAGCCGCGTTCTTCAATCATTTGGCCGACAAGCTCATGAAATTCAGGCAAATGCGCATTCACGACTGCTCTCGCCTCGTCCAAAGAATGTGGCCCAACGACCCACTCCGCCATACGAGCAATAATCGCATCACGAATCTCGCGTTTCATAGCCTGGTCCTGCGCTGAATCCGAATTTGCTAGAATACGCAAACGAATGGATTCTTCGGGTATAGTAGGCGAAATAACCGCCGCGTTCGTACGATTGGATTCCCAACACATAATCATAAGTATAAGTGCAAAAACAATGAATAATAGGCTCTTAACTGAGTGGCGCTCCGTTCTCTTAACCATGGAGAGTAGCCCCTTTCCCGTCATCTACTAGCCAGTATGGACAATAGTGGGTGGGGCTAAACCTATGAATCTATGATTTTTTTGCAAAATGATAGAGTTGGTTCGCCGAGAAAACAGGCGGAAAGAAAGCAGCCGATCCTGGAAGGCAATCGGCTACTCGGAAGAGCGGATCGCGATCACGTGGCGATCGATTCCTTGGAGATCCTGCACGAAGCGGATCTCCGTCCAGCTAGCTGCGACGCGCAGCAAGGCCGCAACCGCCTCCGCCTGCCCGATGCCCACCTCGAACCCGACCACGGTCGGGATTCGCGGCAGCCGGTGCAGCTGCGAAATCATACGGCGGTACAGGTCGAGTCCCTCGACACCGCCGAACAGTGCTGTGTGCGGCTCGAATAGCCGCACCTCGGGCATCAGCGCCGGCAGGTCGCTATCCGGAATATATGGTGGGTTCGACACCAGTATATCCGGCGCGAGCCCGCGCTCAATATAAGGCTCGAGGAGGTCGCCCTCGAGCCACGAGATCCGCGCAGCCACGTCGTGGCGCTGCGCGTTCTTTAAAGCCATCTCCAGCGCTGCCGCGGAGATGTCGCTGGCCGCCACGCGCCACGCAGGGCGCGCGTGCGCGATCGTCACCGGGATGATGCCGCTCCCGGTGCCCACATCCGCAAGCAGCGGAGCGCCTTGCGGGAACAGACGCGAGCCCTCGTGGAGCAACGCCTCCACGAGCAGCTCGGTTTCCGGCCGGGGGATCAGCACCGCCGGGCCGACTTCAAACGGAAGGCCGAAGAAATCCTGCTCACCGGTGATGTACTGCACCGGTTCGCCTGCGGCCTTCCTTGCAACCAGCTGGTCCCACGTGGCGACCAGCTCTTCAGGCATCTGTTCCTGCCACCAACGGAACAGCAATTCGGTCCGACTGCAGCCACCCAAGAGGTGCTGCAGCAGCAGTTCCGCGCAAGAAGAAGCCTCTGCGACGCCTTGCTCTGCTAAAAAAGAAGAAGCCTTCACAAAGGCTTCTCTCACACTCATGTTTGCAGTCGTCATTACATAGCCTCTAACGCGTCGGATTGTGCAGCAATCGTTAATGCTGACACAATTTCCGCCATATCGCCGTTTAACACGGTTTCCAAACGGTGCAACGTCAAACCGATACGGTGGTCGGTAATCCGGCTTTGCGGGAAGTTGTAAGTGCGAATACGCTCTGAACGGTCGCCAGTTCCGACTTTGGTTTTACGCTCGCCGGCATATTTCGCTTCTTCTTCTTCACGCAATTTATCTGAAATCCGCGTACGAAGTACGCGAAGCGCTGACTCTTTGTTAGAGTTCTGCGATTTACCATCCTGACAAGTTGCTACGATACCCGTTGGTACGTGCGTTACACGCACAGCAGATTTCGTTGTATTAACGGACTGACCGCCCGCTCCACTGGAACAGAACGTGTCTACGCGAATGTCCGCATCGTGGATCACGATTTCCACATCTTCTGCCTCCGGCATAACAACAACCGTCGACGTGGATGTGTGGATCCGTCCACCGGATTCCGTTACTGGAATACGTTGAACACGGTGCGCACCGCTCTCAAACTTGAGCTTGCTATAAGCACCTTTACCCGTAATCATGAAAATAATTTCTTTGAATCCGCCCAAATCATTCACGGACGCGTCCAAAATCTCCGTTCTCCATCCTTGACTATCCGCATAACGCGTATACATCCGGTAGAGATCGCCTGCAAACAGTGCAGCTTCATCGCCGCCTGCCGCTCCGCGAATCTCCACGATGACGTTCTTGTCGTCATTCGGGTCTTTTGGCATCATCAGGATGCGAAGATGTTCTTCCAGTTTAGCGGATTGCTCGCTAAGCTCTTCGATCTCCATTTTAACCATTTCGCGCATCTCATCATCCAGCTTCTCATTCTGCATCACTTTCGCATCAGCTAGCTGCTCGCTCACGCTCTTATACTCATTATAAGCATCATAAGCTTCCTGAAGATCAGATTGCTCTTTGGAATACTCTCTTAGTTTCTGCGTATCACTCGTTACATCCGGGTCACACAATAACTCGCTTAGTTTCTCATAGCGGTCCACAATGGACTGAAGTCGATCCAACATAGGGGATCACTCCTTTCTTGTTTTTATTGTTAATTAAACATTGAAGCGGAAATGCATAACATCGCCGTCATTAACCACGTACTCTTTACCTTCAAGGCGTACTTGGCCTTTTTCTTTCGCACCAGCCATGGATCCAGCAGCAGCCAAATCGTTATAAGAAACAACCTCTGCACGAATAAATCCACGTTCGAAATCCGTATGAATGACGCCAGCCGCTTGAGGAGCCTTCGTTCCTTTACGGATCGTCCATGCTCTAACTTCTTGAACACCAGCTGTGAAATACGTATACAAGCCTAGCTTTCTATACGCTGCTTTAATCAATCTATTCAAGCCGGACTCTTGAAGTCCCAACTCTTCCAGAAACATGGCTTTTTCTTCGTCTTCCAGCTCAGCGATTTCGGATTCAACCTTCGCACTAATGGAAACGACTTCGTTGTTTTCTTTCTCAGCGAATTCCTTCACAATTTTAACGTATGCATTGTCGTCCGCAGTTGCAACTTCATCTTCACTCACGTTTGCCGCGTAGAGCACTGGCTTCATCGTCAGCAAATGTAGATCGCGAACTAGAAGACGCTCGTCATCTGTTAAATCCAAGCTGCGTGCTGGCATATCATTATATAAGGCTTCTTTGATACGTTCCAAACACTCAACTTCAGCTACTACTTTCTTGTCGCCGCCTTTGAGGTTTTTGCGTGAACGCTCGATCTTTTTATCAACCGACTCAATGTCTGCCAAAATCAATTCAAGATTAATCGTCTCGATGTCACCAATCGGATCGACTTTCCCAGAAACGTGAGTAATATTATCATCCTCAAAACAACGTACAACATGCACAATCGCATCGACTTCACGGATGTGTGCTAGAAATTTATTACCAAGGCCCTCGCCTTTGCTCGCACCCTTAACCAAACCCGCAATGTCAACGAATTCGAAGGCCGTCGGAACGATGCTCTTAGGCACAACGATTTCCACCAGCTTCTGCAATCTCTCGTCTGGTACTTCTACTACCCCAACATTCGGATCGATCGTACAGAACGGATAATTCGCAGATTCTGCCCCCGCCTGTGTAATTGCATTAAACAATGTCGATTTTCCTACGTTCGGTAGACCGACGATACCTGCTTTCAAAGCCATTGTCGTTACAACTCCTTAATTTTCGAAAATCATCCTTCTTATTATATAGTACTTGGAGGGCAAAAAAAAGCCTGCAAGCTATTGATTGGCTGCAGTCTTTTTTTCCATTGCTTTTTTGAACTCGTCATCCCGCTTCTGCTCGAAGTAGGTTTCGATCTGATTTCGTAGGATGAACCCGCGCAGCGCATTGCTTTGTTCCTCTGGATAGCTTTCGAAGCTGGCCCCGTAGTAGTAGCTGTCTTCCAGCTTTTCTTTCCGTATAATTTCCAACATGCAAGGCAGCTCGAAACCTAATTCCAACTCGACTTGAAGCAAACACTTCTTATGAAGAATACCATCGATCATGGAATTATCATTGATGGTAAATCCAATTCCATTCATCGAGATATTTTTAATCGATAGTTCAATGGGATTTTCAAGGACATGCAGTTCTTTTTGTTGGATATTCTGAAAACCTATAATCTGACCCGTGTTTTTCACATTCACCCGCGGGAACTCCCGTTTCTCCGAAAACTTCTTCCGATTCTCAGGTGGATTGATCACAATGAGTGAACCAGGTTCTTTCGCTACGACTGTCGTTTGAAGGACGAATAGACCCGACTTGGTATATAACGTCATTTTCGCCTTATCTCCAAGCTGAAAAACATCATATTCGGGCAACTCGATCTCCATGATGTCTCCTTGGGCATAGGTAAGAATACCTGTAGACACGAAATCATCCTTAGACAGAACAGCCTTGCAATCAATTAATACTTCCGCATCGTATCCTTCTTTACTCCCATACCGCTTCAATGCATCCTGCTTCATCGCCATGTGTACCAACACCCTCCTTCTACAAATGGATTCTACAGAACTTCTCCGCACAAAATAGACTGCCCCCACACAAAGGAGCAGCCTATCACCTTAATCAAAAAAGCATCGATTTTCGGTAACCAGGCTGCCATAGTTCATTAGAACCGTAGACCCTCAGCTTTGCGTCCTTGCTTTTCAACAAGTTTGCTATTGTCGAACCCTGCCGTGTCATTGTATGTAAGCTCATCGTTTATGGTCTAAAAGACCCACTGTTATCACCATTATACGTAGCCTAGATATTTCTTTCAACTAAAATCCTTGCATAGGCGATGTTTTTATTGTATGAATGTGTAGTGGATTGAATATCCACAGGTTTATAAGTTATCCACATTGTTATCCACAGCTTGTTAACAACGAATATTTGTTCGATTTTTATGCACATGTGGATAAACTATTATTGCGAGGTGTCCCCCTGTGGATGAACATATCCCCTGGATGAGAGAAGCGATTGGAGAGGCGATGAAAGCCGAAGCCATCCGCGAAGTTCCTATTGGCGCGATCGTCGTCCATCAAGGTCAAATCATTGGCCGCGGCTACAATTTACGTGAAACAACCTTAGATCCCCTCGCGCATGCGGAGATGATCGCGATTAAGCAAGCGAGCGAGCATTTGCAGGCTTGGCGCCTGTTGGACTGCCAGCTTTATGTAACTCTGGAGCCTTGTCCGATGTGTGCAGGAGCGATTGTGCAAGCGCGTATTCCGCAGGTCATTTACGGTACGGTGGATCCGAAGGCCGGCTGTGCGGGGACGTTGATGAACTTGCTGCAGGAAGACCGGTTCAATCACCGTGTCGATGTGGTGAGTGGCGTTCTGCAAGAGGAGTGTTCGACGATGCTGACGCAATTTTTCCGAAAATTGCGCGGGAAAATGTAATTAGTGAAACCTCCCCCATTGGGCTAAAATGGTTGCAGTTAGAAATCATCTCATGGTAGAATGACGATACTATGCGCCCGTAGCTCAGCAGGATAGAGCAACAGTTTCCTAAACTGTAGGTCGTACGTTCGAATCGTATCGGGCGCGTAAAAGTACCTTTAAACCTTGATAATTCAAGGTTTTTTTGTTTTTTTAGGGGATAAATTCCTTCTGATGATAAACAACAGTCTATACCTAGAATATATGTAGACTGTTGTTCTAAGTCTAATGAGACTGTTGGTATGCCTAGCCAATAGAAATAAGTGTAACCTTCTTCTGGTCAATCTCAGGAGGTTTATAGAATGTCTATTGAAATTAGATCGGAAAACCGAAAAGGAAAGAGGATTGTCCTAGAGCGCGGTATAACATCAATCACAGGGCAATCTCAACACAATCAAGAGCAAATCAATATTAAAGAAGCTTTCGATTTGTTCATTAATGTAAAAGAAGCTGAAAATGTTAAGTCACGGACAAAAAAGGAATACTATGTTCAATTCAATAATTTTGGTAACTGGTTGCAAGTAAATTTTTCAGACATTCACTACATACAACAGATTACATCATCAATAATTCGCTCCTATGTCAGTTACCTAGCATATGACAAAACGAAGTACGGTGGAGTTAATCATAGGGATCAAAACACTAAAGGTTTATCCCCCTATACAGTAAACATCTCTATACGATTTTTAAAGTGTTGGTTTAATGTATTAGTTAAAGAGCAAGTTAATTTGGTTAGTCCTACTAAGAACATTAAGCTAATGAAGGTAGAATATGACACAAAGCAACCTATATCTGAAGACGAATTGCGTCTTTTGCTACAACAACCAAGTCACCGTTCCTATGCTCAATTCCGTGATTACATAATGATGTTGCTCTTTGTTGACAGCGGTATGAGGGTTCAAGAAGTTAGTTCCCTAGATATTGAAGATATCGATTTCCAATCAAAAGTTGTTAATTTACCAGCGATTAAAAACAAAAACCGTAAATCGAGAATCATCCCTATATCCAATGAAGTACTCCAACTTATTCATGAACTTATCAACGAAACCAAACAACACTTTCAAAGTAACGCTCTTTTTACTAGCAATTTCGGCGATAGGTTAACCTCAGACGGTATCCGAACAAATTTAAAAAAATATGCGAAACGTGCTGGATTAAAAAAGGCAGTATCGCCCCACGCATTCCGTAGGTTCTACGCCAAACATTCTGCCCTAAATGGCATGGATTTGTTCTCGCTTCAGCGCATATTAGGTCATGCAGATATTTCTACGACTAGACGCTACATACAACTTGAGAATGAAGACCTAATAATTCAACATAACCAGTATAGTCCTCTTGCAAATGTTCTTAGAAAGAAAAAATAAATGAACTTGAATAGATCTCCTTTGGTAAGGTTAAATTTAAAATAAAAGGTGGAAGATAAAACTGATTTAGGGAACTTTTTTTGACTTACTGGGCATGTGCGGTCGCGGAGAAAAAGGCAAAAAACGCTTTTAGACCCCGCGGGGGGATGTTGACAAGATCTAGTAAAAAATTAAGGCAGGAACACATAGAGGAAAGGTTGTATGTACCTTGTCCACTCGTGATCCTGCCTTTCCTATTTCTTGCTCATCGTATTCCCGCACTATACTTATCTTAGTTTGCCCACCGCAACAAACCTTGTACTACTAAAGCTCACCGTTTAGTTTTATGAATTACCCTCAATAATATCAATCGTAAGCATCGCCTAAGGATTCAAAATCCTCTTTTAGCCAGTACCATCGTTCGCCGTTATTTTGAACCAATTGATTGAGCAGCTCAGTAAATGAATTAGCTACTACGGGACAATCTCCCACAACACCATGTCTATCCCAAAAACTATCGTAACATTTTCCTAATCGGTCTTGATTTAGGTCGATAGAAATGTAGTCGCCATTACCATCATGGCAAATTAAATACCAATGTGAAGATATATCTTCTTCTACTGATTCTCCAATGATAACTGGATTAGATAAGGTAAACTTTTCAGGTGGGAGTATCTCGCAAGTATAATCTTTACCTTCAAAAAGAAACACGCCTCCGCAAAGCTCAAAGAAACGTCTTACATCAGCAGGAAGCTCATGCTTATCCAAATGTGGCATCCCATTTGATGGACTTACTCTACAATAAGGTAAGCTCTTTATTTGTTCTAATAATGCTTCCATATCCTTCAAGATACACCTTTCCTCTCACTTTCCCTCCATAAACTAAAGTTTCTTGTTAGTTCAACGACGACACATCTTTAACATCAATTTTTTCTATTTGGATTTTGATTTTTTTACCCGAACGAAAACAAATAAACGAAAATACTAGACTAACAACAAAAGAAGTTCCAGCAAGAACATAATCCCCAAGAAGTAAAAAAGAAATCAGACCATACAAACTACTTGATGCAAATATAAATGTAAACAGGACTAGAGAAAAATATTGTGATTTTAAATAATACCTAATTAGCTTTTTCAAGTTATTTTGCACCTGACATTCTGTATTTTTGAATACATATTTCTAGTTCAATTATCTATAATCCTGCCCGTTATTTCTTTGGTTTGTACCAAGTTGTGTTTTTAGTGTGACCGTTGTAACCATTTCGGTACAAAACAACTAAATCATCGATCATATGGATTAAACGATCTTCGGAAACTCCTTGGAATAAGTCCGAAGTACTCTTACCTTCCTTCCACACATAGATGCTCAGTGGTTTTTCAGCTGTCAAACGAGTTGTTATCTCGATGTCATCAGCGTTATCAAGATCAAGTAAAATTTCGTGCTCATTTGCGGACTTAATGGTATATTTCTTTGCCAAGATAGGCACGATACGTTTTATAATATCATTGTTTTGTTTATTGATTTGACTCTGTTTCATTGTCAGTTCCTCCAGCTAGATTAGTTTTGTGTTTTTTGAGAGACTTATCTTTCTATTTAACTGCCCTAAATGCAAACGGTATTTTACCAAGAAATTTGAACACTTGAACACTTTGAACACCGTTTTTCATAACTTTCAGACATCATCACAAATAACAAAAATGAAAATAATCTTTAGTAGATAGGTGTTCATGTGTTCAAGTGTTCAGATCTTTATCCTAGATGTGGATAGCTGCTGACAAGCTTGCCCGCCAAGTCTGGTTGACACCCAACTCTTGTACGCGGTACTTTACGATCAAACACCAGTACATTACCGTAACTTCCAAAGCGAGTACGTGTGTATTTAACATAATCGGGATGACTTTCAATAATGGCGTTAATACGTTTGACATCAACATCCTTGATGGTTTCCAAGCTACGGTGTAAGGCGTGTACCCAAAGTTGCTTGGCACATGTACGATTTAGATATGTTATGTTTTCAAGCTTGTTCACATCTTCACCAATCATTGTAAATCCATCGTCCAGTGCGGAAACAATTTCACCCTCGTAAACTCCCAAGTTCGTATATGAGCGTTGAACCTCATTGGCTTCCTTCTCCAAGTACGATGGTAAAGCTAGTCGCCCTCCATTATGTTTCGAGCGATATAGATGGACGGCTTCTGCCCAAACTTGAGTTAGATCAATCTTGCCGTGCACCTGTTCTTGCTCCTTATACTTTTTGGTGACCTCCATAATCCACCAACGGCGACCTCCTGTCTCATCCTTGATCGGTGCTTCATCATTGGTAGTACCGATGAACACGCATTGACGCGGACGGGAGACCTCGTGGCGACCATATGACGGGCGAAACACATCAACCATACGTGTTAGCCAACCTTTTACGAATTCTGCTTCTTTCTTAGTCATTGCTGCCATTTCACCAAACTCGACAATAAGCTTACCTTGAAGTAACTGCATTGCGTCTTTGCCATCAAGGGATTGAATAGAATCCGTGTACCAATCTGCAGATGGTGTGATCTCCCTACAAAATGTGGATTTACCGTATCCCTGTGGTGATTTAAATACCAAGACGTAATCCCATTTGCAACCCGCTTCAAACGTGCGAGAGACAACTGCTTGGAAAAACAATCTGGTCTGCATTTGGATCAATTCAGTATCATCTACGCCAAGGTAGTCGATTAAAATTGTCTTAATCCTTTCAATACCGTCCCACTCTGGTAATCCATTGAAATATTCCTTAACAGGGTGGAATGAACGCTCATTTGCCGATACGGACAAAGCGTCTGAAATAGCGTCTGTTGGCGATGTTCCATATTTACCATCAATATAAACACGCAATGCCCGCTCGTCTGAATCCTCTATTTTAGAAGTACCCGCGGTACGTTTCCATGGTACTCCATCGTCTACCTCGATCTGGTTGGTGAACTCATTGTGTCTAAACATGCCGACTAGCTTTGGATCGTTCTCAAAGATTTTAATCATATTAGTGCGTGTGGGCAGTGTACGTCCAGATTTCTTGTCCAC
This sequence comes from Paenibacillus sp. J22P51, assembly GCF_059692215.1. Lineage (NCBI taxonomy): Bacteria > Bacillati > Bacillota > Bacilli > Caryophanales > Paenibacillaceae > Paenibacillus > Paenibacillus sp. J22P51. The sequence continues at coordinate 16,892 of NZ_JCAUAZ010000012.1, read as the reverse complement.
CTCTAACATGTCCATCATTTCATGTCTCGCTTCTTGCTTGGCTAACCAATCGTAATCAACGTAAACTCCTCTCATATCTATGCCGTTATCTTTCATCACTTTAACGATATGTCCAAAGTTGATGTTAAAAGATTCATCACGTAAGTGACGCTGAAATTTAGCAGCTGATCCCTTTTTTTCATCGTCGATCAGTGTGCAAATCTTCAATGCTTCTTGTTCAGTAATCCGATTCTCTCGAACCATTGTGGCTAGTGCAGTCAAGAAGTTATTCCACTGATTATACGTACCTGCATCAAAATAGCCCTTAGATTGGAGTTCTAGAACACGTTGGGTGAACTCTATAAAGTAGAACTCCCCATTAAATGGAACAATCTCCGTATGTGGTTGTATCTTTTTTATAGAGTCTTTCAAGAATAGTTCAGGCAACATCATTCGTTTATTAGGATTAGTAACTTTACGCTCAATACCGTTGCGTTTTACAGTGATACCACCGTTGCCGTTTGATCCCGCAGTTTTGAACTCTACATCGACCCATTTCCCACCTATCTGGACGTAGCCTTCCGACTTGAATTTCTCTTCAGGTTTCAAACTGTCGTAGGTAAAGTAAGCATGCCAGCCTCGATCTGTTTCGACTAACTGAGTGTCGATGCCCTCCGTCTTAAACAACTCAAAAATAGTTTCCTTGGAGAGATCGGCGTTCTTGGTATCTGAGATGTCAATATCAATCACCACCTCATTCGGCTCCAAGCAATAACCACAATCCTCAAACGCGTCTTTAGTTTCAGAATACTCATTGGGATATGATGCATGTTTCTCTCCCGTGGCGAACTTAATAAATTTCATTTTCATATGTCTCTCCTTAGAAGTTAGTTTTGGTTTTCTTAATTTGTTTACTTACTTAAATCTCGCTGTACAGCTTGTTTGACCAACATTCCCAAATAGTTAGTCTACATACGCTACTCGGCTTGTAATAACTTTATCAGCCTTGCATTTGTTTCCTTGGTAATCTAAACGTTGTGAAACTCAAGATGCTCCCCCCTCTCTTTTGTCTACATGAGATAAAAAAGTCCTCCCAACCCCACAACCGTAAAGAGGAATCCAAACTCACAAATACGCTCCTCGATTTAATCGTCTATCGAAATCACATCCTTCTTTTTTGGCTTAATGGCGACAAGTCCTCACATATACCTAATCGCAAGTAACTGTTAAAATTCACAATACGACTATAAAGGTATTTTCTGTAAATGAGGTTGAAAAATATTAAGAAGCAGGTACACCTGTTTAAATGCTCCTTTTCAAATATAAGAAAGCATTGAAAAACTCCACTCGAGTGCTATGTCGTAAAACGAGTTGGAAAATCACACACTGCTCTCAATTACTTAAGGTAATTAGATTGAAAAATGCACAATAAACAAAAAAAACGCTCCAGTTATGGAAACGTTCTTATCAAAGTTTACGTATACGTGGTTAAGCTTGAACAAACTCAATGCCGTGGTTATTTGTACGCTTAACACGACATAGTCAGGTACATCTAGGTCTTTCAGAAGCACCCCTGCATAACTATCGTTTGCCGTTATTTAATGAGAAAACGGGCAAGTGGTTAATCGATTTGATCTACCGAAACTACCTCAATAGCATTACAATAAAAGCCTAAAACTTCACACTCGATGTCCCGTACCCAAAAATTTAATGCACACCAACCATCACCTTTAATATCTACAATATCAAAAATCCCAAGTTGTATTATGTTTCCGCTAGCATTGATATTAAGACTTTCAATCTCTCTAAATCTAATTTGAATTCTTAGGTTTATTCCATCCTTATTGGATAAGAACTCAATATCAAGCATTGAGATGTCTTCATAGTGCCTATTTTTGTCCATGTAATATTTAAAGGCAGAAATACATACCAAATCAGACCATGTAAAATTTGTTATTCTGGATTGTATTATGGATAAATTCTGAATCTGCATAGATTCCTCCTTTCGATGGGTTCTTAATCTTATTTATCTATTGTTCACCGTTTCTTGAATAATTCGGCTACCCGTCATGCTCAAGTAATAAATATGTATAACCATCAATCCAAACACAAGTTTTCCAAATGAACTGATAATCATAATAAATTATTTATAATATAATACAATAATATTAGATTCTATTGGAGCTTTGTCTGTTGCCTCTCCATTATTCCAATCTGCCTCAATATACTCCTCCCAGCTATGTGCTTTACGAGCCTCCTCGTTTCGTCGAGCGTGCTCTTCTTCGAACATTTGTCTATGCATCTCCTGTTCATCCTCGGGGTGCATGTATTCATGTTCAAGATCCTCGCTATAGCTTAACCCATACTGATTCTGCTTGAAATTATAACCCGATCCACGAAAAGGAAGACCATTTTTTAAAATACCCGTAAATTCATAAAAGGAATCTCTTGTAAGTTTGAATGCCTCCCCTTTCCATGGTTTATTACCGTTTTTTATCTCCCCTTTAAACACTAGCTTCCCATTTTCACTTAACTCACCATTCTTCGGTCGGTCGTTCTCCCAGATACCTGAAAAATACTTTTTCCCCTCTCGATAAGATGTACCCTCACCTTCTCTTTTACCATCAATGAGATAACCCTCGTACATCTTCTCCCCTTCGGCATTATATTTAATTACCAAACCATTAACAGGTTCATTGTTCTTTATTTCAGCGTTATAGATATCTTTTTCTGCTTTAAAATCATGGATTACTAAATTAGTTATTACTGGGAAGCCTTCTTCCGACTCTGCTTTTTGAATTACAATATTGTATGCAATACTTGACAGAGATCCATGAATCCTTTTGCCTCCCAGGAATTCAGCTCCTCCATATGTAAAAGAACCAACAAGAATATTATTTCCAAGAGCATCAAATAGCGTTGAAGTGCTTCCACCTCTAAAATAGGTATAATTATTGACTTCTATATTCATTACGTCCTTTTCACCGTCGACTTCAATCCAATCCTCTTTAATTTTAGTCAAGGGAAAAGTAGCTTTGTGAATCTTTCGGTAAATAGTAAGGAGTCTTAGGGACATCTTGCTCTCTGTATTTAACGAATTTGAATATTGAATTATTATTGGCAGTGGTAATCCCTCTACAAGATAATTCTCAGAAAGCTTTTTCACATGTTTTGTTATTTCGACTGGTTCATTATGTATTTCAAGAACAGATTGTAAGGTCAGAAACTCCTCGTAAAACCGAAAAAGATATTTCATTTCTTGCTCTGAGAGTTCATTCCTGAGGGAAGCAACGTTCTTCATCCAATCTGCACTTAGGTATAGACGAGATGGACTCGGATCCTTTTTACTTACAACCAAACTTTTATATAAATCAACTAGATTAGTAATTTGTCTCTGAACATCGTAGTAAACAATTAAAGCATTCTCTTGAATAATTGTTTGATCTCTTTGAATTTCTAACTTCTCCGACCTTTCTGTGACTTGTAAAGTGCTAACACTTACTTTCCAAATTAAATAGCTAAAAACAATCGTACTTATTAATGAATAGATTCCGAGCAATGAGGAGATTACCAAAAATAATGAAGCTACAGCGTCTTTTGTTTTGTTGGGTTGACCGCGAAAGCTATACATCACTTTAACAGCCTCAGTTAAGTCACCAAAAATAAAATAGGCTAAAACTATTAAAACTATAGCTGGCAATGCAATTCCTAAAACCAAATAAGTCCATAACGTTCGGTTTGATTTCATTTTACTTTCTCCTTCACATGATTAAGGTCCTGACAATGAAGAAGCTCAATTGCCATATCCTCTTTTCGATATACACGAACCATTTCCTTTTTCACATTTATTATTTATGTAAACGCCAGTTAGTTCAATTAATGCCAACTAACGTAGAACAATAAAAATAACGTTCCCAATTAGCTCATGTTCGTACTCATTGATTAATCTGTCTACCGCAGGTCTTGATATGCCCAAATCTTTAGCTAGTGCCGACTTGCTGACATCACGCTTCATGTATAGAGCATAGTGAGCTTCAAAGTTTGTAACTTCTACCTCTTTACGCCCTTTGTACTTACCTCCCTCTTAGTTTCTGCAATACCTTCACGTTGACGCTCTAGCATATTAGCACGATCAAACTCATTGATTTCACTGATCATGGTCAACATTAGCTTGCCTGTTGCTGTTGATGTGTCTAGGTTCTCTTTCAAAGAGATCCGCAGTTGAACATAATCATTAACTATTATAATTGAATATTTATCCTACATTTGGATTTGAAGGAAATTAATAGTGTACAATCTTTTGTTCTGATATAATATAAAACATACAAAAAATATGCCACGGAGGTACTTTATGTCCAATAATGTCTTAAATTTAGTTCGTGAGTTACGGGTGGATGCTCTTTATGGTAAAAAAAAGCATTATAATGCTGCCGATAGAAAACAGAGATATCATGCCTATGTTGGTATCATTAGCTTAATCGCAAATATTCTTGCTGGATCAATCTTATTTGCATTTTTTTCGGACGAATGGTCCAATTTAGGTAAATGGGTAGGAGCGTTTCTATCATTACTAACAGCAGCACTTATCGGTATTCAAACATTTTTTAATTTTCAGAAACAAGTGGAAGGGCATAGAAGCATTGCCTCAAGATATTTAGCCGTTGCAAAAGAGTGTAATCGAGTGGAAGCCTATTCACTAGATAATCATTTTGATCCTGAGAGTCTACGAGAGCAGTTGGAGAATTTATCGAAAGTCTGCAACCAAATTAACAATGATGCTGATGCTTTTCCTACTTCGAATGCTGATTATCGACTTGCTCAGAAAGGGCTAAATGATGGTGAGGAGCTATATACCGATTCAGAAAAAAAGCGCAAAGGTGAGTAAATTACATGGGGAATATTGACACGGCAATTAGTGAGTTTATCTACGATGAAATTAAACTAAATCGAACAGATATAAGTGCAGCAGTTAGCAGTAGAGAATGGTTTTTAAAACGGTTGCAGAATGAGATCAATCGCAATTCTAATGAACCTAGCCTCTACTCTCCTACTCCTTTTGTTTACTTTGGTAGTTTTTTCAAAAAGACAAAAGTATCTACCGTTGACGAGTTTGATGTTCTTGTGGTTATTGACTGTAGTACAGGTGTTTTCACTAAAGGGGGAATTGCATATGGCACTGGACAAGGAAATGCGACTCCTAATCATCGATATGATAGTAAATATAAAAAGTCTGATGATTCTGGGGTAAGTCCAACTAAACTACTAAACTGGCTACAAGGTGTCGTTACTAAGGTCACAGAAAGCTTTGGTGGAGAAGCTCCAGAGCGGGCTGGGCAAGCAATAACTGCTTATATTCAAAAACATAACTTAAAAATAGATTTAGTTCCTGCAGGAATATTTAAAAGAGACGATGATGACACAACATTTTATATTATTCCAAAAGGAAATAAGGAAGGATCTTGGATTATCACCTCACCACGTGAAGATATACAGTTACTTGATGGTGCAGCAATGAATAATGATGGTTTTAGAAACGTTATTCGTTTATGCAAGTATATAAAGAGTAAATATAGGTTTTCAATATCGTCATTTGCGATAGAGTCAGCTGTTGTTCAATACGAAAAATCTCATATTTGGACTGAAGTATTTTCATACAATGTTAAAGAGGTTTTAAGTTACATTGCAATGATATTTAGGAAAGGGGTACTTCCTGATCCATATGATTCCAATGTAAATTTGCTAGCAGATGTAAGTAGTCTTGATTGGTATGCCCAAAGAGTTGAACACATTGTATCAGTTCTTAATAGTATGGAACAGGAAGAAGATCAAGACAAAGTAATTCGAAACATTTATAGAGTTTTTAAGAACGAGTAACAAATACTTTATAACTCCTTTCATGTAATGATATAATAGACTGTGTAGTTAGAATAAAGTAGACTGTTGGACGTTACACAGTCTGTTGGTTAGGTAAATATACAAAAAACTCATTATATCAAGGGTTTTGGGAAGCCCGTAGCTCAGCAGGATAGAGCAACAGTTTCCTAAACTGTAGGTCGTACGTTCGAATCGTATCGGGCGCGTATACGAATAATTGTCCGTTCAAAAGTAAAAGACGATGGCAAATCGGGTGATATCCGACTGCGATCGTCTTTTGTTTTACGATGATATTAGCTCGGTTTGTGCAGCCGCACCGCCCTTGTCTACTAATACCAAGGATAGTAAGGATAATAGGGGCGGTAGTATGGGTAAGGTCTGAAGAACGGAAATGCAAACAGGAAAAACGGAAAATGCTGCCGACGAAATCGGCGATACCTGTGGCCTTATGGTTGTCTGCTTGGATCAATCTCCCTTTCCTCGCCATCAACCTCTTCAGGGATTAACATAGTGACGCCTTCCTCGTCCATATCATCGATGATTCCCGTACACGCCTATCCCTCCTTTGACTATCGTTAGGATATTCGCCCACTAATGAAACTGTTACAGCTTTTTTAGCCACCATCATGCATTGGTTGAACAAGTACGCGGCATCGCCTCTATGCATAATCTTTTTGACGTTGAGTCAACAAAAGAAGGATAATAGAGATAACACTGAATCGAAAGGAGTTCTTACTCCGATGACAACAACTCGCAATATGCCATCCTATCGCATTCCGCTCTTCTGTGCGGTCACGATGCTCTTCTGGATGTCGATGTACACTAGCGTTCCCATCATGGCGCCCTACGTGGAGTTCCTCGGGGGAAGCCACCAGCTGGCTGGCTGGATTGTCGGCATGTATGGCATCTCGCAAATGCTGCTCCGTATTCCCGTAGGCATTATGTCGGACCGATTTCATAAAAGAAGACTGTTCATCACCTTCGGTCTTCTCTTCACCGCCATAACGGGACTCGGGCTATGGTTCACGCACGATTTCACTTGGATCTTGATTCTTCGCGCACTTGCAGGGGCAGCTGCAGCGACTTGGGTTGATTTTACGGTGCTATTCACGAGCTATTACAAGCATGAAGAGTCTACCAAGGCGATCGGAACGATCTCCTTTTTCAACTCACTCGGTCAGGTGCTGGGCATACTTAGTGCGGGCTGGGCCGCAGACAAGCTTGGTTGGGAGTCGGTGTTCATTCTAGGCGCCGTGCTTGGTTTACTGGGCATGATTGGCTCTTTCTTTCTTATCGAAAAAGTAGAAAAAGACGCGCCTAAAATCACCCTGCGCGGGATCGGCAACGTGGCAACGGATCGCACACTCTTATTCGTCTCCCTGCTCGCTATTTTATCGCAAGTGCTGATCTTTGCTACGGTTTTCGGCTTCACGCCGGTTTATGCCATGCAGCTCGGCGCGGACAAATTCTCGCTGTCCCTGCTCTCTTTATTCGCCAACGTCCCTGTAGCTCTGGCCTCCTTGTTCGGTGGACGACGTTGGTCGGTCCGGTATGGGGAGAAACGTATGGTTGTAGCTGGCTTTCTGCTCATGGGTATATTCACATTCACGATTCCCTTCACCCATCATCTCTGGCTGCTCATGATTACACAAGCGTTAGCAGGCTTTGGTCGCGGACTTTCGTTTACCCTGCTCATGGGGATGAGTATTAAGCATATGCCTGCGGAAAAGCGAGCAACAGCGATGGGCTTTTTCCAAGCGATTTATGGTCTCGGTATGTTCATCGGGCCTGTCCTTATGGGGATCATTGGCGATTATTTCTCGCTTAATGAAGGCTTTATTGTACTCGGCATTCTCGGTGCTGGCAGTGCACTACTTGCTTATTTCGTTCAAAGTGCAACTAAGAAACAGCCTTTGTCAGCTAACAAGTCTACAATTGCGCAATAATAGGAACGAATCACGCGATTCGCTCTAACCGTGATATAGCTGTTAAGCTGTTACCCAGACCACTTCCGACAACTCCATAGACATAGAAAAAAAGAACCCCTAAGGGTTCTTTTTTCGTCGGCATTGATGATATTTCTTTGAACCTTGTTACACGAAAACCTAAGTTAAATCTGCGTATAAAACACGGTAAGTGTCTTTAGCACATCGCCCTCCAGCCTGATTATAACAGGTAGAAAAGTCCTCTTTGCAACGGTTGTTTCGCTTTCGCTAATTGCTCCAACGGAACCACACCTCTCTGCTTGCCGACAATAATAGTATGACCGGTTTACGTTTTTTTAATCATGTTTGTAAAAAAAAATTAGTCGCCGCCGTGTCCATGGCCTTCTGCCGCGTGTCCACCGTGATGATTCTGATTCTTCACCTTTTTCGATCCAGATAAGGGCTCTTGATTCCCGCCATGATTATTTCGGTTTTTAACAGAACCATTGTTCACAAGATTGTCGCCTGCTGAATATGATTTGGGTTTAGACATGAATGCCCATCCTCCTTCTACGAGCTAGTTTCCATCTTGATTAAGCGCATCCTGATGCCGATGATCATTGACCTTCTGCTGGATCTGCTGCGCATTATGAGCGTTGACCGGATTGGCACCCAGATCTTTCGCCACATTTTGCAAGTTTTTATCTGGACTCTTTTGCTTCGTCATCACGGTGTCCTCCTTCTTACTTAAGCGTTGGTGACCTTCTGCAAAGCCTGCGCACATTCATGGATATGACGCACATAATCATCGATTAAAGACTGTACGACATCGCCACGCTCGTCAATATGCGTCGTTCCTTGCTGTACATCGGTCAGCTCAACCTTCACTTCTCTGGCATCTACATACGTCACTTTAAAATCAAACGAATAGCCGGTATGCCCCGCCGTCATTATGTGCACGCGGATGGCATCCGCATCGCCCTCGTCTGCCCATACCCTTGTTTGATCAGCAGGCTGCAGAACGGTGGGCATTACGCGCATCCATTCGTTTACGAGTTCAACTTGATCCACGCTAGGTTTATCTGATTTGCTCATAGGTAACACCTCCACATGATTAAAATGCGGAAGCGGCCCGTCTTTTATCCATGTAAAAAAACACCTACTACCAACCACGGTTTAAGCCGCCTGATGGTTGTCAGTGGGATATATCCAGCCTGCTTTCTGCCTATTTGGCCAGATCCCCCATAGAAGGCCAATAAGGCCTTTACATGGGCTGTAATGACATCAGAGAGCCCATAAGATACAACGTCCATTTCAGGCGTCACGGTGACACAGAGCCTCTCAGGGAGGTATACTAATGAGATTTAATACTGTCCTCTCAACTAGAAAAACAAAAAAAGCCACACGATTTCGAGAATCGCATGACTTTTTGGTTAGGTATTACTTTGGCTACGGAGAGGGTGGGATTCGAACCCACGGAGACCTTGCGACCTCGGCGGTTTTCAAGACCGCTGCCTTAAACCACTCGACCACCTCTCCACGATAGGTGTCTCCGATTAGGGAGACGACCTTGTGCAGTGACAAAAAGCATTGTAGCACATAATCGTCACTCGATGCAAGTGCTATTTTTTCGTGATCACTTTAACGTTGTTCATGTACGGAACAAGCACGTCTGGCACAACGATTGAACCATCCGCTTGCTGGTAATTCTCAAGAATCGCCGCCACTGTTCGACCTAGCGCCAAGCCTGATCCATTCAGCGTATGTACGAACTCCGGCTTCGCCTTCGCATCCCGGCGGAAGCGAATGTTCGCTCTGCGGGCTTGGAAGTCTTCGAAGTTACTGCAGCTGGAGATCTCGCGGTAGGCGCCGCTGTTAGGCAGCCATACTTCTAGATCGTACGTTTTCGCTGACGTGAAGCCAATATCACCTGTGCAGAGTGACAGCACACGGTAAGGCAGCCTCAATAGCTGTAGAACGCGCTCAGCATGCCCTGTAAGCTTCTCCAACTCCTCATAGGAGTCTTCGGGCTTCACAAGCTTTACAAGCTCAATTTTGTTGAATTGATGCTGTCTGATTAAACCGCGTGTATCTCGTCCTGCCGATCCTGCTTCCGAACGGAAACAAGCACTGAACGCCACGAAGTTAACTGGCAGCTGTTCATTCGTTAGAATATCTTCACGGTGGTAATTCGTGACTGGTACTTCCGCTGTTGGAATAAGGAAATATTCCGAATTCTCCAGCTTAAACACATCTTCCTCAAACTTCGGAAGCTGACCTGTACCCGTCAAGCTATCACGGTTTACAATATAAGGAGGCAGCATTTCTTCATAGCCATGCTCATCACTGTGCAAGTCCATCATGAAGTTGATCAATGCGCGCTCTAACCGAGCTCCCAGTCCTTTGTAGAACACAAAACGCGAGCCCGTTACCTTCGCCGCTGCTTCGAAATCCAAAATGCCTAAATCCTGCGCCACTTCCCAATGCGGCTTCACTTCGAAATTGAACTGCGGAATGTCACCAATGCGGCGCACTTCCACGTTCTCTTCCTCTGTACGGCCCACAGGAACGCTTGCATGGGGCATATTCGGGATGGAGAGTAGGACTTGTTGTAAAGACTCGTCCAAGACACGGATCTCGTCATCAAGCTCTTTAATACGGTCTCCGACCACTTTCATTTCTTGAATCAACTCATCCGCATTTTCACCGGATCTTTTACGGCCCGCTACCTCTTGGGAAACGGTGTTGCGGCGGTTTTTCAGCTGTTCGGTTTCTTGCAACAGCTCTCTGCGTTTCACATCTAATTCTGTGAAACCATTAAGCTCCTCGATCTGCTTGCCGCGGTTTTGCATGGCAGCTTGTACAGCTGCTAAATCACTTCGAAGTAACTTTACATCAAACAAGGAGATTCCTCCGTTAGCGCAAAATGGTTTGTATATGGAAGCAAGCACCCATACCGGCAATCCGGTTAACTCGGGGTGCTTGAACCGTTTATTATGCTTGGCTTTGCTTTACCATGTCTAGGAAATAACTGTGCAGACGGAAATCATCCGTCAACTCTGGGTGAAACGACGCCGCAAGGAGGTGCCCTTGCTGCGCGGCGACGATCTGGCCGTCATACGTGGCCAGTACATCCACATCCGGTCCCACCTTTTCGATGAGTGGAGCCCGAATAAAAACCGCGCGAACGTTCTCGTCAATGCCTTTGATCGGCAAGTCCGTCTCAAAGCTTTCACGTTGACGACCGAACGCGTTGCGAGCCACCGTAATGTCCATCAGCTCAAGGTGAGCTTCTGGCTGTCCGGTGATCTCTTTCGCAATGACAATCAACCCTGCGCAGGTGCCGAAGATCGGCTTGCCTGCCGCGGAGAAATCACGTAGCGCATCGATGAAGCCATACGTACGCATGAGCTTACCGATCGTCGTGCTTTCCCCGCCAGGAAGAATAATGCCATCAAGCTCAGCGAGCTGCTCGGTGCGTTTGACAACCACACCTTCTGCGCCCGCCTTTTCAATCCCACGAATATGCTCCGCTACCGCGCCTTGCAGCGCGAGAACCCCAATCTTCGTCATTACCAGCCGCGCTCCTGCATACGCTCGGAAGCTTGAAGCTTGGAAATTTCGATTCCCTTCATAGGGGTACCTAGGTTTTTGGAGATTTCAGCGATCATTTTGTAATCTGTGTAGTGCGTTACCGCTTCAACGATTGCTTTAGCGAACTTCTCTGGGCTATCGGATTTGAAAATACCAGATCCAACGAATACACCATCAGAACCAAGGTGCATCATAAGCGCTGCATCAGCAGGTGTAGCAACACCGCCAGCTGCGAAGTTAACAACAGGCAATTTACCTGTTTGGTGAATTTGCAACAAGAGCTCATAAGGAGCGCCAAGCGTTTTGGCTTCGAACATCAACTCATCCAAAGACATGCTTTGAACTTTGCGAATTTGACCTTGAATCGTACGCATGTGACGAACCGCTTCAACGATGTTCCCTGTTCCTGGCTCACCTTTGGTACGAAGCATGGATGCACCTTCACCAATACGACGTAAAGCTTCGCCAAGATCACGGCAACCACATACGAAAGGCACGGTGAAATCACGTTTGTTGATGTGGAATACTTCATCCGCAGGTGTTAGTACTTCACTCTCATCGATATAGTCAACGCCTAGGGATTCAAGAACCTTAGCTTCAACGAAGTGTCCGATTCTTGCTTTCGCCATGACTGGAATGGATACAACTTTCATCACATCTTCAACAATTGTTGGGTCAGCCATACGGGATACGCCACCAGCAGCACGAATGTCTGCAGGTACGCGCTCAAGCGCCATAACAGCGGACGCGCCAGCTGCTTCTGCGATTTTAGCTTGCTCAGCGTTCATTACATCCATAATGACGCCGCCTTTTTGCATTTCGGCCATACCTGTTTTAACGCGGGAAGTTCCAGTTTCCATTCTCTATTTCCTCCTATAGCTTCTATGCAATTTCGGTGTAGTTCCCTACACGATTCGATAATAAACTTCTAAACAACAATTTTACATGAAGGAGGGGTAATATACAACCCATTTTCTGGCCTAAGAGCCGCCTTTAATCCCATTGAACATATCGCTGAAGAAGTTTTTAATGGAGCGGAACAACAGTCGGATCCAGCTACCTTTTTCAACATCAGCATCCGCAATCAAATCTACGGTTTTTTCTTGACCATTGTAGCTTACTTTTACTTTCCCCAGCGTGTCGCCTTTCGCAATAGGAGCTACAAGCTTGCTTTCTTCAACTGGCTCAGTTGTAACTTTGAAATCCGTATCCTTCGCACCTTTTCTAGCAACGAAAGTTAGACCTGTTTTCGTTACAAGAGATACTTCGGTTTGTACACCCTTCTTAATGTTCACACTTTTCAAAGAATCTATCGGTTGCTTCGCATTCAAGAATGGCTTCATCTCGAAATTGTTAAATCCATAATCCAGTAGCTTGCGTGTTTCATTGAAACGCTCTGGTTCAGTCTTGGTGCCCATAACAACCGTAATCATACGCATGCCGTTACGTTCTGCAGTTCCGGTGAAGCAGTAGCCTGCATCATCCGTTGATCCCGTTTTCAAGCCGTCCAATCCTTGATACGCATACTTTTTGAAATTGGTGTTTGTCGAATTCCCTTCGAGCATCCAGTTCCAGTTGATCATTGGAGCCTTGTCCGTTGCTCTTAGCTTTAACGATGGAATTTTCGTAAATTCCAGAATTTCTTTATGATCCTTCAAAATATTATAAGCAAGAATTGCCGCATCGCGAGCGGTCATCTTGGTTTCACCCTCAATGGAAGCCGGCGGATTGATAAGATCAGCACGTGAAAGTCCTGTCGCACTAATAAAATGTGCCTTGTCGGACATCCCAAGCTGTTTCGCTTTGTCATTCATCATTTTCGCAAAATTCTCTTCCGTCCCACCTAGCAATTCAGCAAAAGCCACAGAAGCATCATTCGCGGAATAAATGGACATCGCATTAAACATATCTTTGAACGTCAGTGTTTCATTTTCGGCAATCAATTGACCAGAGCCGATGACATCTGCCGCATTCTTACTAGCTGTCACGGGTGAGTCCCACTTAAATTTGCCCTCTTTGATACTCTCCATCGCCAAATATTCCGTCATCATCTTCGCCATACTCGCTGGAGGGAATGCTTCATCCGCATTCATTTGAAACAATACTGCCCCGGTGCTTGCCTCCATGATTATCGCAGATTTCGCTGCTACTTGAGGTTCATTCAGTGCGGGTGCAGGCGTTGTTCCTGCATTAGGCGCAGGTGTTGTCACCGCAGCAGGTTTTGGAGTTGCCGAAGGAGCAGGCGATGCCGCATAGGTTGGCTGTATATGTAAAAGTAAGGATTGAGCAATTAAGCTAACACCTAACACCAAAGCAACCTTTTTCTTTGTAAAACTTAAAAATCTCACAATTTCACTCTCCCTAAATATGTTTGGATAACAGTTATGACACGTTATATTGTAACACACCCCATTAGACAAAAAAAAGAAAACGTGGGTTCAACTCCCACGCCTCCAATTTCATCCATATTGTGACAACAAACTTACATCGAGTAATTCGGTGCTTCTTTCGTAATTTGGATATCATGCGGATGACTTTCCTTCAGTCCTGCACCTGTAATACGCACGAATTGCGTATCATGAATGAGTTCTTGAATGTTACGCGCTCCACAATACCCCATGCCTGAACGAAGTCCACCCACCAGTTGATACACCGTATCCGCCATTGGCCCTTTATAAGCTACACGGCCCTCAATACCTTCTGGAACCAGCTTGCTCTCGTTCTCTTGAAAGTACCGATCCTTGCTGCCTTCCTTCATTGCGCCTAAGGAGCCCATTCCGCGATAAACCTTGAACTTCCGTCCTTGGAAAATCTCAGACTCACCCGGACTCTCTTCTGTCCCTGCAAAAAGACTGCCTATCATAACCGCGCTAGCTCCCGCTGCGATCGCTTTAACTACATCACCAGAGTACTTGATACCGCCATCTGCGATAATCGGAACGCCGAACTCGGCAGCTGCTTGCGCACAATCATAAATCGCTGTAATCTGTGGAACACCAATCCCTGCAATAATACGAGTTGTACAGATCGATCCAGGACCGATCCCTACTTTCACCATAGAAGCTCCCGCTTTGATCAAATCACGCGTACCATCGCCTGTTGCCACGTTTCCAGCGATGATCGGAAGCTCTGGATATTGGGCTCTCAGCTTCTTCACAGTCTCTGCGATATTAATATGATGTCCGTGAGCAGAATCCACGACGATAACGTCAATACCAGCTGTGACAAGCGCTGCGGCTCTCTCTAGCACGTCTTTGGATACACCCACAGCTGCGCCTACTAGCAAGCGGCCTTGCGCGTCTTTCGCCGAGTTAGGGAACTGAATGGCCTTCTCGATATCTTTAATGGTAATTAACCCTTTTAGACCAAAATTCTCGTCTACCAAAGGCAGCTTCTCAATCTTATGCTTCTGAAGGATGCCTTCTGCCTGCTGCAGCGTTGTTCCAACTGGCGCTGTCACAAGGCCTTCCTGCGTCATCACTTCTTTAATTTTGATGGAATAGTCATGTACAAAACGCAAGTCGCGATTCGTCAAAATACCGACTAAACGATTATTCTCATTCACAATCGGTACACCGGAGATCCGATATTTCGCCATCAACTCTTCTGCGTCATAAACATGATGCTCAGGCGTTAAGGAGAATGGGTTTGTAATAACGCCGCTCTCGGACCTTTTTACCCGATCAACGTGCTCCGCTTGAAGCTCAATCGGCATATTCTTATGAATAATTCCGATACCGCCTTCACGTGCCATAGCAATCGCTAGCGCAGACTCCGTTACCGTATCCATAGCGGAGCTAATGAAAGGGATATTTAATTTCACACCAGGTGCCAGTTGCGTCGAAACGTCGATCTCCTTACCGAACACTTCAGACTTTCTAGGCACTAACAATACATCGTCAAACGTTAAGCCTTCCTTGCCAAACTTATCTTCTCTCACAGCGTACCATGTCCTCCTTAAAGCCCTCTATCTGAAGAAAGCTTGATTCATAAGCTTCTGCTCATTCTTTCGTATGATTGCAATCTTAACAAAAGCCTATTTTTGGTGTCAAGGAAAAGGACGAGCACACGGCTCCCCCTCACCTTGAATAAGTCAATTCCGTTAACGATAGGAGTATGTGCTGCTTGGATTCCATAACAAGAACTGCTCAACCCCTTGCTCCCTAGCCGCCTTAATCTGCTCTTTTACATCAACAACACCATACTTCTTATGCGGTTTCACCCAAGTAGCTGTAAAATCCTGATACCAGGGCCTGATCTGAGCGATCTGACCACTCGATTGTGCTAACTGATGATTTTTCCATTTGGCATCGTTAATAGCTTGATGGATGATCGCGTATGGCTGCAAATCTGGATGTTTCACCCCATAAATCCCGGTCGTGTAGTGTGACGGATACAGCATTGGAGAAATAAAATGAACCTCCTTGCTGATCATCGCCCAGTCCTGTCCAATTCCCATATCATTAGGTAAAGACGTCGTTAATCCAAATACATCCGCTGAAATATACGCCTTCCCTCCGATCTGTTCCTTTGCCTTATGCAGAAAGGTTGCAATATCCAGTGCTTTACTTAGCTTCTGCGGGTTATCGAATTGGACCTCCCGATCCACCTTTTGCCCATTCTCTGGGAACCTCACATAATCAAATTGGATTTCATCGAACCCCAGAGCAGCTACTTCATTCGCTATTTGAATGTTATAGTCCCATACCTCTGTTTTAAAAGGATCTACCCAAGCAATTCCTTTCGCATCCTTCCAGACACTTCCGTCTTTGTTTTTCATAGCATACGTACTCTTCTTCTTACTTAAATAAGGATCCTTAAACACGACAAGCCTTGCAATTGTATAAATTTGCTTCTGCTTCAATCTTTGCAGCTTCGCTTTCATATCTTGTATAATGACGTGGCTATTCGCCCCGATCTCATTGACCAATGGAACCGTCGAGGGATAGGTCACCTGACCGGAATCGTTCTTAACATCAATCACCATCGCGTTTAAATCCGTACGATCCACTAGTTCTATCAATTGCTCGAATTTATTGCCTACAGCGGACCAGGCTGAAACATAAATACCTTTCACGATCGGTGGTTTAGCAGGCTTTTGAAAATAAGGCGTTGCCGCAACGACCGGCATCTTCTTCGGCTCCTGATAGGGCGCAGGCTCCATGCTTCCTACATGACTTAATGAGTGAAGTGGATTTGTCTCCTCCTTCACTTCATCGATTTTGGTTGAGCAACCATTCATCATCAGTGTTACTAACGAACAAAGACACACCCTGTTGATCCATCTCATGCTGCTTGTTGTCCTCATCGTCATCCCTCCTCGTAGGATTAGTATGGTTAAAAAAGCAACATTTACAGATATAAAAAAAAGAGTCTTTCTGGAAAATAATCCAGAAAGACTCTAACTCTTTGCTTGGCAACGTTCTACTCTCCCAGAACCCTGCGGTTCAAGTACCATCGACGCTGGAGGGCTTAACGGTCGTGTTCGAGATGGGAACGCGTGGGTCCCCTCCGCCATCA